>JANRKI010000047.1:0-36355 GCA_033763535.1 Fimbriimonadaceae bacterium | reverse complement strand
GCAAACCCCGCGCTGGTGCCCGGGGTGGGACTCGAACCCACACGCCCTTGCGAGCAAGGGATTTTAAGTCCCCTGTGTCTACCATTTCACCACCCGGGCGGGCGAACCGATAGTGTACTGGAGCCGCCCGCCGCCCGAAACCCACCCCACCGGCCGAACAATTCACCAATTGCTAGAAATTGTTCAAAAACCCCTTCACAAAACGCCGCCCCTGTCGTACAATGCGACCGCAGCCAACGATGGACGCAACGACAAACGCACGATGGGGTGAAATTGCTCAGCATATTCGCGAGCAAATCCAGAGCGGAGCCTTGAAGGAAGGCGACCGCATTCCGAGCGAATTTGAGATCGCCGATCGCTACGGCGTCAGTCGCCAAACCGCCCACCGCGCCGTTGCCGAACTCAAGCGAATCGGCCTCGTCCTGCGGCAACGCCGTACCGGAACGGTGGTCGCCAGCGCACCTTCGACGAAGAACGGGCTCGTGGCGCTGGTCATGGATCACACCAACGATTTCCCGCAGACCGACCTCGTACGCGGCATCCGTACGGAGCTGGGCGACGACTACCAACTGCTGCTGTGCGACGTGGGCGAGGACCCGCATCAGGAAGTTGAACAATTGCGCCGCCTAAGTGAGCAAGTGGACGGCATCCTCATGTATCCGCTCAGCTACGACGAGAACACGCCGATGCTGCGGCGACTCATCGGACAGGGTTTCCCGCTCGTTCTGCTCGATCGCATCCCGGTCGGACTCGAAGCCGACGCCGTGATCTCGGACAATTACGACGCCACGACCGCGGTCATGCAAATGCTCACGCAGGACGGGCACCGGCGCATCGCGTTCCTGAGCGGAGACAACGCCCACGTCTCGACCGTGCGCGATCGCCACGCCGCCTACGTGGCCGAGCTCGCCGCCGTCGGGAGCGACTGCCGCGATCTCGCGCGATGGTACTCCAAGGATTTGGAAACGCGGCCAGAGCGGCTGGTGCAGGCGGTCTTCGATTCGCTCTTCACCATGCTGCACCGCGAGCATCCCCCGACCGCCGTGTTCTGTAGTCAGGATTGCTACGCCATGGCCGCGCTGGAGGCGTTGCACCAGCTCAACGCCGACGACCGAGTCGTCATCGCGACGTTTAACGACTGGCCGCCGATGATGCTGCGACGCGCCGATGCCCTGTACCGCGTAGTGCAAAAGGCCAACGAGATCGGCCGGGCCGGCGCCGAACTCCTCCTGCGCCGACTGCGCGGAGAGCGAAGCCCGTTCGAGGTTCGCACCATCGCCAGCGAGGTCGCTCGCGCCAAACCAATTTCTTTCTCGCCTCGTGCCTCCGGGCCCGGGGAACGTTCCAACGGTGGACCGTTATGAATACCAAACGCGCATTTACGCTCATTGAACTCCTCGTGGTCATCGCGATTATCGCGATTCTCGCTGCCATCCTCTTCCCGGTGTTTGCCCAGGCCAAAACGGCCGCCAAGCGAACCCAAGACCTGTCGAACGTCAAGAACATCACCATGGGCATGCTCCTGTACGTCGGCGATCACGACGACGTGTTGCCCGCCACTCGGGTGGTCGAACAGTCCTCGCACTGGTGGGGCCCCAACATGCGAACCTGGAAGGACGTCGTGCTTCCGTACATCAAGAACGGCGGTCGACCGCCCCAGGTGAACGGCCAGTTCTACGCCACCCCTGGCAACGGCGGCATCTTCCAGAGCCCGCTTAACCAAGCCGCGTGGTCCAATGCCGGCCGTTGGTTCGGATCGGACCCGGGCGACGAAACGACCCGATTCCCCCGCAGCTACGCCGTCAATAAAGACGCCGGGCGAAACGAGTTTGGCGGACCGCGCAACGGCCGCTGCGCCGACACCATCTGGCCGGAAATCTATCCGAACGGATCGGGCGGCCAAGACGTGTACAACCAGGGCGGTAACCTCAGCCTGCTCCAAAACTCGGCCGGAACCGCGATGATCGCCCCGACCCGCAAGATGTTCCCGGACATCGAAATGTCGGAAGCGGCCAAGGCGGGCACCGCCGTCGGCGAGGAAATCAGCACGTATCCGGCGCAGTTCTCCCTGGTCGCCGGCGGCCAAAACGGTCAGCTGACGTTTGGCTTCTTCGACGGCCACGCGAAGTCGACCAACTTCTTCCAGTCCATCGCCCAAGACTCGTGGGGCTCTCTCGGACCGGGTGGCATTCCGGCCTGCGGCTGGAACGTGTACTGGAACAGCCCGGGCAACGGTCAGCCGTGGGTCCAAGGCATCACCGTCAACGCGCGCCAAATCCGCGAGTGGACGAACTAAGCGCCGCGTAACCTTTGTCCTCCGGCGATGCCTTCCGCCGGAGGACCTTTTTTGAACCGGAGATTGACGATGCAAGCAAAGCCAACCATCCTCGCGAGCGCGGTTTCCGCGCTCTGTCTCGCCATCGGCCTCGCGGGCTGCGATTCCAACAGCGGTCCGGTGGATGTCCCGAATAAGGGCCGCGTCGAACGAAAAGAATTCGACAAAATGTCCGTGGAGGAGAAGGTGAAGTTCATCGAGAACACTCCGATGCCTCCGGAAGCCAAGGCCAAGGAGATCGCCCGCATCAAGTCCGGGCAATTGTAGACCGTGATTCCCTCCGCGATCCTCATGGCCAGCCTTGTTTCCGAAGCCGACGCAACCGCCTTTTTCCGCCGGACCGAAGCCGCCTATCGCCTACCGAACGGCCTCTGGAGCGAAGCCCTTGACCACGGCAAGCCGGTTTCGCAACCCGCATTCAACTGGTCCGTTGGCGTGGTGCTCAGCGCCTACGCTTCCGCGGCCGAACTCGATCCGACTTTGCGACCGGGCCTCGTACAGTTCGCCGACGCGGTCCACGTGTACTGGAATGATGCCGGACCCGTCGCCGGATACGACGTGCTGCCGGCCCCAAAGCCGGTCGACCGCTACTACGACGACAACGCCTGGATGGTGATGGCTCTTGTAGAAACCTACGAGGTCACGCGCGAAACCCGTTTCCTCGACCGGGCCGAGGCGTCCCTTCGCTACGTGCTGAGCGGCGAGGACGACGTGCTGGACGGCGGCATCTACTGGCGCGAGAGCGATAAGGCGTCGAAGAACACGTGCTCCAACGCGCCCGCCGCCGCCGCGTGCCTGGCGGTTGCGAAGTACCGCAACGCCGCCGCGCTCCGAGCAAAGGCGACCGCCCTGTACGCTTGGTGCCGCACCAAACTTCGGGACCCGTCGGATGGGCTCTATTGGGACAGCATCGACCGGGCGGGACGGGTTGAAACCACCAAGTGGAGCTACAACTCTGCGCTCATGCTTCGCACCGCGCGCGAACTTGGCCTGGCTGAGGCCGACGAACTCGCCAAAGCCGCCTATCGGAAATGGGTGGAACCCGAAACTCACCTCGTGCGTGACGAAGCCCAATTCGCGCACTTGCTGTACGAAAATCTGATCCCGCACCGCCGCGCCCTTGGTTGGGACCCGGGCAAGGCCCTCGCCGGCATCCGCGCGAATCCGGACGGCTGGTATCCCAAGCGCTGGGACGCGACGACGTTCGGCAATGAACGGCGCGAACTCATCCACCAAGTCTCGTACGCCCGCGCGACCCACGTGTGGGCTCGCACGCAGACTAGTCGTTGAGCACGGCCGGGAAAATCTCCAGGCTTCGGAGGTACCCGGCCCAAGTGCCGTCGTGGATGATACGCAGATAGCGCACTCGCGGCGTCGGACCTTTGTACGACACGTGCCCCAGCCGGCTCCGGTTGGCGTACGCCCATGCAAAGTTCGGCTCCTGCGCGATGGGCGAGGCGTCTTCCACTCGCTGGCCGGTGGCGTAACCGACGATCCGGAATCGGTTCCACATCGGACGGTTCGCGTCCGGCGTCAGCCGAATCTCGGCGATCGTGCGATCCCGGCCGAGGTCAATCTCAACATATGCCCGCGTGGCTGCGCCGAGATCCACCGCCGCCGCGCTGTCCGGCGTGACCAATGCCGCCAGCTGCGCCGGAAACAGTCCGTCGGAACCCGTGACCGCCTTGCCCCGCGCGAGGTCCACGTTCAGGTCTATGTCCGCCTCCGAAAGGTTGTAGCGCAGCTCCACGAATGCAATGTCGGTGTTGCCGCGAGCCGCCGCATCCACCAACTGCCACGCCTTAAACCATGCGTCTTCCGTTTGATTCCCGCGCGTGACCCGCACCAAGTACAGCGCATCGCCACCGTCCGAGTCGTCCGCCGGCAGGGACAGTCCGCCTTCGCCCAGCCGCACGATCGCCGTGCCGTTGCGCGTTTTGCCCGTGGTCACCGAGGCCGCGCCTCGCAAGACGCCAAATCCTTTACTTCGGTAGATCGCGTAATCGCTTTCGGCGATCGGTCGCCCGGACATGTCGTTCATCCGGATCAGCACCGCCTTCGGCATCGGAACCGTTCGCTTCTCGGCCCGCGCCTGAATCGACACGACGTCGGTGGCGGCGAGCAAGCCGCCTGGCACCAGCGGATTGTTCACAAATACCGGGTTGTCGGTCGGCTCGTAAGGCAAGAGGAGCCGGCCCGGCACCACGCCGTCGTACCGAGTGTCGCCATAGCCCATCAACCCCGGCGCGAGGTCTTCTGCCGCCCGCGCGGTGAGGCTCTCCGCCAAAAAGTCGGCCCGTCGCAGATTCGTCCGCGCCCACGGCTTCGCGCCGAGCTGCTGCAACACCGTACGCAGTCGATTCGCCGGCCGATCGCCGGTCGTACTGCCGCCGAGATTCACGCGGACGGTCGTCCCATCGGGCACCGCCCCGAACCGGCTCATCGGCAAGACCACGTCGTTGAGGTACGCCAGCAGCCGAACGCGGGTGGCACGGTCGGCATCGTCCGGCCAGTCGATATCGACCCCGCCGACGTAGCGGGTTTCGGACTGGTTCCGCGGGTTCGCATCCGCCCCCGCCGATTCGATGACGGCGGTTACCGGAACCGCCCGGTTGCCGCCTCGCGCGTCCGGAATCGCGACCGTATGCTCCGCCGATGCACCGGGGGCGAGCGCGGGGAGATCGGCCAACGAGGCGCTCCGCTCCTCGGTCAGCAACCGCACGGAGTACGTGCCCGACGGCGCCGAGCCCGTATTGCTGACCCGTACCTTGGCGTTCGTCCCCTCAAATTCGTATCCGGTGATCGCGAGATCGGCCTGGGCCATATCGGCATTTGGCACCGGCGCGAGCCGAAGTTCGAGTACGGGACGCCCCTGCGGCCCCTGCGCACTCGCGAAGTCGGTATTGCTCGCCATGCGCAGCGCGAGCCCATGGTTTGCGTGCGGCGCGTTGACCCAGCCCTGCACGGTTGCGGCCAACCCCTCGATGCGGACTTCGCTTGCGTTGTACTGCGTCGGCGGAAGTTCGATGGGCAGGCTGTCTTCCGGCCCCTGCGCGCCGGGTCGTTGCCAACCGGCCCGCCGCCCCAGCCGATCGCGCCAGGTCGCCGCGTTCATCGCCACCATCGGCTTTTGTTCTTTCGCCTTGTCGCCCGTCGTAGGGGTCGGGGCGAACCCCTGCATAAAGGTGCGCAACGGTCCCTCGCCCCACGGACGCAGGACTTGCGAGACGGTTCGGAAAGACGCCGGATTGCCGCCGGTCGCGGTCAGCACGAGTGTAGCGACCTCGACTCGGTATCCGGGCGGCACCACGTGCGCGACTTCCGGAAACCGGATGAGGATGGTGCGATCCACCGCCCCGCCGAGAACCTGATCGCCACCGTGCGCGACGTCCGCGTCTTGGGCGATCAGGGTCGTGTCTTGGGCCAGGGTCAGCCGCACGGGCTCCGACGGATTCGCCCACCACGAGGGGTCGTCAATCGATCGGATGGATGCCGGCGAACTCGCCGTGAGCAAAAGCGCGAGAACGGCCGCCGCAGGCATCAGAAACTTAGGCCTCGGTCTTCTTGGTGGACTTCTTCGCGGCGGGCTTGGCCTTCGCCGGAGCTGCCGCCTTCTTTTCGCCCTGAGTGGCGCGAATCTCGCGGAGCGCATCCTTCATCTTCTGCTCCTTGCGATGTCGTCGTTGTCGAATTTCTTTGTTCCGTACGCGCATAACTGAATCCACTAAGGTACCCGGATCTGGGCAATCGCCTCCAGATCTTGGACGTTTGGCACCGCCACGCCCACTTTTCTGACCACCGCCGCGGCCGTGTGAGCGGCCAAGTGCAGGGCCGATTCCGACAGTCGGTCCGAGGATTCCGCCCCGTACGCGAGTGCCAATGTCGCGATGGCGGTATCCCCCGCGCCCGCCGGATCGAAGACTTCGACCGGGACGCTCGGCACGGCGTAACGAGCGGTCGCAAGGCCCTTGTCGCCCAGAGTGACGACCACTTCGTGAATCCCGAGCCGTTCGCCGAGCGCCCGCGCCGCCGCACGCCCGTCCCCGACGGCACTCTCCAAAATCGCCTCCGATTCCGGACGGTTGAAGCTCACGACGTCGGCCCCGGCGTAATGGGTCGCGGACCGAGGCTTGCCGTTGGCGACCAGTTTCCGTCCATCGGACCGAGCGGACTCCACCAGCGCGCGCACCACCTCCGCCGAGAGCGCACCCTTCGCATAATCGCTCGCAAGCACCACGTGCGGGTTCGCGCTACGGATCGCGTCCCGAATCGTCGCGAGCCAGTCCGTCTGAGTCGCCGCGTCCGGTTCCGCCGTACTTTCATGATCGACCCGCAACACCTGGTGAGAGGAATTGGCCACGATCCGAGTTTTCCGCGTGGTCGGTCGCGAAGGATCCACGAGAAACCGGGCATCCAACCCGGCCGCGGTCGCCGCATCGCGGAGCAATCGACCGGCCTCGTCGTCGCCAACGATGCCGAGAAGGCTCACATCGGCCCCGAGCGCCTGCACATTCAGCGCGACGTTGGCCGCTCCGCCCACCACGTGCCGGGTGTCGCGCTGCCGAACCACCATCACGGGCGCCTCGGGAGAAATCCGCGTGGCCGTACCAAAGAGGTACTCGTCCAGCATCACGTCGCCCACCACCACCACCCGCACCCCGCGAAAGGCCTGCAGTAGCTCGGCAAAGGTCGCCCCTTCGCCCATTACGAAGCGATCAACTCCTGCTGGGCGGGCGCACGATCGTTAAACATCGCCATCAGCACGCCGCCGGTGATCACCAACACCAGCGCGACCGCCTGCGCTTCAGTAATTGGCAAGCTGCCCCAGTACGTGCTGGATGCCTTGCCCTGCATCACGTCTTGCACCGAGCCGGCGCGCCAAAACTCGTAAATAAATCGGGCCATGCCGTGCAAGATGAACATCAGGCCGAACACTTGCCCTGCTCCGTGACGCCGCCGCTCGTACAGCATCAGCAACCCGAACCCCACCACGTTCATCACCGAATCGTACAGTTGGGCCGGGTGGTGCAGGTGCGGATCGCCGGCCACCCGAATGCCAAGCGGGAAATTCGGCGGACATTCACCCCCAAAGCAGCAGCCGTTGAGCAAGCAACCGACCCGGCCGATGGCATGACCCACCAAAAAGCCAGGCGAAATCATGTCGGCGTACTTGCGAAAGTCCACGCCGTTGCGTCGGCACCAGAACAGCACCGCGAACAGGCCGAAGAACACCCCGCCGAAGCTGGTTAACCCCTGAAATCGCAACGTGAGCAGTTCGTTGATGTGCTCGCGGTAGTAGCCCCAGTCCTGCGCGATGAAGAACAGTCTCGCGCCCAGCACGCCCGCGATGAGCATGTAGAAACTCGCGTCAAGCACTTGGTCGCCCGTGATCCCAAATCGCGGCGCGCGGCGAATCGTGATCGCAATACCGACGAAAAAGGCGATGACGAGGATGACGCCAAACGATGGCAGTTCAAACTGCCCAATTCGAAGAAGCGTCGGGTACATCGGCAGACGCAAGGTTACCAGCCAGCGTGGATCACCCCGACTTTTGGCCCTTGCGTCTCCGGACCGCCCGGAGCGACGACGGTGGCTAAGAGGCCATCTTCGGGTAGCTGGCCAGCCGCTTCGAGATCGACTGTTCGTACCGCTGGATCAACTGCTCGGTCTCTTCCGGATGGTCTTGAGCGTAGCGAAGGGCAGCGGCAATTTCGGTTCGGGTCAGCGACGGGAACGAGGATTCCAGCCGTTCCACCGAGCCGAGCTTGCGCAGTTCGCGCACGATTTCCCACACCGCGACCCCGCCCGATTGCAGACGGGCGACGTTGGTCGCAGAATCGACCATCACCATGGCGCGGGCCACCGCCTCTTGCTGCACGAAAAGCTGAACGCGGGCCTCGATCTCGCTCGGGGTCAGGGAAAGCAACTCGGACGCGCGCTCAATCGTGAGGCTGCCGGCCTGCACCGCCATGATCGCGAGGTCCTCGTACAGTCCATCAAATTGGCGATAGACGGTATTGAGAAACGTTTCGCAACGTTCTGGCTGTAGTGTCGCGAGGCGTTGCAACTGCTGAAGCTGCCAGGGTTCCACAATTTTCCACATAGGTTTGGGTGGGGCGGCGATGCCAATAATCGGGTGAAGATCACCTCGGAAACCGTCGCGTCACGCCATTGTGCGGAGGAACCCGGCGCAAAACTTGCGCTCATCTCCAATATACGTTGTGGAAGTCGGATTTCGTCGCACCCTTTCGCGTGACCCGGCGAATCGGTGTCACAATCGGACGTTCTTCCTACCACGATGTTTGCGCTGAACTTTTACTCGGACCTCTACGGCGACGTCCTCCGCAACAACCGCAAGACCGTCACGATTCGACTTGGCGACAAGAGCGACAAGTACCAGACCGGCATGGTCGTCTGGGTTACGGTCGGCGCGCGCTTCGGTCGACGCCAAAAGCTGTTCAGCGCGATCCTCGATCGCGTTGAAGTCAAGACCGTCGGCGAGCTCAGCCCGCGCGACATCGAACGCGAGAACCCCGAATTCCGCACCCAGGACGACGTGATCGCCGTGCTCAGCCGGATTTACGGGGATTTAGTCACGCCGGAAACGCGCGTCACCGTCATCTACTTCAGTCGCGTCGACGAGTAATCCTATACTAGAGACGATGAGCACCGAACTGCTCCACGATCCGATCTACAAGTACCCGCAGTACACGCTGAAGCGACAGATCATGAAGATGATCGGCGGTCGCTACCGCATTTTCGGCCCGGGGGGAGAGTTGGTGCTGGTGGCCGAGAAGGAAGGATTCAAGCTGAAAGAGCAGATCCACGTGTACCGACTCGAGAATCGGGCGGACCCGGTCTTCGGAATTTTCGCCCGCCAAGTCCTGGACTTCGCCGCGACGTACGACGTCGTGGACCTGGTGACCAACCAGAAGCTCGGCGCGCTGCAACGAAAGGGCTGGAAGAGTATCGCCCGCGACGAGTGGCAAATTCTTGATCCCTGGGACCGCCCGGTCGGACTCGTGGTGGAGGATTCCATGGCCATGGCCCTCATCCGCCGGTTCATCTCGAACCTCATTCCCCAGAATTACGACGGCACGATCAACGGGGTTAAGGTCGCCGACTACCGCCAAAGCTGGAACCCGCTGGTCTACAACCTCACCATCGACTTTCTTCCCGATATGCAGGGGCTCGACCGACGGGTCGGCTTTGCCGCCGCGATCTTGCTCGCTTCGATCGAAGGACGCCAGTCCGGCTGATGCAAACCTGCGCGCCGCGCGTCATCGTGGTCGGGGCCGGGCACGCCGGGATCGAGGCGGCGCTCGCCAGCGCACGACGCGGAGTAGACACCCTGTGCCTCACCCTTCGGAAGGACCGCATCGGCCATTTGCCGTGCAACTGTAGCATCGGGGGTCCGGCGAAGGGTCACATCGCGCGCGAGGTAGACGCGCTGGGCGGCCAGATGGCCGTCACCACCGATTACGCAGTCACGCACATCCGGCGCGTCGGCACGAGCAAAGGCCCCGCCGTGCAAACGGTCCGTGCCCACGTGTGCAAAGACCTCTATCCTAAAGTGATGCAGGACGTCTTCGCCAACACGCCGAATCTGGAGGTGCGCGAGGCGATGGTGGAGCGGATCGAGTGGGATGCCACCGGCGTGCGGGGCGTTTGGGCGCGGCCCATCGACGCCGCCGTGGCGGAGTTCATGGCGTGCGACGCCCTCGTGCTCACCACCGGCACCTTCCTGAATGGCTTGTGCCATATGGGCAAAACGCAGACCGTGGCCGCTCGGCACGGCGATGAGGCCGCCCGCGATCTGAGCGCGTCGCTGCTCGAGTTGGGCATCCGCCTCCGGCGGTTTAAGACCGGCACCACGCCGCGAATCCGTAAATCCTCGATCGACTTCCATCAGACCGAAGCGAGCCCGAGTCAGCCCGAGGCCGGACCGATGAGTTTTCGCCACGACCGGATGTTCCACCCGCGCGAACTGTATCCGTGCTGGCAAACCCACACCACCGCGCTTACCCACGAGATCATCCACGCCAACCTGAGCGAGAGTGCCATGTACAGCGGGCAAATCTCCGGCGTCGGCCCGCGCTACTGCCCGAGTATCGAAGATAAGGTCGTGCGATTCGCCGAAAAGGAAACCCACCCGGTATGGCTGGAGCAAGAGACCTGGGACGGCGAAGAGATGTACGTGCAAGGCATGTCGACCAGCCTGCCCGCCGAGGTTCAATTGCAGTTCCTGCGCACCGTGCCCGGGCTAGAGCAGTGCGACATGATGCGGCCGGGTTACGCGGTGGAGTACGACATGGCGGACCCGCTGCAACTGAACCCGCAACTCATGTCGAAGCTACTCTCCGGACTCTTCTTGGCCGGTCAACTAAACGGCACGAGCGGTTACGAGGAAGCGGCCGGGCAGGGCATCGTCGCCGGCATCAACGCCGTCCAGTACGTCCGCGGCGAATCACCCGTGACCTTCGATCGGGACAACAGCTTCATCGGCGTGATGATCGACGACCTGGTCACCAAGGGCGTCGAAGATCCCTACCGCATGCTGACCGCCCGCGCCGAGCATCGGCTCTTGCTGCGCCACGACAACGCCGACGCCCGCCTGACGCCGATCGCCCGCGCACTGGGGCTGTGCGACGACCTGCGCTGGGCGCGCTTCGAGCGCAAACAGCGGGCCATTGCGGAAGGTCGCGCGCGACTCGAGTCCACCTACGTGTTTCCGGCCGATAACGAGCGACTCGTGCTCGCCGGGAGTGCCCCGATCAACTCGAAGGTGAGCGTATTTGAACTCATCCGGCGCCCCGAGCTCGGTCTCGCCGGTGCCCTACGCATCCAGCCGGTCGAGATCGACGCGGATCGCGACGTGCGGCAACAGATTGAACTCCAAGCGGTCTACGACGGGTACATCCAGAAGCAGCGCGAATTGGTCGCTCAAACCGGCCGGCTCGATACGATGCCGATTCCCGCGGACTGGGATTACCACGCGCTGAACGGGCTAAGCTACGAGACCCGCGAGAAGCTCTCCCGCGTGCGACCGCAAACGATCGGCCAGGCGTCGCGCGTCCCCGGCGTGCGCCCCACCGATATCGCCCTGATGGTCGGTCACCTGCGCGGCGTGGTCGGCGCGCCGATCATCGCGACCGATACGGGGGAAGCGCCCGCAACGTCTCGGCCGTAACTTCCGCCAGCGTATCGTTGATGAACGCGCCCGCTCCTGCCTCGCTTCCGGCCAGATACTTCAGCTTTTGGGCGGTCCGGTAGGGCGGATAGAACTCCGCGTGGAGCCACGCGCCCGGCAAATCGGACTTCGCCGGACGCTGGTGCATCGCCATGATGTACGGCATCGAAAACCCGAAGAGCGCGTCGTACTTCTGCGTCACCACGTGCATCATCTCCGCGAAGTCATCCAGCTCGGCGTCCGAAAGCGTCCCCAAATCCGGGCGATGGACCTTCGGCGTGACGTATACCTCGTACGGATACCGGGCGAAGAACGGCACGAAGGCGCAGGCGGTGTCATTCTCGGCCACGATCTGCCCGCTGCTCTCCGCCAAAACGGCAGCCATGAGCGGCGTCCCGTGCTGCGCCCAATGCTGCGACTCTTGCTGCACCTCGACTTGGGCGGTGGGCGGAATGAACGGATACGCGTAGATTTGGCCGTGCGGATGGAACAGCGTCACCCCGATTTCGCGACCTTTGTTTTCGAAAATATAGACATACTTCACATCTTCGCGCGCGGCCAGGTCCACGAATCGCTCGCGCCAAACGCGGGCTAGCTTGCGGATCTGCGAAAACGGCAACGTCGCGAAGGTGCTGTCGAGCAACTGCGAGTAGCACACGACCTCGCACACGCCGGACGCCGATCGAACCGGACATAGCGCGGTCCCGGCCACTGCCGGCGCCGGCGGATTCGGGCTGAGACTCGGAAACTTGTTCTCAAACACCACGATGTCGTACTCCGGAAACGGCACCTCGGTCGGGAATCCGCCGGGCAGGGTCGGCGCGAGCGGATTGTAGTCGGCGGGCGGCAAGAATGTCCGGTCTTGCCGGTGAGTCGCCGTGATGACCCACTGGTCAAGGTAGGGGTGGTACCGAAGTTCCGACATAGGGACGTCCGAATTATGGCCATCCGCGCACCCCATCGGCCAAGATAGGCGGATGGCCGACTTCGCCGAATTCCGTGTGCTTGCCGACGTACCCTGCGACACCGGCGAAGGGCCGCTGTACCATCCCGGGGAAGGCGCCGTCTACTGGACCGACATCCCTGCCGGCCGGCTGTACCGACTCGAGATCGCCACCGGCGAGCACGCGTGCGTCCACGAGGGCAGTCCGATTGGCGGCATGACGCTACAGGCCGACGGCAGCCTCCTGCTCTTTCGGGCGCGCGGCACCGTCGAAATCTGGCGCGACGGCCGCACCGAAACGGTGATCGCCGAGATTCCGGACGAGACCGAAACGCGGTTCAACGACGTGATCGCCGATCCGCTCGGCGGCGTGTTTTGCGGAACCATGCCCACCCGCGACCGCCGGGGCCGACTGTACCGCCTTGCCCCGACCGGAGAGCTCGTTCAACTGCTGGACGGCATCGGCTGCAGTAACGGCATGGGGTTCTCTCCGGACCGAACCGTGATGTATTACACCGATAGCGGCGACCGGACGATCACGCAGTTCACCTTTGACCCGCAGACCGGCAAGGTCTCGGACCGGCGCCCGTTCGTCACCGTCTCGGGCGAGGGCGAAGGCGTTCCGGACGGCATGACCGTCGACGCGAACGGCAACATCTGGTCCACGCGGTGGGACGGCAACGCCATCGTCGGCTACCGTCCGGACGGGACCGAATTCGCCAGGTTTCGGTTGCCGATTCGCAAGGTGAGTTGCCTGGCTTTTGGCGGTCCACACTACGCCACTGCCTACGTCACCACCGCCGGCGGCCACCTGCGGCCGAACGATGGCGAATGGGCGGGGTCGCTCCTCGCCATGGATTTGGGCGTTACCGGCGTGCCCGAATTCCGATCTCGAATCGGGCTGCCGGCCACGAGCTGACATGCTGACCCGCGCCCGACTGTGGCCCGCCGGCACATTGGCTTTGATGGTGCTAACCTACGCCGGCTTCTACCTGTGCCGGTCGAACTTTAGCGTCGCCAAGCCGTACCTCATCGCCGCGTACCCTGAGGCGGTCACGAAATCCACGCTGGGCGAGATCGCGAGCATCGGCACCCTGCTGTACGCGGCCGGAAAATTCCTCGGCGGAAGCTTGGCCGATTCGCTCTCCGGAAAGCGGACCCTCGTGCTGGGTGGCATCGGAGCGGTGCTGTTCACCCTCCTCTTCGGGCTCGGCGGACCGCCCATCTTTCTGCTGGCGTGGTCGGCCAATCGATTTGTCCAAAGCTTCGGCTGGGGCGGCATGGTCAAGATCACGTCCCGCTGGTTTCCGGGCGATGCCAACGGGCGCGCGATGGCCTTCATTAGCCTCAGCTACCTCTTCGGCGACTTTGCCGCCCGAAAGTTACTGAGCACTTGGTTCGATGCCGGTTCGGCCTGGTCGCAGGTGTACATCTTTTCGGCCGTCGGACTCGCGCTCATCCTGGTGCCGACCATCCTCTTGTTGCGCGACAACCCCGGCCAAGTGGGTCTGCCCGAGCCGCCCGCTCGCCGCGAAACCGCGTTCTCGGCGGAAGCTCCCCGGACCGACCTGCGCTGGTGGGCCAGGCTGATTCCCCTGCTGTCGTCGCCGACCTTCCTCACCGTGTGCGTGCTGTCGTTCGGGTTCACGTTTATGCGCGAGACCTTTAACGAATGGACGCCAACGTACCTTCACGAAGTCGGCGGCCTGTCGAAGTCGGCCGCGGGCGATGCCAGCAGCTACTTCCCTCTCTTCGGCGGACTGAGCGTTATCGCGGTCGGATTCCTGAGCGATCGCTTCCGACGCTGGGGCAACGTCGCCATCATCGGCACCGGACTCGCCCTCAGCGCACTCGGCTTGGTCTGGCTGAGCCGGCTTCCGGCGGGACATGCCTTTCAGACGCCGGTGATCGCCGCCATCGCCTTTACGCTCATCGGTCCGTATTCGCTGCTCGCCGGAGCGATGTCGCTCGATTTCGGCGGGAAAGACGCGAGCGGAACCGCCGCCGGCTGGATCGATGGCGTCGGTTACATCGGTGGAATTCTCGCCGGAAAGTGGGTGGCCGACCTCGCCACCGCCCGGGGTTGGAGCGCCGCCTTTGCTGTGCTCGCGGGCATGGCAACGCTCTGCGCCGTCATCACCCTCGGGTACGGCGCGTTACGATACCGACAACTTTTGGCACTAAAGGCTCAAGAGAACGTCGCGTAATGCCGCCACCGTATCCACGATGTGCGTGGGTCCGTGCGCCCGAAGCTGGGCCTCAGTATGGGTGCCGTACGTCACCGCGATGACCGCACCGCATCCCGCCGCGCGACCTTCGCCAATATCGCTGGGCGTATCCCCGACCTTCGCCACCGTCGCCGCGTCTGTGATGCCGAACTGCCGCATGAGCGCCAGCACCATATCTGGAGCCGGGCGTCCGTGCGACACCTCGTCGCTCCCGATCGAATCGTCGACCGCCGCCTGCCATCCGAGCCGCATTAGAAGCACATCAATCGTTTCGCGATCGAACCCGGTGTCGAGCGCGACCCGGGTGCCCCGCGCGCGAAGTTCCGCGAACAACTCCTCCACGCCGTCGAACGCGCCGACTTCCGGCGAAGTCTCGTAATGCCGAATCATCCGTTCGCGAAAATCGGAGTGAATCGCTGTGCGCAACCCTTCTGGCACGTCCGGCAACGTTTGGGCGATGGCCACCGGCTTCGGAATCCCCATCCGTGCGTTCAGCGCGTCCCGATCGGCAACGTACCCGGCCGCCTCGATCGCCTCCACGAGGCAACGCAGCACCGCGTTGTCGTCACGAATCGTCGTTCCAGCCAGATCAAACACGGCGAGCTGTAGCACGTCGCTAGTTTGCGTAACCGGACGCCGCGGCCGCTACAGGCCCTTTCCGCGCAGATAGCCGACGCACTGCGCCACGTCGATGATGCGCTCGTTCTCGAACCGTTCGTACTCCACCGAGATCGGCCCCGCCCATTTGCCGCGCGAAAACGCCGCCAAGATGCCGTTGACGTCGCTGACACCAAACCCGTACGGAACGTCGTAACCCTTCGCCGAAAACTCGTGCAGGTCCTTCAGGTGGCTACTGACCACGCGGCCACGCAGCGTCTTCAGCGCGTCGACCGGCTTGATCCCGCTGCGGACCCAGTGCCCCGTATCGGCGCACGCCCCGAGCCGACGATCGCGCTGCTTCACCAGGTCGTAAATGTACTGCGGGTTCCAAACCTTGTAGTTAGGATCGCTGGATTTCGGGTGATTGTGGTAGCCCACGGAGATATCCAGCTCCTTCGCCAATCGCTCCGCGACATCAATGCTGTCCGTGCTCTCCGTGTTAATCACCCGAATGCCGAGCCGTTTTGCCCATTCGAACAGATTGCGGGCGCGCGCCTCGTCGTTCGGAATACCGGTGACCCCAAAGGCAACCGGTCGGACTCCGGCCTGCACCAGGGCGTCCACCAAACGCTTCTCGGCTTCGGCGGGCATATCCGGGCCGACTCCGACCGCCCATTCCGGCGCCACCCGTTGGCCCGGATACAGCTCAATGTATTTGGCTCCGCACGCCGCGACCCGGCCAATCGCCTCCACCGCGTTCGTCCGATTGAACGTCCACGCCTGCACCGTGACCCACGGCGCCTGGGGCATACGGTCGGACGATTGACCCGGAACAAGCGAAAGTACGACGGCGACGGTGGCGAGCATGTCGCTAGATTATCCGGAATCCCTAGATTTTTCTGGCCGCGCGGTGTATACTCCTTCGCTTGCTGGGCTACGTATTGCCCGGAGTGAAGCGATGGCAAAGAAATCGGAAGCGCGGGAAATTATCCGCATCGTCTGTACCGAAGACGGAAAGAATTATTACACCACCACGAAGAACAAGCGCAACACCACCGAGCGCTTGGAACTCAAGAAATTTAACCCGCGACTGAACAAGTACACCGTTCACCGGGAGAAGAAGTAACATGCCGAACCCGAAACGACGTTTCTCGCACCAGCGCACCGCCCTACGCCGCACCAACTACACCACCGACCTGCCGGAGATTCAGGAAACGAAGCGCGTCGGCAGTGCCGAGCCGTACTTCCTGCGCGGCCACGCGACGCCGGACGGCTACTACAAAGGCCGACGCCTGCCGGGCTTCCGCGACAAGAAGGCCTCGTAAGTCTTCCGGATCGCCCCCGCCGATTTGCGCCTTTCCGCTGTCTGATCTGATCGCTTTACCAAGTAATCGCCCTGTGCCGAAATCACGGTACGGGGCGATTTTCATTTCCGCTGATCCGTCTCTTACTTTCGGCTCATGATCACATCGCTGACCGTTGAACAAATCGCGATCATCGAGCGGGCCGAGCTTCCGCTAGGTCCCGGCCTCACCGTATTCACCGGCGAGACCGGGGCCGGAAAATCGCTATTCACCGACGCCCTGGAACTCGCGCTCGGGGGACGGGCCGATAGCGACCTCGTGCGGCGCGGCGCCAAACGGGCCTCCGTGCGGGTTGCCTTTGCCGCGGGTGCCATCGACGAATTCCCCGAGGCGTTTCGGCTCGACCGAGACCTCACTCCGGAAGGCCGATCGATATGCCGGATCGATGGGAAGAGTGTGCCGGTCGGCACGCTGCGTCAGGTCGGACGTCGCCTGGTCGACATGCACGGGCAACACGACCACCAGGCATTGCTCGTGCCCGAATCACACCTCAGGTTTCTTGATCTTTGGGGAGGCGAAGCAATTTCAGACGCGATTGCTTCGGTATCCGAACGGTATCGCACCTGGCACGCCGCCGCGGAAGCCTTTCGGCAGCTCGAACGTTCGGTAGACGAAAGAGAAGAACGCCTGCAAACGTTGGCGTATCAAATTCAAGAAATCGAAAGTGCCGAGCTGGAAGACGGAGAACTCGCGCAGATTGATGCCCAACTGCACCGGTTACAACATGCCGAAAAACTCGCCTCGGCGACCTTCACCGCGCTCGACGCGCTGGCAGACGGCGAGCACGACGCGCGCACGGCGATCGCCACCGCGATTGCCCAAATCCAATCGGCCGAACGCTTCGACACGACCCTTGGCGAGATGGTCGGGCCGCTGGAAACGGCGTTATCCTGGCTCGATGAAGCGGTAAACCAACTGCGACCCTACGGCGAAACCTTGGAAGCGAGTCCGGGCGACGCCGACCAATTGGTAGCTCGTCGCGACCGGATCAAGCGCCTGATGCGCAAGTACGGAGCGTCCGAGGCCGCCATCATCCAACATCTGGACGCCGCGCGAGCTGAACACGACCTGTTGACCCATGCCGACGCCGACCTCGAAGATCGCCGCGAGAACGTTGCTCGCGAGTTTGAATCGTTCCGTATCGCCGCCGATGGCTTATCCACCGCTCGACGCGCCGCCGCCGAACGTTTCTCTCGCGAAGTCGAACGCCATCTCGCCGACCTCGCCCTCGAGCGCGCCGAATTCCAATGCGAGTTTCTTCCGGCCGAGCCGTCCGAACTCGGGATCGACGCGATGCAGTTCCTGTTTTGCGCCAACCCCGGCGAACCGTTGCGACCGCTCCACCGGGTGGCCAGCGGCGGAGAAATGAGTCGAGTGATGCTCTCGATCAAGGCCGCCCTTGCCGGTGCGGCGGGTGTTCCCACCCTCATCTTCGACGAAGTGGATGCCGGCATCGGCGGACGCGCCGCCGCCGTCATGGGCCGCAAACTTCGCGAGCTCTCGCAACATCGCCAAGTCATCGTGATTAGCCACAGCCCCCAAATCGCGAGTCAAGCCGACGAACATTTCCGGATCCGTAAGCACGAAATCATCGGCCGGGTCGTGACCGAGATCGAACGGCTCGATCCCGAATCGCGGGTCGTCGAAATCGCACGCATGCTCGCCGGAGAGGATATCAGCGACAGCGCGCTCGCCAACGCGCGGGAACTCTTGCGACGTTAATCACCACCCGGTACTACCGGCGGCTTAGCCACTCTCATCTTTTTTCGTAGGAACGCCTCGGCTCCGACCGTGTCGTCCGGTGCCAATGCGCCGTCGAGCACGGCCGTTAGCAATCGTTGTTTCCACCGTCCAACTTCCGGGCCGGCCGGAATCCCGACGATTGCCATGATCGCTTCCCCGGACAGCGGGCTTTCGTACTTCGCCACTGATTCGCGTGTCTGAAGGTCATGCAACCTGGTCCGAAACGCATCCAGATCAAGCCGCTTGACTCCCGGCGCCAAGGCCGACGAGTCTGCCGCCGTGAGCGCGATCAGCTCCGGCAACTGATCTCCGAGATCGCGGATAAGCCGCCGTAGCGCGGCATCGCTCCAACGTGTCGTCGAGCCTATCCGCATATGATGCCGGACCAATTGGTACACCGAATCGACGTCTCGGTCTGAAAATCGAAGCCGTCTCAGGATCTTGGCTGCCATTTCTGCACCAAGCACTTCATGATCGAAGAACCGGATCCGCCCCGCCTCGTCGATCGATCGGGTGGCTGGCTTAGCCGCATCATGAAGCAGTGCCGCCCATCGCAGAGCCACCGACGCGCCCGGGTCTGCCGAAATCGTATGGTCCAGCACAAGCCGCGAATGATCCCACACATCCAAATGGTGCATCGACCCCTGCGTCACCCCTCGCATGGCCGGAAGCTCGGGCAAAATCCACGCGGCTAATCCACAATCCACCACGTCCTGCATCGCCGACGCCGCCGATTCGTGTGAGATGATGCCCTGAAGTTCATCCCGAATGCGCTCCGCACTCAAAATTGCAGCCCGCGAAGCATTGGACTGCATCGCTTCCCACACCCGATCGGCGTACCGAAACCCAAGTCGATGGCGAAATCGAATGGCGCGCAGAATCCGGAGCGGATCGTCGGAAAACGTCACCGTGGGATCCGTCGGTGTATCCAGAACCTGCTGTTCCAGGTCCGTGATTCCCCGGCCAAGTTCATCGATCACCACGCCGTCCAGCGTCGCTGCGAGCGCGTTCACGGTGAAATCGCGACGCGCGGCATCGTCTGGCCAATCCGCCGCCATCACCTCTGGTTTCCGCGAATCCTCCGCGTACGATTCGGTCCTTGTCTGCGCCACCTCGACACGCAGGCCGCCAATCCGAGTTTTGGCCGTGCCGAATCGGGCGAATACGACGGGTGGCTCATCCACACAGCCCGCGACGTACCAACCTTCGACCAAAACAGGCGCATCGGAATGCGTTGCCAAATCCACGTCTCCACGAAACGGCAGGCCCAGCAACGCGTCCCGAACCGCTCCCCCCACCACCCGGACGTCCCCGGCAAAATCACCCAGCCGATCGCGTAACGGCCCGAGCCGCTTTGCCAACTCCGCCGACCTCATGTATGCTCACCGTACCTATGATCGGACTGATCGCCTCCGCCGCCCTCGCGTGGCAAGTCAAGAGTTCGTTACCGCCCA
Organism: Fimbriimonadaceae bacterium; assembly: GCA_033763535.1. Classification (GTDB taxonomy): domain Bacteria; phylum Armatimonadota; class Fimbriimonadia; order Fimbriimonadales; family Fimbriimonadaceae; genus Fimbriimonas. Next base: position 16,498 of record JANRKI010000047.1, on the reverse strand, counting down.
CCAACGAGCCCCCGCTCTCGCTCGATCCCGTCATCGCCGCGCGGGAAAAAAGCGCTGGCCTTCGCCTCGATGACCTGTTTCCGCGCCGATCCTTCTTTGGGAAAGCCGCCAGACCGCAGGAATGGTCCGCCGACGAGAGGTACCTGGCTTACCTCTGGAACCCGTACGAAGAGCGTGGGTACGACCTATACCTGTACGATTCAAACACCGGGAACTCCCAACGCCTCACCAAGCCCGATACGTGGCGCAAGTTTGATCCGGAAGTGGATAAGGCCGTCAATCAAGCCAAGACTGAAGATGCCGAGTGGCTCAAAGTCGAACGGATGACCGATCTCGAGTACCGCGAATGGCGGCTGAATCGCGCGGAAGAGAATCGAAAGCGTCGCACACCGCTGCCCAACTACCCCGGAGTCGGCGAAGTCCGGTTTCACCCCAATAAACCAGAACTGCTGCTCACGTACCGAGGCGACATTTACCGGTGGACGATTGGAGAAGCGGGTCCTACTCGAATGACCCGTACTCGCGAACAAGAATCCGGTATCCGGTACAGCAAAGACGGTAACGCCTACATCTACAAGCGCGGAAATGGCATCTACCGCAGCCGGTTCGATAGTCCGATTACCGAACAGCTCAACCCAGAGCTGCCCGATGGCTTGCAAATGTCCGACTATCAACTTTCACCGGATGAAACGCGATTGATGGTGAGCGTGCAGGACTGGCAAGAAGCGGATCGCACCATCCAGTACATCCAGTACCGGGAACGCTTCGCAAAGGCCGTCACCGTTAAGCGAGGCGTCGCGGATGACGAATTCAAGGTCAAGTCGCGCATCTTCCTGTACACCCTGCCCAGCATCGATGGCACCGTCGCGGGTGACGAAAAGGCATGGGAAGTCTATGCGTACAACGGCGGAAAGGAGTGGCAGGAGTACAGCATTTCGGGCGGAGAGAACTTCCGGAGTTCTAGCAGCCAAGAGATCGCCTGGTCGCCGGACAGCAAGCGTTTTGTGTTCGCCACTTGGCGGAAACTGGCGATGGAGTATGAGATCAAGGTTGCCGACCTTGGAAAGCGCGAGGTAACCACGGTCTACAAGGCAAAGATGGATGGCGACCACGATACGCCCGGCCTCAGCAATCCGTTTTTCACCCCGGACGGTAAGGAGATCATCGCGATGCTGGATCTCAGCGGATACCGGCACCCTTGGCTCATCAATCCCACGACGCAGACCGCACGTCAAATCACCACCGGCGCCTTCGACGCCTACCCCATCCGCATCACGCCCGATGGAAAGTCGTTACTCGTCACGGCCAATCCCCTGACCGCCCCCATCGAAGACCTCTACCGCGTCGATATCGCGAGCGGAAAAATGGATCGGCTTTCCGAACGCCGTGGCATGTACCGCACGCCCTTGTTCACCAAGAGCACGTCAAAAGCCTACGCCACCTTCGCCAACTGGGAATCGCCGAACGAATCCGTCGTTCTGGCAAACGGCAAAGAAACGGCTCTCACCGATTCACACCGCGGCACCTTCAATTCCGTAAACCAAGTTCGTCCGGAACTGTTCACGTTCCAAAACCGAAACGGACAAACCGTCCACGGGTTCATCTTCAAGCCGGACGATTACAAGAAAACCGATAAACGCCCGCTATTCATTTACGTCTACGGCGGACCGCTCGGAAAGGGTCACTCAGTCGAAGTTGGCTCGTTTAACTCGACGGCGTACCTGTTCAACATGTACCTGGCGAAAGTGTTCGGCTACATCACCGTAACCATCGATCCTCGTGGAAGTAGCGGCTATGGCAACGCATTCGGTAACGCCAACTGGGAGAAGCCCGGCCAAGCCCAAGTCGAAGATCTGACTGATGCGGTGAAGTACCTTGAAGCCCAGTACAACATCGACCGTACAAAGGTCGGCATTAACGGCTGGTCCTTCGGCGGATTCCAAACGCAGATGTGTCTGTTCACCGCTCCCGACGTCTTCACGCTCGGGATTGCCGGTGCCGGACCTACCGAATGGCAGAACTACAATACTTGGTACACCAACGGCGTCATCGGCAATTCGCCCAACGCGAAGCCGGACGACCTTGACAAGTACTCCTTGACGAAAGTCGCCAAGCACCTGCGCTCCCCCCTGTTGCTGCTGCACGGCATGGAAGACGATAACGTGCTCTTCCAAGATACGATCAACGTGTACCGCAAGTTGCTGCAATACGGCAAGGGACCGATTGTCGAACTCGCCGTAGACCCTACGGGCGGGCACGGTATGGGCGGCGATATCGATACGCGAGATCGACATGCCATCTACCTCGCATTCCTCAACAAGTGGTGGGGCCCGTATGTGGGTCCGACCCAACGACCGAATTCCGCAAAGCGCTAACGTTTAGGGAGTCAGTCCCCGCTCCTCGCCATAACGAGGAGCGGGCTGAAATTCGATCGTTGCCAAGTAATCCCGGAACTCGGCAATGCGCGCCTCCGAAATCTCGGGACGAGTCGGTTCCGTTGAGCTCAAGCTCACAATCAGCGTGGTGTTGCCGCTTACTCCGAACGCCGTAACGACGGTCTTGTCCTTCCGCTTCCGGTGAATCAAGTGAAAGTTGACATTCTTGCCCGGCGATTTGCCGATATCAACCGCCGTCCACTCCTTAAGATTCTCATCTGTCCGGTCAATGTAGTACTGCGCTAAGCGCTTCGAATCCAGGTCCGGAGTTGGATTCACTTCCGCGACGATCTGATTCTGAGCGCCACGCAAGAGGTACCCATGCTTCTCGTTTCGGTAAAGGAATAACGTTTGCGGACCGTGCGGCATGGCCTTACTGCCCGAAGGTTGCTTCCACACAATCCGGTAATTCCGCGTGTCGCCCGAACTCGGCTTCAACTTCCAGTACGCGTACGCAAAAGTGGACAATGCCAAGCCCACCGCAATGATCGCCCCAACCGAAACTTTTCGGGCCATGCATCAGTGTACGACACTCGCCCAATTTCGTCTACGACCCTGGTGCCGAAAGCGCGGCCAACAGCGACTTCGCCGTCAAAAGCGCGTCGAGAGCCTCATCATCCATCCCCGCAACCCGGTTCGCGAGTGCCTCTCGTTCCGCCGCCGCGATCGGCCGCTGCTCACGCCGCAGCCGACCGATCACAAAATCTCGCTTCTCGGCCTCGGTCGCCGGAACAAACTTTGGCACCGGCACCGGCTTCCCATCCCGAATCGCCACCATCGTCACCCGCGCAATATTCGTCCGACGTCGATCCCCGGAGAGCAGATTCTCTGCGTCGACCTCAATCGTAATCTCCATGGAGGAACGACCCACGAAGGTCACCCGACCTTGCAGCGTTACGACCTCGCCTACTTCGATGGGCTCCAAGAAATCGACTTGGTCGAAACTGGCCGTCACGCAAGCCTCCCCGCTGTATCGTGCCGCCGATTGGTAAGCGCACAAGTCAATGAGCGAAAGCAACTTTCCGCCGAACACCTTCCCCAAGAAATTGGCGTCGCCGGGCTGCATGATCACGGACATCACCGTCCGGCTCTTCTCGATCAAGTTGACGCTTGACATTTACTTTCGACGGAAGTACTTCACGTACTCCACTTCCATCGTCGCGGGAAAAATGGCATCGTCAATCCCTTGCTGACCGCCCCAGGCTCCGCCAATCGCGAGATTAAGGATGAGGTACTGCGGTTTATCGAAAGGCCAAGTCGCCTCCGTGGCGTTCGCTTCCCGAGCGAAGCTAAAGTACTTCTGTTCGTTAAAGAAGAAGTCCACCCGATTCGGATACCACTCAAGTGCGTAAAGATTGAACGACTCGTAAGGCTTTCGATCCGCCGTAATGCGACGTCCCTTTCCGGTTTTCCGCATGTGGTTGTAGGCGTCTACGTGAATGTTGGCGTGAATCCCGTCCGGATCGTAACCGACGTTCTCCAAGATATCCAGTTCACCGCACTTCGGCCAACCGACCTGGTCCACGTTGGTCCCCAGTGTCCAAACCGCCGGCCAGGTTCCGCGCCCCGTCGGAATCTTGACCATTGCCTCAATCCGTCCGTACCGAAACTCGCGCTTACCTTTGGTGGTCAAACTCGCCGAGGTAATCGGCTTTCCTTCCCAATTATCCTTTCGCGCCTGAATGATCAGCCGACCATTCCCAACGCGTAAGTTCTCCTTGCGGGCCCGCGTATAGTACTGAGCCTCTCCGTTGCGTACGTACCCTTCCTCGAAGCCCCAGCTATCCGGGTCGTACTGACCATTCTCGAAGTCGTCTTTCCAGACCAGCTCCCATTCCTTCGGGTTAAACTTCTGGACTACCGTTTCCTGATCGGCTTTACCGCCTAATCCTTGCGCTGGGTCCTGAGAAAGTTCGCTCATAATCAGATAAAGAAGAATCGTACTCGGCATGGCACTCCGTTATTCAGACGACCGCGGCGGGCAAAAGTGTTCATCGGCGAACGGCCGCGTGGACGATCGCGGCGAACTCGGTCGCCGAAAGGCTTGCGCCGCCCACCAATCCGCCGTCAATATCGGAAGTCGCAAACAGCTCACGCGCATTCGCCGCCTTCACACTTCCGCCGTAAAGCACCCGCACTGCCTCCGCGAGTTCCCTCCCAAACTGATCCGCGAGGACCGCCCGTACGTGCGCGCAAACCCGATTCGCTTCCGGTGCGTCGCAAGTCTTCCCGGTTCCGATCGCCCACACCGGTTCGTAGGCCACCACCAATTCGCCGAGCTCTTCCGCCGCAAACCCGGCGAGCGCGTCTACCAGCTGCTGCCGAATCACGGCGTCCGTTTCGCTGGCCTCTCGTTCCGAAAGCGTCTCGCCCACGCACAGGATCGGGCGAATTCCGCGCGACAACAGCGCCGCGATCTTCAGCCGTACGGTCTCGTCCGTCTCCGCGAAATAGCCAACCGTTGACTCGGGAATCTCCAACTTGCCAAATCGGCCGCGCGTCTCGCTGTGCCCCACGATGCAATGGGTCACGCCGGCATCGGCCAGCATCGCCGCGCTCACCCGACCGGTAAATGCGCCGGCCTCCGCCCAAAACACGTCCTGCGCCCCGACCGAAATTCGGGCGTTGCCGGTCACACCGATCACCGGTGCAATCGAAAGGTATGGCGGACAGATCACGACGTCCACCGATTCGTCCAGCTCAACCGCCTGAATGAATGACTCGACGAGTGCCAGCGACTCGGCATGAGTCAGGTTCATTTTCCAGTTGCCGGCCACCAGCTTACGTCGCATACCGAGGTTGTACCCGTGTCACCGACCCGCGGAAACTTGACTTAACGTCCGGGCTTCATGCCGCAGGTGCGCTGACCTTTGGGCACGTAAATCACCGAATAGTCCGACCAGTCGGAATGAACCGTCATCTTGCCGACCGGAATCGCGTAGCGCCCGCGCACAATCAAGTGACCCCGCTGACCGTACGGCAAATCAATCGTGCGAACTTGCGGGTCAACCTGTCCCAGCGGAACCCAGTTCGCAACCGCCACGTAGGCCGCGGTCGGCACGTTGTCCGGAACGACGCTGTACTCCACTTCCATCGGCGCCGAAAGCACCGTCTGACCTTGGTTCGCCACCTCTCGCACCGGCACGACTTCAATCGTCTTGCCCATGGAAATCATTTCAACTCGCGGCGCGCGTTCCACCGCCGCGCGAGCGGCTCCGCTTGCGACCATGCTCTTGACGTCCGTTGCCGTGTTCGGCTCCAACGCGAAGGCGAGTCCAAGCGTACTGAGGATGGCAACGCCACCGACGCAGCACACACCGGTCCGCAAATTTAAGTCAAAATTCATGCTTGCAGGTTAAACCCGCCGGCACGTAGGCAAAAGCCCCGATTTTATGGGTCCCGGATTCGTGTGACAGCACTGATCCGGGACCCATCTTCTCCCCTAGGCCGTGGCGCGCACGACCGTCGGTTCGATCACCACCTCAACCGACTGGCGAACCGCGTTCGTGACGATGCAGTACGCATCCGCCTTGTGGGCGAACTCGGCCGTTTGCGCAACCTGCTCATCCGTGGCGTCCGCCGACACCCGAATCTCCGGAGTGATCGTGATCTTCCGGTACTTGAACTGAGCTCCGTTCTGCTCAACTTCACCCTTTGCGGTCACCGTCGTCCCCACCACGGGCAACTTACGGTTCGCCGCCACAATCCCAAACGTGATGCTGTAGCAACCCGTGATGGCGCTCGTCAGCAACTCCTCCGGATTCGTCTCGCCGCCCGGGCCCATAAACTCCGGCGGAACCGTGATCGGGAACGTCTTGGCGCTCGCGCCCGGGGTGATGTCCCCGTGGCCGTCGCGACCACCGGTCCAATTCACCACGACCGGATACTCGTGAATCTGTGTTGGCATCTCGGCGGATTCTACGTGCCGCACCCGCGACCCGTCCCGAACCGCCGAGATGCCCCCACGCTTAGCCGATCGTGTAGAAGAACGCTTCGTGCGTAATCTTGCCGTCCGCCACGGTGTACACCGCAACTTCCTTCATCGAGAAGCGGAACCCCTTCTCCTTATCCGTCAGGTCCATGGTGTAGATCGCGGAAAACTGGTCCTGATTCAAAAACGGACCCTCCGCCTCCACCGAGTGCACCTCGTGCGCGCCCGACCACCACTCGTGCTTCGCCTTCAGGCCTTCCAGGCCCGTCGCGGTGTTGCCATCCGCTTCCACGCTCACGATTTCCGGCGAGTAGTGCTTCTCGATCGCGTCCCAATCGCGACCTTCGCGCACGTGCAATACGATGTCTTCCCCAATCTCTTTGATCGTCATGGCTCTTGCTCCGGCAGAAAAAACTGCCTCCATCATCATAGACCAAACCTAGACGCTTGTCTAGGCCTTTCGCGCCGTTTCCGGAAGTTTTTTCTCGCCGGGCGTCCGACGCTGCCGTGCGGCGGTCGGACGGAACTCGAACGGCTCGCCCCCCAATGCCAGCACCGTCTTTAGCTCCACCATCGAGAGGTCATCCACCGGCCGATGGAACTGCATCGGCTCATTCAGCACCACCGTCGGGTTCGTGATGATCCGTCGACGCCGCAACACGTTCTGACTCACCGCGTGCAACGTAAGCGGGTGGATCAAGAACACGTCGCCCGCGTTGCCCGTCGCCTCGTCAAATCGTCGGCACTCCTGAATCCGAGCCTTAAAGTCGAATCCGTTCGGCTCCACCCCTTCCGGACGATCCGCGAGATATCGCGCAATGACCGGAACGGAGTCGGTCGCCAGGTAGGTCGGTCCGCCCTGATGCACCACGTCCGTCCAAAGCACGATGACCAGCAGCGCTTGCTCGGGCGAATCCAAGAAATGGAGGAAGAAGTCGCCGTCTACGTGCCAGCCTGGGCAATCCGCGCCTGCCGGTTGCCATGCCTGATCGGCCCGTTCGCCCAGATTCACAATGTACGCGTCGGACCAATTGCACGGCTGTCGCAGGCGATCCGCCCCGCCCACCAGCGCCGCCATCTTGTCGTACACCTTCGGACTCATCTCCGATACCGGCCAGTGCCGCTCGCTCGGCATATGAATGCGAGGCATCGACCACGTCGCCGGGTCGTCCATGTCAAATCCCAGCCGGGCAAAAGCGTTGCGCTCCGCCTCTTCGCATACCGCGCGAGGGACCGCCCCCTCAATCTTGATGAAACCGAACTCCAGGAAGTGCTCGCGCTCGGCCGACGTCAACGCTGACATCTGCCTAGCTTAGCGAATCTCAGGTGCCCACGCAAGCCGGACCGTCGCACCTATTTCGGTCGGTACAGCAACAGCGTGCCAATCTGCCGGTAGCCCAGCTGCGGATACAACCGGGCACCCGTCTTGCTCGCCAACAGTACGGACAGCGTATTCCCGGTCGCCGCGTCATCAAGTAGCATCCGCCGCATCAGCTCCGATCCCCGCCCTTGCCGACGGTGCGATTCGGCCACGTAGAGCGCGCTTACCCACCGCGTCGCTTCGCCCGCCGCCACACTGGCCACGCTGCCGACCACCTCCTCGCCATCCAACGAAACGTACCGACGAATCCGGCCCACGGCCACCGCGTCCAAATCGCGCGCCGTCACCCGCAACTTGGCCCATCGAAAGAACTCCCGCACGTCGGACTCTCCCACCACCGGCCGGACTCGCGAGGCCGAATCAACGCCCACTTCGGTCGATCCGCCCAATTCGTACGTAAAGAAAGCCTCGCGCGCCATCAGGCGGTAACCCAACGCGGCGTACTCTTGCTCCACCGCGCTCAGGTCCGCCTCCGTGCGAATCGCGCACAGGAACCACCGCTTCGCCGCCGGCCCTAGGCTTCGGGCGAGCTGTCGCGCTTCGCGGTCAACCTGCGCCGGCTCGCCCGCCAAGTTTACGAGTTCCGCCTTCCGGTACCCGGTCCGCCCGGTTCGCGGCGCATCGTGCATCGCACGCACCCCTTCGTTACGCGTCTCCACGTACGGATGCGTGCGCGATTTCGAATCCGAAAATCCGCGAACAAACGCCTCTACCGCCCGTTCCAACTGCGCTTGGTCGGCGTGCGCTTCCGCCACCGTGGACTCTCGGCTGATGTAAGGTTCCGACATCAGCCCGTCACCCGTTACGCCATATGCGCGATGATGTTGTCGCCAAACTCGCTGCACTTCACCTCGGTGGCACCCTCGGTCAATCGCGCAAAGTCGTACGTCACGCGACCGCTACCAATCGCCCCGTCAACGCCCGCCAAAATCAGGTCGGCCGCTTCCGTCCATCCCAGGTAGCGGAACATCATCTCGCCGCTCAAAATCACCGAGCACGGGTTCACCTTGTCCAAATTCGCGTACTTCGGCGCCGTACCGTGCGTGGCTTCAAAAATGGCGTGCCCGCTCACGTAGTTGATGTTCGCCCCCGGCGCGATCCCGATACCGCCCACTTGCGCCGCCAACGCATCGCTCAGATAGTCGCCGTTCAGGTTCAACGTCGCGATCACATCGAAGTCCTCCGGTCGGGTCAACACCTGCTGAAGCGTGATGTCCGCGATCGCATCCTTAATCACCAAGCCCGCGCCCGCGCGACCTTCCGGAATGCGGCACCACGGCCCACCATCCAGTTCTTCCGCACCAAAGAACTCCTGCGCAACCCGGTACCCCCAGTCGCGGAAGCTGCCTTCCGTAAACTTCATGATGTTCCCCTTGTGCACCAGGGTAACGCTCTTACGTCCGTTCGCAATCGCGTACTCAATGGCGCTGTGAACAATGCGCTCGGTACCGAGGTAGCTCACGGGCTTAAAGCCGATCCCGACCTCCACCGCGCTCTGCCGCGCCGGCATCCCAACCTCATTCAACTGCGCGTTCCAGCGGTCGCCTTGCTCTTGCGTCCCAAAGCGCACCTTGCCGAACTCCTTCGGAAACTCCTGCGCCAAAAACGCCAGCACCTTCTCCGATTCCGGCGTCCCGGCCGCGTACTCAATCCCCGCGTAAATGTCTTCCGTGTTCTCGCGGAAGATCACCATGTCCACCTTTTCCGGATGCTTCACCGGCGACGGAACCCCCTTGAACCAACGCACCGGGCGAAGGCACACGTACAGGTCCAAAATCTGCCGCAACGCCACATTGAGCGACCGAATCCCGCCCCCCACCGGCGTCGTCAGGGGACCCTTGATCCCGATGAGATAGGTTCGAAACGCGTCCAATGTCGCATCCGGTAACCAGTTTCCGGTCGCGTTAAACGCCTTCTCACCCGCCAGCACCTCTTGCCAATCCACCTTGCGGGTGCCGCCGTAAGCCTTTTCGACCGCCGCATCAAATACGCGGACGCTGGACCGCCAGATATCCGGACCGGTGCCATCGCCTTCGATGAACGGAATGATCGGATCATTCGGAACGTGGAGCCCTTGCGCGCTCTTGGTAATCGGGGTGCCCATAGCTGACGGCGAGAATACCGAACCCTACGGAACCCGAAAAGCCTCACCCATGCCGCGTACCGGCTCGTAACGCGCGCACGTCACCAGATGATCGTTCACCATCCCGATCGCCTGCATCATCGCGTACACAATCGTCGAGCCCACAAAGTTCATCCCCCGCTGCTTCAAGGCCTCGCTCACCGCATCGCTTAGCTCCGTCCGCGCCGGAATCTCCGCCATTTCGCGCCATGCATTCTGACGCGGACGACCATCCACAAACGCCCACAAGAACCGCGCGTAACTGCCAAACTCCGCCTGAATCTCGCAGAACGCCCGCGCGTTCCGAATCGCAGACGCCACCTTCGCCCGGTTTCGAATAATCCCCGGATCGGCCAGCAACCGCGCCACGTCGGCCTCGCCGTACGCCGCCACCCGCGCCGGATCAAACCCCTCAAACGCCGCCCGGTACGCCTCCCGCTTCTTCAGAATCGTCAGCCAACTCAGCCCCGCCTGGGCACCGTCCAGCACCAAATCCTCGTAAAGCCGATGCTCGCCCGCCTTCGGAACGCCCCATTCCGTGTCGTGATACACGATCTCCAGTTCGTGCCGCGGCCACCCGCAAGTCGAGGTCCCGTCAATCACGGCACGGCATCCCTTCGGCTTCCAGCTTCGCTTTCACCGCGTCCAAATGCGCCTGATCGCGGGTCTCGATAATGCACTCCACTTCCACCGTGGTCACGTCGGCCCCTGCAAACGCCCGCTCGTGGGTGATCTGCTTCACCGATGCCTGCGCGTCGGCCAGCATCTTCGCCAAATTCGCCAGCCCGCCTGGCCGGTCGCTGATCCGAGTCCGAAACCGCGAGAGCCGGCCGTCTGCCGCCAGACCGTACTCGATCACCCGCCCCAGCACGGTCGAGTCGATATTGCCGCCGCACAGCAATAGCGCCACCCGCTTCCCGCGCAAGTGCGGCAGTCGATCCTCGAGGAGCGCCGCCAAAGCCGACGCCCCGCCCCCCTCCACCACGCACTTTTCGTACTCGAGCAGCCGCAGAATCGACCTCGCGATCGCCGACTCGCTCACCTGCACCACCTGATCCACCACCGACCGCGCGATGTGGAAGGCGTTCGTCCCCACCTTCGGCACCGAAAGCCCGTCCGCTAACGAAGGGCGCATCGCCGCCGGATACGGAGAGCCATTGTCCACCGCCGCTGAATACGTCGCGGCGTGCTCGGGCTCCACGCCGATCACCTCGCAATCCGGCGCAATCTGCCGGAGCACGTACCCGACCCCGGCGATCAGCCCTGCCCCGCCGATCGGCACAATCACGGCATCCAAGTCCGGCCGCTGCTCGATGAGTTCCAGCCCGATCGTCCCCTGCCCGATGATCACCGCCGGCGCGTCGAATCCGTGGACGTACGTCTTGCCCGCGTTCACCACGAACTCCATGGCGTACTCCTTCGCTTCGTCAATATGCGCGCCGAACAGCTTGACATCCGCCCCGAGGGCCCGGCAACGGCTCTGTTTCATCAGCGGGGCAAACTTCGGCATCACCACCGTGACCGGAATGCCGAGGTCTCGCCCGTGGTACGCCAACGCCAAAGCGTGGTTACCCGCCGAGGCCGCAATCACCCCGCGTCCCCGGGCCGATTCGTCCAGTTGTAGCAACGCGTTCCGGGCCCCGCGCTCCTTGAACGATCCGGTGATCTGGCGGTACTCGTGCTTCAGCCAAACGTCCACGCCTGTCATCTCGCTCAGCGCCGCCGACCGCGACAACTCCGTCCGTTGCACCCCTCCGCGAATCCGGTCCGCCGCCGCCCGGACTAAATCCAGCGAGATTTCCATCATTGCCCGCAACTATAGTCCCATCGCCGGAACATTTGGAATCGCCCCGCGCGTAACCCGCCTCAGGTCCATGTCCACTCCGCAGATCTCCGCCCGAGAAGCCGCCCGCCAGCTGGCGCAGCTCGCCGATCGGCATCCCGACGCCACCATTCCGCGCGACCAATTTGACGCGTGGTTGGCCGCTCGCGCCGCGGAAGCGCGTCCGTCCGTGACGACCTTCGACCGCACGGCTCTGTTGAGCGCGCTCGGTGCCTTCGCAATCTGCCTGCTCGGCCTCTCCGCCTGGCTGATGGCCGCGTCCCCGCGACCGGCGACCACCATCGTGCATTACGAGGTCACTTCGGAAGACCTGCCCCCGACCGTCATCGTCCGCACCCGCGCGGACGCTCGCGCTCCGGAACCTCGCGAATCGATGATGGTTCGTATCCTCTAACGGATATTGAAGTACTGCGCTTCCGGATGGTGGACCACAATCGCACTCGTGGATTGCTCCGGCGTGAGCATAAACTCTTCCGTGAGTTCAATCCCTATTCGGGCGGGATCAAGCAACTCAAACAACTTCGCCTGATCCTCTAGATTCGGACACGCCGGATACCCGAACGAGTAACGGGCTCCGTGGTACTTCGCGCTAAACAGAAGCCGCATTTCCTCCGGCTCTTGGTCATCAATTTGCAGCTCTCGCCGCACCAGTTGATGCCAGTATTCGGCCAGCGCCTCCGCCGTTTCCACGCCCATACCATGAACGTACAGATACTTTTGGTAATCGCCTTGTTGAAACAGGGTCCTTTCGTACTCGCTGACCGCACTCCCGACCGTTACGATCTGGAAACCGACCGTATCCACCGGTTGATCCTTCGTCCGGAAGAAATCACTGATGCACAACCGCCGCTGGTCCGCTTGCCGCGGGAACGTAAACCGTAACCGCTCCGTTTCCGCATCTTCGTGATAAATGATGAGGTCATTCCCCTCCGAATGGCATGGGAAGTAACCCCATACCACCTTTGGCTGCAACACATTCGCCAGTTCACGTTGTAACTGGATAAAGGTCGGCTCCACATTCTCGGCTAACCAAGCGTTGAACTCCGGATTCGACATCTCGGCCCCTTTCCGAAACTGCCATTGACCGCGGAAAAGCGCGATGCGATTGATGTACCGGTACAACTCAAAAATGTCGAACTTCGTGAACGTTCGCGAGCCGTAGAACGGCAATGCCGGACCATCCGCCACCGCCGTTACGTTCGACTTCGTCCCATCAAACACGTACAATTCCGGCCTCAGCGCATCCGTTCGGTGGCTGGTCGTGCGTACCGGAACCGCCTCGGCCTCCGGTACATCCGCTCCTTCTGCGACGCTCGCACTCGCCGACTTCGCGAGCCCATCCATAATCCGTAACCCCTCAAAGGCATCTTGTGCGTAGAACACTTGCCCGTGGTAGATGGCCCGCAAATCCTGCTCCACGTACGCCCGGGTGAGCGCCGCTCCGCCGAGAATCACCGGATAGCGGCTGAGCCCACGGGCATTCATCTCTTGCAAGTTCTCCTTCATAATGAGCGTTGACTTCACGAGCAGCCCGCTCATCCCGATGACCTCGCAACGGTGCTGCTCCGCCGCATCCAAAATCGCATTGATCGGTTGCTTAATTCCCAAATTGACGACGCGGAACCCGTTGTTCGTCAAGATAATATCAACCAGATTCTTGCCAATATCGTGAACGTCCCCCGCGACCGTTGCCAGCAGAATGCTGCCCTTCTGGTCGCCGTCGGTCTTCTCCATGTGCGGCTCTAACACCTTTACCGCGACCTTCATCACCTCGGCACTCTGCAATACAAACGGCAGTTGCATCTTGCCCGCACCAAAAAGCTCGCCGACCGTCTTCATCCCTTCCAACAAGATATCGTTGATGATCGCGAGCGGCGTGTAATCCACCATCGCACGGTGCAGGTGCGATTCCAGATTCTTCTTAATGCCATCCACAATATGCTTTTGCAGCACCGCCTCAATCGCCAACCCTTCGAACGGGTCCACCGCACCTCCCGAAGCCTTAACGTGCTCGAAACGTGACATGAGCGCGATGAGAGGATCGTACGTGCAAACCAATTCCTCTTGCGCAAATTCCGACATGAAACCCTAGGGTACCCGGCCTAGCCGAAAGGTACAATGTTCGCTTGCGTTTAGTCTCTCTCACGGTCATTGGCGCCTTGCTAATGGCCGCAATCAGTCGCGCCGAAGAAACATTTCCGAAGGTGGCGGCAAAAGTGATCCCCGCGGCCCCCACCATCGACGGAAAGATTGGGGCCGAGGAGTGGGCCGGCGCAACACCGCTCGAGCCGTTCATCGATCCGGTCACCGGGAAAGCCGTCCCCGCCGCCAACCAGACCCGCGCGTACATTGCCTACGACAATAAGGCAATCTACGTCGCCATCATCGCCCTCGACGAGATGCCCAACGGCATCGTCGGACGCGAAATCCGTCCCGGATCTGACTTTCAGGGCGAAGATACCCTGAGCTTCCAAATCAATACCTTCGGCACCCGTAGCGGCTCTGGCTATTCCGAATTCGCCGTTAATGTCCTGAATACTCAGAACGAATCAATCTCTGGAGGCCGATCCAATAAGCGTGAATGGCGTGGCATTTGGAAAAGCGCAACCTCCCGAAACGAGACCGGCTGGAGCGCGGAGTTCGCCATTCCCTGGGAAGTGCTGAACTACCCCAACGGCAAAGACCTCAAGATGGATTTCAATGTGGAACGATTCCAGTTCCGCACCCAAACGTATAGCCAATACGCCAACACCACCGTACAAGAGCGTAGCGACCTCGCCGCCCAATGGCTCGGCGTCAATCCACCACCGCTTAACGTCGAACGTTTACAGAAGCTTGCGTACATCGCGCCTGAATACGACGAAGGCCGGGTAGGTATTCGCGGTGGTGTCGATCTGCGGTACCTCTTTACGCCAACGCTGTCCGGGCTCGTGTCCGTCACTCCCGACTTTCGTAACGTCGAAGCCCAAATCGCCGGTATCGATTTTACGCGCACCGAACGCTTCCTCGACGAAGTGCGCCCCTTCTTTACCGAAGGCGCCGACTACTTCCGCGTCGGTGCCGGATTTGGTTTCGGGCGGATGTTCTATCCGTTACGACTGCAACAATTCGATGTCGGGACAAAGGCGTTTGGACGCATCAACCGAAATACCGATGTCGGCGCGCTGATTACCAATCACACCGGTAAGGAATCGGCCGCCGTCGTTCGATGGCACGTCGATCCCGGCATGCGCGGCGACTACTCCCTCTACGCCACCCAGTACCGTCGTGCCGGGCAACCCGCAGACGAAGCCTTTGGTGGCAGTGCCTTCTCAATGCGCGGCAACTACCAGTTTTCACTAAACGGTGCCATCGAACGCGACGAAGGCCAACCCTTTACCAGCGCCGGAGATGCCAACGTGAGCTACCAAGTTCCGAACTGGTTCTCCACCTTCCGCTATGTCTGGGTACGGCCCGACTTCCAACCGCAACTCGGATTCATTCCGTGGGTAGACCGGCGTGGAGGTTATAACTACACCGAACACTTTCGCGAATTTCGTCAGGGACCCGTACGCAACTACAACGTCAACTTCAACGCCAACTACTTCGAAACCTATCAGGGTGAAAAGCAGCAAACCGGATTCAACTTCGGCGGCGGCGTCACGTTACGCAACGATCTCAGCCTGTACGGAAATGTCGACCAGTCGGAGTTCTTCGGCCGGAAAGACCGAATCGTCGGCTTCTTCATCAGCCCCAACAGCAGCAACCGATTCAAACGGTTTAGCCTCTATCACGAGTTCGGCAAACGCGCCGATCGTCCCAGCCGATTCACCAGCATCGACGCGAGTTACCGCATCGGCCGCCGGCTCGACCTTGGCCTCTCCCGATCCGTGAATGAGTATACGTCCACCGATCGGCTCACCATCGTGACGCTCAACTACGATATCTCGGCGACCAAAAGTATCTCGGGAAGATTCGTCAGTATCAACGGCAAGAACAACGGCTACCTCGCCCTTCGGAACGGAGGCGGAACCGGCACCGAATGGTTCCTCATCCTCGGCGACCCCAACGCCCAAGAATTCGTCAGTCGAGTCAGCTTGAAAGTCGTTTTCCCCTTCTAGCCGAGTGCTCCCAACCGTAGGACATCGTAGAATAGAGCCATGAGCATCGTCCGGTACGACAACGCCCTCGAACTGGCCCCCGACTTTAGCCCGAAGGGTGACCAGGCCAAGGCGATCGCCGGCCTTATTGAAGGGTTGGACGCCGGATACCGGTTCCAAACGTTGCTTGGCGCTACCGGTACCGGGAAGACGTATACCATGGCCAGCGTCATCGCCGGTAGCCAGCGCCCCGCGCTCATCCTCGCGCACAACAAGACCCTCGCCGCCCAGCTATGCCAAGAGTTTCGCGCGTTCTTCCCGGAAAACTCCGTTCAGTACTTCATCAGCTACTACGATTACTACCAACCGGAAGCCTACGTCCCCGGCGCCGATCTCTACATCGAAAAGGACAGCTCCGTCAACGACGAAATTGAACGGCTTCGCCACGCTGCCACTCACGCCCTGCTCGAGCGCCGCGATGTCGTCCTCGTAGCGTCCGTTAGCTGCATTTACGGCATCGGTTCACCTTCCGAATACGCCGAAGCCGTCGTGACCTTCGAGAAAGGTCAAGATATCGCCCTCGATGCCGTACTCAAGCAGCTGACGCAAATGCAGTTCACGCGTACCGCCCTTACCCTCGAACGCGGCTCGTTTCGAGTACGCGGCGATACCATTGAAATTCAACCGAAAGATGAAGAGGTCGTCAC
>JANRKI010000046.1:0-48075 GCA_033763535.1 Fimbriimonadaceae bacterium | reverse complement strand
CTCCATGCCCGCCAATGCCCGGCTGAACCGACTTTTCGCCGCCGACGGAAAGTGCCTCAACGTCGCCGTGGATCACGGCTTCTTTAACGAACCGTCGTTCCTCGACGGGATTCGCGATGTCCGGCGGGCGATCGCGACGCTCGTGGCTGCGGCGCCCGATGCGATCCAGCTGCCGCCCGGTTCTGCGCGGCATCTGCAATCGATCGCGGGGCCAAGCAAGCCGGCGCTCGTGCTCCGCACCGATGTGGCCAATCTCTACGGAGCGGTGCATCCGGGGCGTCTCGGTTCCGAAATCATCCCGAACGCGGTCGATTCTGCGCTCCGGCTCGACGCGGCGTGCGTGGTGGTGAATCTCTTCCTCATTGACGGCGAGCCCGATCTTCACCTTCAATGCCTCCGAAACGTTGCCCAGTTACGGGCCGAATGCGACCGCTACGCGATGCCGCTGATGGTCGAACCTCTCGTGATGCAGGCCGGCGACCGCGGCCGCTACGGGGTGGATGGCCGGCCCGAGCGTATCGTCCCGCTTATTCGGCAAGCCGTGGAGCTCGGCGCGGACGTGATCAAGGCCGATCCGACCGACGACCCCGCGGACTTCAAGGCCGCGATTGAAGTCGCGGGCGATGTTCCGGTGCTCGTGCGCGGCGGCGGAAAAGTTTCCGAAGCGGAGATCGTGACGCGTTCGGCCCGGCTAATGGCGACCGGTGCCCGCGGGTTGGTGTACGGGCGAAACATTATTCAGGCGGCAGATCCGGCCCGGATGGTGCAACAACTGATGGCCGTCGTCCACGCACCCACTGCCCCCAACGAGGCCAACGCATGAAGCCGGCAGAAGCGGCGGGCATCTTTCTGGCTAGCGGGCTCGGCGGTCTCGTGCGGGCCTGGATCGGGACGGTCCTTGCGCCCACAGCGGGCGGCCTCCCGTACGGAACGCTCGCGGTCAATGGAATCGGGGCATTGGTGATCGGGGTGCTGATCGGGGTGGGCCTCGCGCCCGAATCCACCGCCTACCGCGTGCTGGCGATCGGCTTCCTCGGCGGCTTCACCACGTTCTCGGCCTTCGCGGGCGAAACCGTTCGGCTCGGTTCCGATCAGCCGATGCAGGCCGGCGGATACGTGATGCTCACCGTGTTCGGTGGCCTCGGTTTGGCGTGGCTGGGCAGCCTCCTTGGCCACGCACTCGCGCCGCGATAACCGACATTTGCACGAAGGCGCGTTCCGTCGTATACTCGCGGTATCGCGACAGAGTTTTGCGCGATCAGTCCCGCCAAGGAAGGTGAACGGCCCTGCTAGTACTGACACGGAAATTAGGTCAGAGCATCGTGATCGGTGACGAGATAGAGGTCGTCGTGCTTGAGGTCCGCGGCGAGCAAGTCCGCATTGGCATCAAGGCTCCGAGCAGCGTGACCGTCCACCGCAAAGAGATTTACGAGCAGATCGCCGAGCACCTGACTCCACCGTCCGAGTCTGATCCGCCCGCATGAATCGGATCGAGACCGTCTTTGCGACCCTCGGATTCTCGTTTGGGCTCGCGGTTGCGACCTTTGTCGGCGAGTACGCCTCGGTGCGCCAAGGCACGGAGGAGCCGCTCGGCGCAGTGCTGTTGGCGGCCCTCCACGCCTTCGCGGCCTTGGTCTTGTCCCTCGGGTTGGCCGGTAGCCGGTGGGATTTCGCCCTGTCCGAGCAGTGGATCGGCCATCTCCTCCTCGCGATCGCGATGATCGGCGCGCTGGCGGTCTCCCGCATTTTGTGGTTTACGCCCGAAAGCGGGATCGAACAGCGGCTGTCGCTGCCCGGAGTCACTGAGCCGGTCGGCCGCATCGACGCGTTCGGCTTCGCGGCGGCGTGGTTGTATCTCACCCTGCGGACCCGGTTCCGCCGGGGTCGGCGGGTCGCGCCGGAGGGGCCGTAATGCAGGTGCACTTCGGGCTCGGGACCCTCATCCCGGAATGGACGTCCTCGCTCGTGTGCATCGGCACGTTCGATGGGGTTCACCGGGGCCACCAGGCGGTCATCCGCACCGCCACGGAGCTCGGTGCCGCGCGCGAACTTCCGGTCATCGTGGTCACGTTCGACCGGCACCCCGCTGCGATTCTCTCGCCGCGCAAGGTTCCGCCATCGCTACGCACGCTGCCCGAGCAGTTGGAGGCGTTCGCCCGGCTCGGGGTCGGGATGACGCTCGTGCTGCCGTTCGACGCTGCCCTGAGCCGGATGAGTGCCGGCGAATTCTTCGACGTCATCCTGCGGCACTCGCTCGCGGCAAAGGTCGTCGTGGTCGGTCACGATTTCGCGTTCGGTAACGGCCGGGAGGGCACCACCGAGTGGCTGCAACCCCGAATCGAAACCGTCGTCGTTCCGCCGTATTTATGGAATGGCGAGCGCGTGAGTTCGACCGGCATCCGCGAACGTCTGACGCAAGGGGATATTCCAGGCGCAAACGATCGGCTTGGGCAGCCGTTCCGCATCACCGGTTTCGTGGTCAAGGGGCAGCAGCTTGGCCGCGAGCTTGGCTTTCCGACCGTCAACCTCGCCCGGAGCACGGGCCAAGTGCTGCCTCCCGACGGCGTGTACGCGGCGATGGCCACGACAATCCACGGCACGTTCGGCGCCGCGCTCGCCATCGGTTACCGACCGGCGGTCGATGGCCAATCTCGGACGATCGAAGCCTTCCTCATCGATTACCCGGGGCATTCTCTGTACGGGACCGAGGTCCGACTGGACCTTTACGAACACCTCCGAGAAGAGCGGAACTTCCCCTCTCTTGACCGCCTAAAAGCCCAAATGTCTGAAGACGTGCGTGAAATCCGGGACCGGCTGGCGTCTCTACAATTGAGATGACCCCCGCGCGTGCGATCTTGGTGTTTGCGATTCTTGTCGTAGGCGTGGTGGGGTTCAACGTCTATCAGGCTTTGGGAAGCCCGCGCAGCGATGCGCAGCTAATTGACGAAGCCCTGGAGCGATCGCTCCGCGATAGTAAGGACGGCAAGCCCGGGAGCGCGCTGGACCTCCTGAGCAAGACGTTCTCGGTCAACCAGACCGAACTCGGCTACGATCGGGCCAGCATCGCTGACTTCATTCGCAAAGCGAAGCCGCAGATCGAAGTGCCCGAACGCCATACGCGCGTGTTCGGCGACGAGGCCCGCGTGACAAGCCCGGTCAACCTTCGCATGGAACCTCTAGGCGAACGTGCAATCCCGGAAGTCACCATGATTTTTCAGCGCGAGGACGACCGCGTTTACGGAATCTTCCCCGCCCGCCGGTGGAAGCTCGTCGATGTCCGAATTCCGGACCAGGCGCTGGCCGAATTCTCGGGATTCTAGGTCCAACGCGGGCCGGTTATTGTAACCCCTAAAACGTTGCAAAATAGGCGTATGGCTGATCCTCGCATTGCCCGGCTTGCCGACCTCGTTTGCGATCACTCTTGCGCCGTCACCGCCGATGACACGGTCTTGATTCACGCGTTTGACGTCGACCCGCAGGCCGTCGCCGAGTTTGTCAGTGCCGCCCGTCGACGGGGTGCCAAGGTAATGACCCGGCTCGAAAGCAACACCGTCCGTCGCGCGTTGCTGATGGGCATGACGCCGGAGAACGCGCGCACGATCGCCGCGGCCGAAAAGTTTGAAATGGAGCAGGTCACCGCGTACATTGCGCTCCGCGGGGCCGAGAACGCGTTCGAAATCAGCGACGTGCCGGGCGACGTGATGGCGATGTGGCAGCGCGAGTACGCGGTTCCGGTGGTGTTCGAGACCCGGATTCCAAACACGAAATGGGTGGCGATGCGGTGGCCCAACGCGGGAATGGCGCAACAAGCCAGCATGAGCACGGCCGCGTTCACCGATTTCTATTTCGACGTCTGCACCGTGGACTATGCCCGGATGGCGACCGCGTGCGCTCCGTTGGCCGAACTGATGAATCGCACCGACCGCGTGCGTGTCGTCGGCCCGGGCGAAACCGACTTCTCGTTTTCCATCAAGGATATCGGCGCGGTTCCGTGCACCGGCGAACGCAACGTCCCCGATGGTGAGTGCTTTACGGCTCCGGTCAAGGAAAGCGTTAACGGCGTCGTTGCCTTCAACACCGTATCGTCGTACCAGGGGGCCGAGTACGCCAACATCCGCTACGTGATTCGAGACGGCAAGATCGTCGAGGCCACCGCCGGTGCCCAGACCGATCGCCTCAACGAGATCTTGGACACCGACCCCGGCGCGCGCTACTTTGGCGAGTTCGCGCTCGGCTTCAATCCGCAGATTCTGCATCCGATCAAGGACACGCTGTTCGACGAGAAGATCGCGGGGTCGATCCACTTCACGCCCGGCAACTCTTACGCGCCTCCGGGCGGCAACGGCAATGTTTCCGCCGTACACTGGGATACGGTCCTGATCCAGCGCCCCGAGTACGGCGGCGGAGAGATCTTCTTCGACGACGTCCTCGTACGGAAAGACGGCCTCTTCGTACTGCCCGAACTGCAGGGCCTGAACCCGGAAAACTTACGAGGCTAGGGCCAGCCGGATCGCGGTAAGCGCTTCGTACAATCGCGCGCGGTGGATCGGCTTCGTCACGAAGCCGACCATGCCGACCGCCTCGCACCGTGCCCGATCCTCGCGGCTGGCATTGGCGGTCACCGCGATCGTCGGCAGGTCCGCGCGAAGCTCCACGACCCGGCCGTAAAGTTCGAATCCGTCCATCTCCGGCATCTGGAGGTCCAGCAACATCACGTCAAACTTGCTGATCGCGAGGCGATCCAACGCGACCGCGCCGGAATCGGCGTGCGTGAAGAAACAGCCGAACGAATCGAGCAGCCGACCCATCACCAGCGCGTTGGTCGGATTGTCCTCTACCAGGAGCACGCGCAACCCGAGCGGCTCAATCTCGCCCATTTCCGGACTCGGAAGCGGCAACAACGCGGGGTCCGCCGGGCGGAGCGGCATCGTGAGCGCGAACATGGAGCCGGTACCGTACTCGCTGCGCAACGACACTTGACCTTCGAGCTGTTGCGCCAGTTCGCGCACGATCGCCAGCCCGAGACCCGTGCCGCCGTACTTGCGGCTGTCGGAGCCATCGGCCTGCGCAAACGCGTCGAAGATGCGCGCCTGGTCCGCCGGCCGAATCCCGATGCCGGTATCGCTGACCTCCATCCGAATCTGTTCGCCATCCACCACCGTCACCGCGAGCCCGATGCGGCCACTTGGCGTAAATTTCATCGCATTGTTTACCAAGTTATCTACGATCTGCCGCAGCTTCGACCCGTCGGTGATCACGAATTCGGGCAACGCGTCGTCGAGGGTCAGATCAAACTGCAAACCCCGACGCCCGCACAACACGCGGTACGTCGCGGAGAGTTCGGTGACAAGCGACCGAATCGGGAACGGAGCCAACTTCGGCGGACTTTTCTCCGCCTCGATTTTCGACAGGTCGAGAATGTCGTTGACGATGTTCAGCAGCGATTGCGAGCAGGTTTGGATTGCGTTGAGATACTCCACTTGTTGCGGAGTCAGCGAGGTCTCTTGCAAGAGTTCGCTGACGCCCAGCACGCCGTTGAGCGGAGTCCGGATTTCGTGGCTCACGTTGGCGATGAATCGGCTCTTCGCCTCGCTTGCCCGCATCGCCTCGTCGCGTGCCTGCGCCATTGCGCGCGCGGTCGCCTGAGATTCGGTCTGGTCCTCGAACAGGTAGATCGCGGCGATCGGCTCATTCATCATGCCGGTCATTTCACTTTTGCGCACGCGGAAATCGCGCCCCGCCGCCGACCACGTGTCTGCCGTCACAAATGACGTATCCGGAATAACCTCGTTCGCAAGACGACCGACCGCAAAATCGCTCTCGGCGGCAACAAGCTTGCGAAACGACGCGTTGACATCAACGACCACGCCCGCACTGTCAAGCACCAGCACCGGGTTCGGCACTTGGTCCACCACCGATTCGCGGGCGATCGGGGCGATATCGAAGAGTCGCCACTTGAAGAGACTTCCCGCCATCGCAAACCCCACCAACCCCAAGAGCGACGGCGTCGGGTCGTAACCCTTGACCGGAGTAAGGTCCAGCACAAAAAGCGCGTTCCCTACCAGCGGCGCAATCAGACCGAGCAGCAGAATTTGCGCCTGCTTCCGAAAGAACGTGTTCGCGTGGCGACTAAAGCGGGCGACCATCGCGATGCCGATGATGAGCTGGCCGTAGGACATAACGACCGCAAGCACGTACCACGGACCCTTGTCGAATACCAGAGCGGCGAACCCATCGCCTAAGAAAAGCTTCAAGTTTCGACGGTGTAACTCGTGCAAATCGTTGCTGAATACTACGATCGTCGTCAGGATTCCAGGAATGTATGACGTATACAAAAGCCAGCGAGGAATCTCCTGCAGCCGGCGGGAATACAGTAGCCCGAAGAGCATCACGCTCGGGCCAATGTGCGGAATGCCGAGGTACTGAATGTTCGCCCAAAAAATCGCGGTTTCGATATCGGCCGCGCTGAGTTCGCAAACGTAACCCAGGCACCACAGGCTGGCAAACAGATTGACGCCCGCAATCGCGACCGCTTCCGGTCGGCGACGGTATTTCAGACAAGCAATGAATATCCCGAGGAGCAGCAGCCCGGACGCCAGCGGCATCACGGCCATGTTGCTCCAATGGTAGGACATTGGAGGCATTCACTGATATTGTGGCGGTAGCAACCCCCGAACCGCAGGCTATCGTCCCGCAACCGGGCCGTTAACCGGGGTCGGCCAAGTCGTGCTGAACTTCAATCGGCGGCGAACCGTGCACCATCGGTGCGATCCAGAAGTAGTAATTGACCGCCAGTAGGGCCAGCACCCACAGCGCGGTGATCACCGGACCGGGAACGCGACCTTTCATGCGGGCACAATACCCGGCAACTCTGCTACCGCCGCTAAATCCGCTATCATCGGCCCGTGCCGTCCGTTTTCGCGCCGATTTTCACGCTGCTCGAATTCGTGGGCGAATGCACGCTGATCCTATCGGATACCGTGCGACGACTGTTTCGCCGCCCGTTCGAATGGTCGGAAACCGTGCAGCAGATGGCGTTCGTCGGCTCGCAGAGCGTACCGATCGTCGGGATGACCGGGTTCTTTAGCGGGGCGGTGCTCTCGCTGTACCTCTCCAAGTTTCTCAACGGGTACGGCGCGTCCTCGCTGGTCGGGGCGACGGTCACGCTGACCGTCACGCGCGAAATCGGCCCGGTGTTGGCCGGCATTATGGTGGCAGCGCGTTGCGGTAGTGCAATGGCCGCACAAATCGGCACGATGCAGGTGACCGAGCAGATTGACGCGCTGAAAATGCTGAGCGTTCACCCGACGCAGTACCTGATTGTCCCGCGATTGCTCGCCAGCGTCGTGATGTTGCCCATCCTCGCGATGGTCTGCATGTGGGCGGGCGTCATCGGTGGGATGCTGGTGGCCCTCAGCGCGAACATTCCGATCACCACCTTCGTGCAGTCCATTCAGCAGTTCGTCACGCCCGACGACTTCATGCGCGGCATGGTGAAAGCCCCGTTCTTCGGGCTGCTGATCTCGCTGGTGGCGTGCCAGCAAGGCCTGCGGACCGAAGGCGGCGCGATCGGCGTCGGCCGCGCCACCACCAATGCGGTGGTCATCTCAATGGTCTTGGTGTACGCCGCGAACTTCATCCTCGCCCAAATCCTGTTCGGGTAATGCCGCCATCAGGTCGCGCAGCCGGTGCCGCGGATACCGTTGCAGCACGGTCACCTCGTCCAGCCGACTCTCCGAATCGCGTAGGCGGATCGTCACGTGGAGCTCGTCCCGCTTTGCCATCGCGCACGTCACTCGCAAGAGATCGTCGAGCAGGTGTCCGGTGCAACTGCCCGCATCTTGGGCGTCGATCGCCGCCATTGCGGCGCGGAACCGAGCAATCTCGCCCGCAAGTAACGGCGCCTCGCTGACCG
Source organism: Fimbriimonadaceae bacterium (assembly GCA_033763535.1). GTDB lineage: Bacteria > Armatimonadota > Fimbriimonadia > Fimbriimonadales > Fimbriimonadaceae > Fimbriimonas. The sequence goes on along the minus strand of JANRKI010000046.1, from coordinate 40,160 downwards.
CCCGCACGAAGTCGGACTCAATCGTGACCCGCAGCTGATCGCCGCACCGTTGCCAGCGCAAGACGATCCGCCCGTCGCTCCATTCGCTACCGGGCGTCACGCTGTTTGTGGCTTTCCCGCGCGAAGATTCGGATGGGAGTACCGCCGAGCGGATACACCGCGCGGATGCGATTCATGAGGTAACGCTCGTACGAAAAGTGGAAGATTTCCGGGTCATTCATGAACAATGCAAACGCGGGAGGGCGCGTGCCCACCTGGGTCGCGTAGTAGATTTTCAGCCGCTTGCCCTTCGAGGTGTACGGCCGTTCGAAGGTTGCCTCCTGGATGATTTTGTTGAGTTGGCCGGTCGAAATCCGGAAGCTGAAATTCTCGACCGAAGCGAGGATTTCGTCCAGCACTGGCTCGAGCCCTGCACTTTCCACGGCGCTTGTAAATGCGGCGGTCGCGTACGCCAGCTCCGGAATCTCGTCCTTGATCACCTTGAGGAAATCGCGCTTGAGCTGCGACGGCTTGCGCGGTTGACCGTCCGGCCCCTCCTTGAGGTCCCATTTATTCACCGCGAAGACGCACGCTTTGCCGGCGTCGTGCGCCAACTTCATCGCGCGCTTGTCGCCGTCGGTCAGCCCTTCGTTTCCGTCGATCACGATGAGCGCACAATCGGCTCGTTCCACCGCACGTTGCGCCCGGTCGACCATGTAGTACTCCACCGTGCCCTGAATCTTGCCGCGACGGCGCATCCCGGCCGTGTCGATCAGTCGAAACGTCTCATCGCGATATTTCAGCACGGTATCGATCGCGTCCCGGGTTGTCCCGGCGATATCGCTCACGATCATTCGGGTCTCGCCGGTGAAGGCGTTGACCAATGACGATTTGCCCACGTTTGGACGGCCAATGATCGCGACTTTGATCTCTTCTTTTTCGTCCGTTTCGCGCTCGCCGACCTCCGGCAACAGGTTGACGATCTCGTCGAGCACGTCCGCCACCCCCCGCCCGTGCAGCCCCGAAACCGGCCAGACCTCGCCCAGGCCGAGGGCGTAAAACTCATTCGCGTAGTGGTCGTGGTTCGGGTGATCGCTCTTCGTCACGCACACCAGAATCGGCTTCTTGATGCCGCGCAACTGGTTCGCCAGATCAATGTCGTCGCCCGTGACGCCCGCGGTGCCGTCGGCCAAAAACACGATGACGTCAGCCTCTTCCATCGCGACGTTCGCCTGAATCCGGATCTGTTCAGAGAACGGATCCTCTTCCTGAAACACGATGCCGCCCGTATCCACGATGTGAAACGGCTTTCCGTTCCACGTTGCTTCGCTGTACAGCCGGTCGCGGGTGATGCCGGGCGTGTCTTCCACCACCGCCACGCGTCGCCCCACGACACGGTTAAACAGCGTGCTTTTGCCGACGTTTGGCCGACCAACGATCACGACAACGGGGAGCTTAGCGGCCATGGGAACTTACCAAAGTACCCGATGGCTCCAAACGGTCCCGGTTCTGGCCGGATCGGCAAGGGTCAGATGGCCGGGGCGAGCGGCGGGTCCCAACCCGGCGGAAACAGCACGAGGGCGGCCGCGCCGTACAGTCCGGCGTCGCTGCCGAACGGACTGGCCGTCACCCCGAGCCGAGCGTGGTGCGGTGCCATCCAGTCGCTCAGTCCCACCGAACCCGCGATCACGATATCGTCAGAAAAGTACAGGTTTCGGCAAACGGAGATGGCGTCTTCGAGGGCTTCAATCGCCATCCCGCGCTGCGCGTCATCCGGCGTTTTTGACAGGTGAATGCCGCCGAGCCGCTCCTCGTAGCTCGCGCCGCCGCGCGTCGGGAGGTCGTTGATCCGCGGGTACTCGCCGCGACGCCCGCACCAAATCTTGCCCTGCTGCACAAAGCCGGCCCCAACGCCGGTCCCCAGAGCGAGCGTGGCCACGCGTCGCCCGGCAAACTCCGGCAGGCAGGCGTGCGCCCACGCGGTCGCGTGGCCGTCGCCGATCGCTACCGTCGGCACCCCCAGTGTTGCCGCGTGGAATCGGATGCCGATGTGATCTGGCATGAGATATTCCTTCGCGGTCCAAACCTCCCCGGAGTTGGGGTCGACGATGCCCCCGGTCGATACGCCCAGCCGCTCGACGCCGGTCGCCTGAAGCTTGGCTCGGATCCAATCGAGGCGGTCCTGCCGAGCGGGCGGGTTCGGCGTCCGGTCCACTTCCTGCAGTTTCCAATCCGCTGAGAACGTCGCGAACCGCAGCCAAGTTCCGCCGATATCGACCGCCCCGACGGGCTTGCCATCGCTGGCCGGCACCCGCGGCAGCATGGCGGCCGTCTGCTTGACCGGGTCGTTCAGCGCTCCGCCCACCACGACGCCCTTCGCACCGATCCGGAGCGCGGCCTCCACCTCCCACCGGGCCGTAAACCGGCCCTCGGCCATCACGGGCACGCGCACGCGCTGCACCACCGCCCGCAGGAGTTCCAGGTCCGGTCCGTCTGTCCGATCCCGCGCCCCGGTGTAGCCGCCCAACGTCGTACTGACCATATCGGCCCCCGCCGCGACAGCCGCCTCCGCCGATTCGACCGTATCGATATCGGCCAAGACCAACTTGCGGCGTCGGTGGATGTGCGCGATGAGGTCCGCCAACGTGTCGTTGCCCGGGCGTGCGCGCGACGTGCCGTCAATCGCGATCACTTCGCATCCGAGCTCGATCATCGAGTCCGCGTCCTGAGCGGTCGGCGTGATGTACACCTCGGAACCGGGATACCGACGCTTCAGGAGCCCGATCACGATGCCCTTGACCTCGGGACGCATCACGCGCGCATTCTTGACGCCTTCCAGCCGGATCACCCGCACGCCTTGACGCAGCGACGCGCGTGCCGCCCGCAGCAGCGTATCAGGGTGGTCAAACGGCGATCCGTCGGACGCCTGCACCGATGCAATGAGCGGGCATGCCCGAAGGCGTACGAGAAAATTATCGACCGTCATGACCGGCCTAGAATCTACCGGTCTTCGATCCCACTGCGTTCGAACAGCTCTTTCAAGCGGTCGCGCTCGATGCGATCACGCTCGCGCCGAGCGGCATCGGCCAGCATTTGCTCCTGCCGTTCTCGCGCCGCCTTCGTCATTTCGCCCGGGACCCGACGCTCGGCCAGGGCCAAGTTCGGAATCCGTCCGTCGGCGAATGCCCACGCGGCAACCAGCGGAATCAGCGCAATGAGCCCGAGTACCGGCGCGGCGGCTCCGACCGAAACCAGCACGAACAGGGCGGTCAGCCCCATCAGAATCTTGGCGTTGACCGGAATGAGCCCCATCAGCATGACGGTCAGGCCCGGATTGCGCGTCGCCCACATCACCGTGAGGCAGGAAACAAGGAGGGTCGGTCCAGCGACGAACAACTCGGCCCGACCCATGGCCAACAGACTGCCGCCCAGCAACGCGCCGCCGAACGCGATAAACGCCGCGACCGTGATCCCGAACCGCTTCGAGCCTGCAATCGTTTCCAGTTGCGATCCGACCTGATACAACCACGCCATCAAGAACAGCAGGAGAATCGGGCCGAGCATCCCGGAGAGCGGGCTGTAGGCAAACGGATACGTCAGCAACGTCCAGGGTCGCCGGAACCATGCCGACCCGACGAGCGCGACATTCGTGAAGATTTGACCCTGCGAGAAGAAGAACGCCAGCGCCGCGATCCCGAGGAGTGCGCACAGCCCGACCGTCACCGGAGTCGAAACCCGGCGCATCGATTCGGAGAGCCCACCTGCAGTTTTCATCTTCTGTTACTGACTACGATCAATCCCGGGGGGACGTTGTTCGGGTCGCTCGGCCCCGCAGGTCCGAAAGCGAGACTTGTTCCTCATTCAATCGGTCGAGAAGGTGCCGCAGCACCTGTCCGGTCCAGCCTGGCCCGCCGTACACCCAACCGGTGTACGTTTGCACGAGGTGTGCGCCGAGTTCGATCTTGCGGAGCGCATCCTCCGGAGTCATTACCCCGCCCACGCCGACCAAGATCATGCGTCGATCGCACTCTCGGTACAGATGAGCGAGCACCGCGTCGGCTCGCTCGCGGAGCGGAGCCCCGCTGAGCCCGCCCGCTTGATTCGGGTCCTCTCGCAACCGTTCCCGCGAGAGGGTCGTGTTGGTCGCGATGATCCCCGTAAGTCGGTGCGCATGGGCGACCTCCACCACATCATCCAGGTCGCCCCAGCCGAGGTCGGGCGACACCTTGACGAAGAGCGGCTTGTCGGGTTCAACCTCCCGAATGGCGCTGATGATCTCCGCGAGGGCCGTTTTCTCTTGTAGGGCCCGTAGGCCGGGCGTGTTGGGTGAGGAGACGTTGATCACGAAGTACGCGCCGTACGCTCGAAGTCTCGCCATCGACGCGGCGTAGTCGGCGGGTGCCTCGGACAGTTCGGTAACCTTCGACTTGCCGAGATTGATCCCGATCGGAATCTTGGGGAACGCCTCGGCCAGCCGCGCGGCCATCGCTTCGGCCCCCGAGTTGTTGAACCCCATCCGATTGATGAGCGCCCGGTCATCCGGCAACCGGAACAGCCGTGGGCACTCATTACCGGGCTGACCGTGGGCCGTCACCGTCCCGATTTCCGCAAAGCCAAAGCCGAACCGGTGCCAGTGGTTGACCGCGCGCCCGTCTTTATCGAACCCCGCCGCGAGGCCGATGGGATTGGGGAACGGAATTCCGGCGATGCTCTGCGAGAGGCGGGCGTCGTGGGGGATGTCGCCCACCAGCCAGCGCCCCGAAGCGAAGCCACGCGAGATGACCTCCATCGCCCGTTCGTGAACCCACTCCGGGTCTTTCCGGAAGGCGAGCGGACGGAGGACATCGGCGTAAAGGTTCATCGCGAGCACGCCTAGTGTATCGGAGGACGCCGCATCCGCCATCCGATTTGACTGTGCCGTCGCTGGTATGATCGTAGTGATCCTCCGCTGAGAGATCCACCGGCGCGACGCCCGCCCGAATCGGCGGGGAAGGTGCCGTGGGGCGAGTTCCGTGCCATCGACGTGGAAGGTCGGGATAGACCGATGAGCGGAACCTTGAACTCTTTCGGCGCGCGCGCGCCCTTCGTCGTAGACGGCAAGTCTTACGAGATCTTCCGGCTAAAGGCCCTCGAAGCCCGCGGGGTCAACCTCGCCCGTCTGCCGTACTCGCTCCGAATTCTGCTGGAGAATTTGCTGCGGACCGAGGACAACCGCAGCGTCTTCGCCGCCGATATCGAGGCCCTCGCGGCGTGGGACCCCGTCGCCGAACCAACCAAAGAAATCAGCTTCACCCCGGCGCGCGTCATCCTCCAGGACTTCACCGGCGTCCCGTGCGTTGTAGACCTTGCCGCGATGCGCGAAGCGATGGCCACCCTCGGCGGCGACCCGAAGAAGATCAATCCGCTGCAACCGGTGGAACTGGTCATCGACCACAGCGTCCAGGTGGATGCCTTCGGCAGCCGCGCCGCGCTCGAGATCAACCGTGACCTCGAATTTGACCGCAACCAAGAGCGGTACGAATTCTTGAAATGGGGCCAGAAGGCCCTGGCCAACTTCCGCGTGGTGCCGCCGAACACCGGGATCGTGCACCAGGTCAACCTGGAGCATCTCGCCCGCGTGACGTTTGAGAACCCCGCCACCGGCCAAATCTATCCGGACACGCTGGTGGGTACCGACAGCCACACGACGATGATCAACGGCATCGGCGTGCTGGGTTGGGGCGTCGGCGGCATCGAAGCGGAAGCCGCCATGCTGGGCCAGCCCGTCACGATGCTCATTCCGCACGTCATCGGATTCCGACTGGTGGGCAAGCTGCCGGAAGGCAGCACCGCGACCGACCTGGTGCTGACCGTCACCGAAATGCTGCGCAAGAAGGGCGTCGTGGGCAAATTCGTCGAGTTCTTCGGCGACGGGCTCGCGAATCTGCCGTTGGCCGACCGCGCGACGATCGGAAACATGTCGCCCGAGTTCGGCGCGACCTGCGCGATCTTCCCGGTGGACCAGATCGCGCTCGACTATATGCGCTTGACCGGACGGCCCGAGCCGCTCATTCGCCTGACCGAGGCGTACTTCCGCGAGCAAGGTCTTTTCTGGGAACCCGGTGCCCCGAGCCCCGAGTTCACCGACGTGCTGGAACTTGACCTCGGCACCGTGGAGCCGAGCGTCGCCGGTCCGAAGCGGCCGCAGGATCGACTCGTGCTCTCGGATGCGGCCAGCGCCTTCCAACGCGCGTTTGACGGCATGATGCCCGCGGTCGAAACCGTCGCCGCACCCGCCGCGACCGGGGACGCGGAGGCGGACGCAAACGCCGCCGCCGGCGCCTTGACCCACGGATCGGTGGTTATTGCCGCCATCACGAGTTGCACCAACACGAGCAATCCGTACGTGATGGTCGCGGCCGGCCTGCTCGCCCAGAAAGCGGTGGCGCGCGGCCTCAACCGCAAACCGTGGGTCAAGACGTCTCTGGCACCGGGAAGCCGGGTCGTGACCGACATCTACGAGCGCGCCGGGCTGATGGCTCCGCTGGAAGCCCTCGGTTTCAGCACCGTCGGCTACGGATGCACCACGTGCATCGGCAACTCCGGACCGCTGCCCGCGGAGATCAGCAAGCGCATCAACGAGGACAACCTCGTGGTGGCCAGCGTGCTCTCCGGCAACCGCAACTTCGAGGGCCGGATCAATCAGGACGTCAAGGCGAACTACCTCATGTCCCCTCCGCTGGTCGTCGCGTACGCGCTCGCCGGGTCGATGCATGTCAATCTGAAGTCGGACCCGCTGGGAGTGGGATCCGACGGCCAGCCGGTGTATTTACGGGACATCTGGCCGACCCAGCAAGAGATCGTGGATGTCGTGACGGCCAGCGCCGACCGCGAGGTCTTTGACCGTAACTACCGCGACGTCTTCCTCGGCGATGAGAAGTGGCAGGCGATCGACGTCGCCGCTTCCGATACGTTCGACTGGGCCGACAGCTCCACGTACGTCAAGCATCCGCCGTACTTTGAGGGGATGCCCGCCGCGGCACCCGAGCGTGTGGCCGACCTGACCGGTATGCGTGCCCTGGCGAAGCTCGGCGACTCGATTACGACTGACCACATTTCGCCCGCCGGTTCGATCAAGCTGAATTCGCCCGCCGGCGAGTACCTGACCGCCCGCGGGGTCAGCCCGGCGATGTTCAACAGCTACGGCAGCCGACGCGGCAACCATGAGGTGATGGTGCGGGGCACGTTTGCCAATATTCGCCTGCGCAACCAACTGGCCCCGGGAACGGAAGGTGGGTTCACCACCTACCTGCCCACCGGCGACGTCACGACCATCTACGATGCCAGCATGCGTTACCAATCGGCCGGGACCCCGCTGTTGGTGCTGGCCGGCAAGGAGTACGGCTCCGGTTCGAGCCGCGACTGGGCGGCGAAGGGCACCTGGATGCTCGGCGTCAAGCTCGTCTTAGCCGAGTCGTTCGAGCGGATCCACCGCTCGAACCTCGTCGGCATGGGCGTGGTTCCGGTCGAGTTTATCGAGGGCCAAAACGCAGAATCGCTCGGCCTCACCGGTCATGAGACATTCACTCTCCACGGCCTCAGCGACGCAATCGCCAACGGCTTCGCGGACGGCAAGTTGCTCCTTATGACCGCCGATGACCGCGAATTCACCGTTCGCGTACGCATCGATACTCCGCAGGAAGTGTCGTACTACCGTCACGGCGGAATTCTGCAGTACGTGCTGCGGTCTCTTCTGAACGGCTGATGCCACGTTTCGGTACGACACCCCCGGTACGGGGGTGTCGTACGATTTCGCCACAACGGGATGCCTCCGCCGTAGAGTGAGCGACTGAGTTCACTCGAACGTCCTCTATACTCATGGGCATGGTCATCGAGATTGATTCGAGCTTGTTGACCCAGTTGGAGTCAGAAGCGCAGCGGCGCGGCGTTTCCGTACACGATGCCGTTCAAGCGGCCCTGGCAAGCTGGATTGGAGCTCCGTTTCAAACGGAGCCACGTCCGCGCGTCTTGGCAAGCTTCGGTTCCGGTAACTCGCGCACCGTGAAGGTCGCCATCACCGACGATTTCCTGCGGATGCTTCGAGAAGCGGATGATGAGCACGCGGGAAATGGGCCCCGTGAGTGAACCACCTTATCTCCTAGACGTCAACGTCGTCCTCGCGCTAATGTGGAATGCCCATCAGCACCATTTCCGGGTGCGAGAATGGGTGGCAAACCTCTCCGATTCCACTCCGCTAGGCATCAATCGAATCATCGAATTAGGCGTTATTCGGCTTCTCACGTCTCCGAGGGTGATGGGACCGGACGTGCTCGATTCGACTCACGTCTATCCAATGTTTGATCAGCTTGCGCAAGCACTGAGAATCAGCTTCGTTGCGGAACCAGGCGGACTGGACCGAGCGATGCGAACGGTAACGTTAAGACTCCAACGGGGCGCGATCGTGGATGCGGACGCATACCTCGTGGCATTTGCAGAAACGGCCCATATCAAGCTGGTCACGCTTGATAAGGGCCTCGTTCGCTTCCGCAGTGACGCCGTGCTCTTGCTCACCGAAGCGGGCGTCAGCGGCGAAGCTTTGCCCGGGTGAAGTAGTAGTACTTCTGACCGTTCTTCCACCGGGTGCGACGGGTGTAGCGGTACCCACCCTGGTCAAATCGGGAACGGCTAAAGTAGGCGGCGCGCGTGCGGTTGAGCCGACTTTGGCTCTTGCGGTCTTGCTCGTAACGGTACGCCGAGTAAAGTGCCCCGGCCGCCCCCGTAAACGCGAGCGTGTTGTCGCCCTTCAGCAAGCCCCACGCGCCCAGTGCCCCGCCGACGTACGCCAGATTCCGCCACTCGTTCTTCTTGTCTTGGCGACGATCGATCATGCGGTTCAGATCACCGAGGCTTTGGGCCGGTGCGATGCTCGGCATCGCGAGGGTCGTGGCGACGATCAGTCCGACGGCGATTCGGGAAAGGTTCATGCGTTCATTTCCTCCGTATATTTGCCGGGTTATCCCGACTTATTGCCTTCGACGTCGCAAGAATCAGTTTGTTTCCGACGCCGTGTCCCCCGAGGCTTCCGACCCAGTTGCCGCGCTGCCGTCCGTCGATCGCACCGACTTCCGCACCCGCTCGGAGTGCCCCACTCGCCCCATCGTCGCCTCGCGGGCACGCACCGCTTCGGTCGACCGAAACGCCTCGTCCCGCACAAACTCCGCAATCAGCCGCCGTGTCGAATCCGGCACGTGGGTCGCGGGCCGATCGCCATTCAACTTCGCCCGCTCCATCGCCTCCCGAAACTGTGCCTGCAGCCGCTTCGCCTCGGTCAAGATTTGCCCAGGTTTATCGTGTAAATCCTTCCGCTTTGCCAAGGCCAGCGTGATCGGCGACACGAACACGTACTCGTTCGGAACGGCGTACTCCGCGATCGTTGTGCTGAGCGTGCCCGGGTGCGACGAGAACTTCACCTGGACCCGCGCTCCGCGACGACGCTCCAAATCTGGGAAGCTCACCCGAAGGTCGGTCTTCTCGAACAGGTCCTCCTCCGGCGGAGAAAACCGCGCCGAGACGCCCTCCAACAGCAAGATATCGAGCACCAGGAGCTCGAAGTCGTGCCGAAAGATCGCGGGCGGCGGAAATCGCAGGGCGGACTCCTCCGTGCGGTGGGTCCGCAGAAATCGAGTGAAGGCGGCCAGACTCGCGACGGCGACCTCTTCGTAATGCGCCGCCAACCGCTCCGCCCCGCCGATTGACACCGGCATCGGAGCGTCAATCGCGTGAGCCGCCCGCCATTCGATGAGCGTCCGCGAGTTTGAGCCCGTACTGTGGTCCGGATGCGCTTGCACGACGCGATCCACGGCTTGTAATTCCTCCACGATTCGGTCGCGAAACTGATCGAAATCGTGACGCCACCGCTCCGGAACTCGTTCGGTGCTACGCGCCATCGCCCGCACGACCTTGCTTTCGGGATGGTCGCGATCATCGGCCAGGATCGCCCCGACGTCCGCGAGGTGAAGCGCACGAATCAGCTTGATGAGGCGTCGCATCCGTACCCCCTACTTGCGCGCGGTGGCAAATCGCATCTTCAGCAAGCTCTGGATCTGGATCACGGTAAAGCCAACGAGGATGCTTCCCATGACCCACGCGGCCGCCGTTGCGTAGCCAAACTTTAGGAACATAAACGCGTTCTGCCACACTTCTAGGCCGATAGTGCGGGTGGAATTGAGCGGCCCACCTTGCGTTAAAACGAACACATTCTCCATCGCCTTGAACCCCGCGATGAACACCCCTAACAGGTTAATCAGGATCAGCGGTCGAATGCCGGGCAGCGTGATGTGCCGAATCTTTCGCCACCAATTCGCGCCATCAATATCGGCCGCCTCGTACCGTTCGGGCGCGATGTTCTTGAGGGCCGCCAGGTAGAGAATACTGCCCGATCCGGCCCCGGCCCAGATTCCGGGCAGCACGACGGCGAACATCGCCAGGGTCGGATCGCCCAGCCAATCGTGCGCGATCGGTACCGCCGGACGCCCGAACCATGCCAGCGCCGGATTCACGACGGCTTCCGTGAAGGGGCGCAGCAATGCGTTGAGCAAGCCGTTTTCCGTTTTCTCGTAAAACTGACGCCAAACGAGTGCCACCACCAAACTACTCGTCATCGCCGGAAGATAGAAGATGGTGCGGAACAAGACTGTAAACCGCGGAATCTCGTTGAGGGCAATCGCCAGAAAAATCGGAATGAAGAAGCCAATGAGCAAACTCAGCCCGACGTAAAGGAAGCTGTTGGCAAGTGACTGGTAGAACACGGGTTGCGCAAATACCCCGATGAAGTTATCGAGTCCCACCCACTGCGCACCGCCGATGATCTTATAGTCTTGAAACGCGATGACCAGTCCGCGAAAAAGCGGATAGTACGACCAGGTAAGCAAGCTCAGGGCTGCCGGGGCGAGGCAAATCGCGAGAAACGTCCAGATCGTACGGCGCGGAATCCCGGCCGGTAACCGCTCGATCGCCTTCGCCCGCGCTTCGCGTCCGCGGTGCCACGCCGCGAACCCGAATCCGCCGCCCAGTAGCAGCAGACTCGCCAAGATGCCGACCGCCCAGCCGCGCCGCCGGGCCAGCTCTTCCGGGGCCATGTATCCCAGCAGCTTCTGATCCATCTCGCGCTGAGTCTCCTCCAACAAGGCTGCGGCCGGACGATCCGGCTCGAGCCGCGCGCGGTCCAAGGCCGCGTTCAGCACCTCGTACACCTGCTGACAGTTGCGGCCGTACGGCTCCGGGTGGCCGGTCGAGAACAGCGATCGGTTGGCCTCGACGTAGCTTGGATCCACCTGCGCGAGCAGGTCATCGTAACCAAACTTTTCGAGCCACAGCGGGTTGACGAGGTTGCCGATCCCGAGCTCCACGCACTTTTGGGTGTTGACCCGCGCCGCCTCATCCCCCGCGAAAAACTGGATGAACTTCCAGCAAGCGGCCAGTTTCTTCGGGTCCTTCACCCGGCTACTGATCGCCCACATGCCGGCGTTGATCTCATTGGATCGACTGGCGGGGCCCGCCGGTAACGCCGCGACCCCGATGACGCTCGGTGGCAGGTCGCTTTGGTTCAGCACCACGTCGTTGGTGTAGCCGAACCACATCGCGGTCTTCCCGGTGTTGATGTCGGTCGTCAGGTCCGTGGAAATCTGGGCCACGGGTCCGGTGCCGTCCGGCTGCGGAAGCATCAGCTTGCGAAAGTAGTCGATCGCCGCTACGCCGCCCGACGAGTTGATTTTCGACCGCCAGACGCCCGACTCGGTCGGCTCTACGACCTCGCCGCCGGCCTGATACAAGAAGTTCTGCCAGTGATAGCTGGGGATCTGGGAAAAAGAGTAACCGAACCGATCCTTGCGGGTGAGCTTTCGGCAGTAATCGTAAAACTCGTCCCACGTCTTCGGCGGGCGAGCCGGGTCCAGTCCGACCTGCAGGTAGAAGTCTTTTCGGTAGTACAGCGCGATGGCAACCTGAAAAAACGGCACCGCGTAAACCCGCTGATCGTAGCTCTTCAGCACGTCCATCACGGTCGGGTTCACCCGCGCCATCACGTCGGGATTCTGCGCGACCAGGTCGTCCAGCGGACGGCAAAACCCCTGCTCGACAAACGTGTAGTACTGGCGAAAGTTGACGTAGAACACGTCCGGCGCGCGGTCGCCCGCCATCGACATCAGGAACATGTTGTCCGCCTGCGGACCCACCAGGTTGAGTCCGCCCGCATTGACCACCTGCACATCCGGATGCTGCCGGTGGAACTCCTCGAACACGGCCCGGCGGATTTGCGCGGTCACCGCCGTCGCCTCCTTGGGCGGAATGCCGTACCCGGGCCCCGCCATCATGCGGATTTCTGTGGGGCCCTGGGCGCATGCCGAGCTCAGCATGAGAGTCGCCAGCAACACCCCCGCACACCTATCGCGCATGATCGCGCCTAGTATACGTACGGGAGGCGGAACGCCCTCGACGTCGCCGTCAGGACTTGGAGGCCTTCGGCGCTTCGTTCAGTTTTTTCTTGCCGATTTGACTCCACTTCTCGGCCACCTTTTGCGCGTTCCCGGTGCGAGTCTTCATCCATTGCTCGGCCACCGCAACCCCTTCCGCCGGGGCCAGCTTGATCATGGCGATCAGCGCGAACTCGTCCACCGTGCCGTCCTTGGAATCAAGAAACGGTCGCACGGCGTCTGCCGCCGCCTTGCGGTGCTCCGTCCCGGCCAATCCGTTTAGCAAGGAAAGGAGCTCCTTGCGCAGTTCGGTGCTGGTCGTTGTTTGCAACTTCTCCACCGCAAGCTTGAAGTTTGCCGCGGAAAGCGTGCCCGAGGCCGCAATTTCATCCTCGCGCGCCAAGACCCACTTGTAATCTTCCGGCGGCATCCCTGCCTTTTCCGCGATCTCAATCGTTCGACTTTCGGGCCGAACAAAGCCGGCGCGCTGAGCGCTGGGCTGGCACCCTCCGACCACAAGCAACGCCGCCGTTAATGCCCATGAGATTTCCAGTCCACGAATCCTCATCATTGCTGGCATTTGTCGAGCGCTCCCTGCCCATCGTTCCCGCCGTGGTGACGCCATGTCCAGCGGTGCTGGCTGGACTCACCGGCGATCGTGCAATCGTGGCGAAAGCCCTGGTCCGGAACCAGTCCGACTCCGGCCGCAGCGCTTTGGCCCCCAAGCACAACCGTGATCAAGGCAACGGTCAGCAAGGCCGATTGATCTCTGAATCTTAGGGCTTCGCGATCTGATCTTCGAATTGTTGGGGTCGGAAGCATCACACGTGCATCATACAACAGAAGTTGAGCGTTTTCGCGAGCTTCTTCAATTGCTGTGCGCCACAACCGGCTGCCGCACGTTTTGCCCATCGTCCGTTGTTCTTGGGGGCAATCGCTATCCATGCCGTCGGTCAAATCCGTCTCGAGAGCGGGCGCAGGAGGATTGTCCGCCGCCCGAAAAACTAGTAGTAATTCGTCTAGCATTTTTGCAGACAGATTGGTATAGTGTTTGTCAACCAAGAAAATTGGCGCAAGGGGAAAAAACCGTGAGAAAGATCAACGCAGGCGACGCGGCGCAGAAATCGCTGCCCGAAGTAAGTGAGCGCGAGCGCGCATTGCAGGCCGCACTCGGCCAAGTGGAAAAGTCGTTCGGCAAGGGCGCGGTCATGATGATGGGCGACGCGAGCCGCGACCCCATCGAAGCGATTCCGACCGGCTCCTTGTCGCTGGACATGGCTCTCGGCATCGGGGGACTCCCTCGCGGCCGTATCACGGAAATTTACGGACCGGAGTCCGGCGGAAAGACAACGCTCGCCCTGCACTGCGTGGCCGAAACCCAGCGGCTCGGCGGACTCGCGCTCTACATTGACGCCGAGCATGCCTTGGACACCGATTACGCCCGGGCCCTCGGGGTCGATGTCGATCGACTGTACATCTCTCAGCCGAGCAACGGCGAAGAAGCGCTGGAAATTGCGGACGCCATCACCAAGTCCGGCGCCATCGATATCGTCGTGATCGACTCGGTCGCCGCGCTCGTGCCAAAGGCGGAAATTGAAGGCGAAATGGGCGACTCGTTCGTGGGCATCCAAGCGCGGATGATGAGTCAAGCCCTGCGGAAACTCGGCGGAACGCTGAATAAGTCGCGCACTGCCGCAATCTTCATCAACCAACTGCGGGAAAAGATTGGTGTGATGTACGGCAACCCGGAAACCACGCCGGGTGGCCGGGCCCTGAAGTTCTGGTCCAGCGTCCGCCTCGAGGTGCGACGCGGCGACGCGATCAAAGTCGGCACCGAGCAAACCGGCGCCCGCACCAAGGTCAAGGTTGTGAAGAACAAGGTCGCGCCGCCCTTCCGAACCGCCGAATTCGACATGATCTTCGGTCGGGGCATCAGCCGGGCCGGCGACGTGCTCGACATCGGCGTGCTTCGCAACATCATCTCGAAGGCCGGCACGTACTTCAACTACGGCGAGGTGCGACTGGGCCAGGGCCGGGACAACGCCCGCACCTTCCTCGAAGATCATCCGGAAATCTTCACGGAAATCGACACGAAGATTCGCGAGATGTTCAAGGCCGAGCGCGCGAAAGCTCCCGTTGAGCCCGTGAGCGAAGATGAAGCCGACGAGCTCGTGATGCTCGCCGACTGACCGTCGTGGCGGTAAACCCGGACTGGTGGTCCCGCACGGCGAAGTTCCTCGCTACGCGGGACCGATTCGAATCGGAGGTCATGGCGTTTCTCGCCGACTGCCCGGATGAAACACGGGCGCCAATCCTCGCTCGGCTCCAGCGGATGCGCGCGCTGGACGACCGCCGCGTTGCGCGCGAGTGGTTGCGCCAGTACGAGGGCAAGCGGGCCCGCGGTGACGATTGGTTCCGGTCCGCACTCTCGGAGCGCGGGGTAGAGGCCGACGTCATCGCCGAGGTCTTGGCCGAGCTCCCCCCGGAACACGTTCGGATGCGCCAGGCCTTAACCGGGGCCGCTCGTTCGCCTACCGCCACCGCCCGATTCCTCGCCTCCCGAGGGTTCGACCCTGAGACGATACTGGCCGAGACGATACTGGCCGAGGCAATACCGGCCGAGATCGAATCTGACGCTACACTCTCGGATGACGCGCCATGAGTGATTTTGCGACAGCCCTCATCTACGGAATCGGCGGCGGCTTCGCAACCTTTGCATTGCTTTACGTCCTCATCGTGCGGCCGGCGTACCGGCAGATCGAGCTGAATCGAGCCGAGGCCAAGGAGCGCGCCGACCAACTTTTGGAAGACGCGCAGAGCCAAGCCCGCGACCGACTCACGTTGGTCGAACGGCAAGAGGCGCGACTCTACGAACGGGAGTCCCATCTCGAATCGAGAATGGACTCGGTGCGAGAGGCGCAGCGGACGGCGGATGAACGGCTGAAGGAGATCGATGCCGAACTCCAGCGGGTCGCTAACCTCAGCAAGAACCAGGCCCGGGATCTGTACCTGAAGCGTCTCGAGCCCGAGTTCCGGGATATCGCCGCGCGGCGCGCCCTCGAGATTCAGGCCGAAACCACGCGTCCCATCGAAAGCCTGGCCAAGAAGCTGCTGATCGAAACGATGCAGCGCAACTCCGCCTCGTACCTTTCGGAAGCCACCACGGCGGTGGTGGAGCTTCCCAACGACGAGATGAAAGGGCGCCTCATTGGTCGCGAGGGCCGCAATATCCGGGCGTTCGAGCAGATCACCGGCGTCGATCTGATCATTGACGAGACGCCCGAAACGGTGCTGATCTCGTGCTTCGACCCGGTACGTCGGGAAACCGCGCGGCTCGCGCTGATGAACCTGATGGTCGACGGCCGCATCCATCCTGGCCGCATCGAGGAGCTGTTCGAAAAAGCCCAGCAAGAGGTGGAGCGCACGATTCGCGAGGCCGGCGAACGGGCCGCCGAGCGGGCGCAAGTCAGCGGACTTCCCCTCCAAGTGCTGGAAATGATGGGCCGGCTTCGGTTTCGAACAAGCCTTGCGCAGAACGTACTCGACCACTCCGTCGAGGTTTCGCACCTCGCCCAGATGTTTGCGCAGGAGCTCGGCCTCAACGCCGAAGTCGCGAAACGCGCCGGATTCCTGCACGATATCGGCAAGGCGCTCGGGCCCGAATTCGAGGGCCCGCATGCTATCACCGGTATGCAGTATCTGCGCGATTCGGGCGAACGCGACGTCGTACTGAACGCGATCGGCGCGCACCACCGCGAAATCGAACCGGAATCTGCCGAGGCCGAACTCGTGATTCTCGCCGATACGCTCAGCGCCAGTCGACCCGGCGCGCGCCGAGAAGCCCTGGAGGTCTACATCAAGCGACTGAGCGCCCTCGAGACCGTCGCAAACTCCTTCCCCGGCGTGGTGCGCAGCTACGCGGTGCAGGCCGGACGCGAGATTCGGCTCATCGTGAAGCCAGAGGAGATTGACGACTTGGCCGCGAAACGGTTGGCCCATCAGGTCGCGCGCCGACTGGAAATGGAAATCGAAATCAGCGGACAGATTCGCGTGACCGTCATCCGGGAAACGCGGGCGACGGAGATCGCACGGTGAGTACGTACCGCATCCTCTTCCTCGGAGACATCGTGGGCGAGCCCGGGCGCGCGCACGTCCAACGCTCCCTCCCGAGCCTGCGCGATATGGTCGAGCCCACGTTCGTCATCGTCAACGGCGAAAACGCCGCCGCCGGTTCGGGCATCACTCCCAAAATCGCCGACGCCATCTTCTCCTGGGGAGTCGACGCGATCACGCTTGGCAATCACGCATTTCATAAGCGCGAGATCGCACCTTATCTCGATAGCCCGCGCCCGATCGTTCGGCCCGGAAACATGACCCGTCGGTTCACCGGGCGCGGCCACACCGATATCACCCGCGACGGCATCACGCTACGGGTCGCCAACCTGTGCGGTCGCGTCCACATGGAGCCCGCGTACGACGACCCGTTCGGCATGGCAGAAGACCTGTGGGCCGGTGAGCACCACCTCTTTCTCGACTTCCACGCGGAGGCCACCAGCGAGAAAGTCGCCATGGGCTGGCACTGCGACGGCCACGCCACGGCGGTCGTCGGAACCCACACTCATATCCAAACGGCGGACGAGCGCATCCTCCCCGGCGGCACCGCCTACATCACCGATGTCGGCATGTGCGGACCGTCCGAAGGCGTCCTCGGAGTCGATCGCGACGTGATTGTGCGGAGATTTCGGGGTGATCTGCACGAACGATTTGAGGTTGCGCCCGGTCCCAGTGTAATCTGTGGTGTGGTCATAGACGTCAAAACGAGTACAGGCCACGCGGTCGGTATCGAACGGATACGATTTGGAGACTAACCCATGACAGGACTTGGCATTCTTCTCTCGGCAATCACGACGGGCAACCCGGCCCCCATGGCGGCCGACGTCCTCTACAGCCCCGTGCGCGAGATCAAAGACCAGTCGATCTCGGTCGCGGGTTGGGGAAGCGGCACGATCTCGGAAACGGACGAAACCGCATTCGAGGGGACACGCTCCATTCGCATCAGCACGCGCAACTTCTTCCAGGGCGGCAAGCTCACCTACAGCACCCCGATTGACCTCGCTGCGCAAGCGTCGAATCGAAACAATCTGCTGCGCATCGTCTACAAGCCGGCCGACGGCGCCACCGTGATGGGCGGAATGCCCGGTGGCATGGGCGTTCCAGGCGGTAGAGGTGGTGGCACCCCGTTTGGCGCCGGCAGCGCGCCGGGTGGCGGCGGTGGAATGGGGATGCCGGGCGGCATGGGACTCCCCGGTGGCGGCGGCGCCAAGGGCGGACTCGGTGGACCGGGCGGACAGTCTCGCAACGACGAGAACGTGCTCAAGATGATTCGCGTCATCGTGACCACCACCGACGACAAGAAGTCGGAGGCGTACCTGCCGGTCAACTCGTCGGTTGCCACCGGAGAGCGCGGCTGGAAGCAGGTCAGCGTGCCGCTCCAAGCAATCGCCGGCTTTGACCGCACCAACAAGATCATCCGCTCGATCTCGTTCAGCGCCGACGTCACGACCACGTTCTATGTCGGCGAGCTTCGGGTGGTAGACGACGCCACGCCGATCCGAGGCGACTTCAACCCGCGGCAGTTCAACCGACAACTCGGGGCCGAGGTTATCTTCGGAGCCAGCGGTCAGGGCGGAAGCAGCGTCCTGAAGTACACGTGGGACTTCGACGAATCTGACGGTTCCGACAGCAACGTCGACGCCGAAGGCCAGTACGTCAAGCGCAAATTCCGCAAGGCTGGCGTTTACACCATTACGCTCACGATTCAAGACTACTTCGGACTCAAGGCTCCTTACAAGGTAAAGGGCAAAGCCACGATTAACCCGTAAGTCCATCATGCGAGTCGTGCTCCTGGAGTTCGCGCCGACCGTGGCCGAACTCCTCGGGGCCTATCTGCAACGCGAAGTGCTCGGCATCGAGCTCGCACACGCAGCGAGTGGCCCGCAAGATTTGGTCGTCGTCCCCCGGGGTTCGCGCACGAACGGCCAGTTCGAGCTGGATCTCGCCGATCCCCAGAGCTTGCAAGACCTCGTCGTCAAACTCCGCACCGGCCATTCACGACTCCGGGAATCGCGGGCCAACTATGACCGTAGCACCGCCCGGGAGAAGCCTCGGTTAACCAGTCGAGAGCGGCAAATTGGCCAGATGGTCGCGCACGGACTGACCAACCGGGAGATCGCCGATGAGATTGGCGTTCGCGAACAATCGGTCAAGAACGTCGTTACCGTGCTCCTTCGAAAACTCGACTGTCGAAACCGTACCGAGCTCTCCCGCATCGTACGATTGCCTTAACCTGCGATGCAAAAACGTGTCCTGACGACCCTCACGCTGGGGCCATTCCTGCTGTATCTGCTCGGCATCGCCAGCCCAACCCCCGCGTGGATCGTCGCCGTTTTGGTCTTGGTGATGGCCCACCGCGAATTGGTCCACATGCTGGCGTCCCGGCCGCAGCCGACCGAAAGCATTGCCTGGTTTCGACAGGTTCCGTTCACCGGCCTCGCCCTCGTCGGCCTCTTCGCGGCCTTTGGCGTGCACGTTTCGGGTCTCGGGTTACTTGTCATCGCCCTGCTCCTCGTGACCCCGGCCACCGTGCGGGTGTGGCAGCAACGCCCGCTTCCGGCACCACTTGCCGACCTCCTGACCGGCGGCTGGATCGGGGGCGCGGTCGCCGCGATGGTCCGATTGCATGAGATGCGCATTGGAGACATCCACGTGGGCTGGCAGGCAAACTGCCTCTTGGTCGTCTTTCTCGCGATCTGGTTCGGCGATTCTTTCGCAATGCTCGTGGGCAAGCAGTTCGGCAAGCGTCCCCTGGCCCCGACGATCTCGCCCGGCAAAACCGTGGCCGGGGCCATCGCGAACCTGGTCACCCAAGTAATGGTGTGGGTCATCTACAGCCAAACCTTGCCGGATCGAACGTGGCTTCCGCCGGGCGTGGCGGTCGGGCTCGGCGCGGTGAGTGCCGTGGTCGCGCAGGGCGGCGACCTCTTCGAAAGCGCGATCAAGCGGTACGCCAAGCAAAAAGATAGCGGCGGCATGATCCCCGGCCACGGCGGCCTGCTCGATCGGTTCGACTCGCTGGCGTGGACCGCGATGGTCATGCTTGTCGCCATTGAATCCCTGCGGGGCCCGGCGGGTAACGTCTCCCTGTGGTAGCGGTCGAAACCCGGGAACTGCGAAAGCACTATACGTCGACCAAGAAAGCCCCCGGAATCGCCGGCGCCCTTCGCGCCCTCATCCGTCCGGAACGCATGAAGGTCGAAGCGGTCCGCGGAATCGATCTCCGGGTGGAATCCGGCGAACTCGTCGGTTTCCTCGGACCGAACGGCGCCGGCAAGACGACCACCCTGAAAATGCTCAGCGGCATCCTTCACCCGTCGTCGGGCGAATGCCGCGTACTGGGATACCAACCCTTCGAACGCCGGCCGGAAATGCTCCGCCAAATCAGCCTGGTGATGGGCAACAAGAACCAGCTGTGGTGGGACCTCCCGGCGATGGACAGCTTCGCCGTGCTGCGCGAGCTGTTCGAGATCGACGCGTCGGACTACCAATCCCGCCTCAAGCGGTTGCTGGAAGCGCTTGAACTCGAAGACAAGGTCTCCACGCAGGTGCGCAAGCTAAGCCTGGGCGAGCGGATGAAGTGCGAACTGGTCGCGGCCTTGCTCCACCGGCCCGCCGTGCTGTTCTTGGACGAGCCCACCATCGGCCTGGACCTGATTTCCCAGCAACGCATCCGAGAGTTTCTGCGTGAACTGCACCGCGAAGAAGGCTGCACCATCTTGCTGACAAGCCATTACATGCAAGACGTCCGCGAACTTTGCGACCGGGTCGTGGTGATCGACAAAGGTCAGAAGGTGTTCGATGACTCGCTGGAAGCCTTGACGCGCGCATTCGGAGATGCCCGCCGCGTGCGATTGACCCTCTCGCGCGAGGTCGCCCCGGAAGAGCTGGCCCGATTCGGACGCGTGGCCGATTCCGACGGCCTGGTGGTGGCGATCGAAGTGCCACCCGGCGACACCGCCCTCCGAGCCGGAGCGATGCTGCAATCCTTGCCCGTGGTCGATGTCGCCATCGAAGAGCCAGACATCGAGGACGCGATCACGAGTCTCTTTCGCCAATCGCGCGAGCAAAATCACGAACCAACCGGCGGCTGATTGTTTCACGTGAAACAAACGGCGGCTCCCCGGGCCGGGCGGTACCCTAAAGCAACTCCACGACTTGGAGTGCCCTATGAACGCCCAAGAAATGCCGACGCGTTACGACGCGACGCAAAAAGAATCGCACTGGTACGCCTGCTGGGAAGAAGCCGGACTCTTTTCGCCCGACCCAAACCCCGAGAAGCCCCGCTTTACCATCACCATCCCGCCGCCCAACCTCACCGGCAGTCTCCACATGGGCCATGCCCTCTGCTACCCGATCCAGGACATGATCGGCCGGTTCGAGCGGCTTCGCGGAAAATCGGTCCTCATCCTGCCGGGCCAAGATCACGCCGGCATCGCAACCCAAACGGTCGTGGATAAGCAGCTGCGCAAAGAAGGTAGCTCCGCGCTGCAACTTGGCCGCGACGCCTTTATCGAACGCGTGTGGGATTGGCGCCGAGAAAGCGGCGATACCATCCTGCGGCAATTCCGGGCCCTGGGTTGCGCATTTGACTGGAGTCGCAGCCGCTTCACGCTCGACGAACACTACGCCGACGCCGTCCTGCGCGTCTTCATCGACTGGTACGAGCGGGGACTGATCTTCCGCGGCAAGCGTGTCGTCAATTGGGACCCGATCCTCAAGACAAACGTCAGCGATATCGAAACCGAACGGAAAGCGGCCAAAGGCAAGCTGTACCACGTCCGCTACCGGTTTGCGGATGGCACCGGCGAAATCATCATCGCCACCACCCGACCAGAAACCATCCTTGCCGACGTCGCCGTCGCCGTGCATCCGTCGGACGAGCGTTACAAGGACATCATCGGACGCAAGCTGATCGTGCCGCTCGTGAACCGCGAAGTACCGCTGATCGCCGACATGTACCCGGATCCGGAATTCGGCACCGGAGCGGTGAAAATCACCCCGGCGCACGACGCCAACGACTACGAAGTCGGGGTGCGACATCAGCTCGCCATGCCCGTAATCCTGGATGAATCCGCCCGCATTAATCTCGACGAGGTTCGACCCGTGCCGGAGGCACTCGAATCGTTACAGGGCCTCGATCGATTCCGCGCCCGCGACGCCGTGGTCGAAATGCTGGAGGCGGCCGACCTGCTGGTTCGAACGGAAGATCATGACGTTCAGCTGGTCATCAGCGACCGGTCAAAAGAGATTATCGAACCGCTCCTCAGCGAACAATGGTTCGTAGACCAAGCCGCCCTCGCAAAACCTGTGATCGAGGCGGTCCGAAACGGCGAAATCACCTTCACCCCCGACCGATACACGAAACTCCTGCTCGATTGGCTGGAAAACATTCGACCGTGGAATATCAGTCGGCAGCTGTGGTGGGGCCACCGTGTCCCCATCTACACCACCGAATCGGGCCGACAGATCGCTGCCCTGAATCCGGAAGACGCCGCCCGTCGCGCCGCTCCGGAACGGGTCATTAGCCAAGATCCCGACGTGCTCGACACCTGGTTTAGTAGCGGTCTCTGGCCGTTCGCCACGCTCGGCTGGCCCGACGAAACCCCTGATCTTCAAAACTACTACCCTACCGACGTGCTCGTCACGGACCGAAACATCATCAATCTGTGGGTTGCCCGAATGCTGATGATGGGCTACGACCAGGCCGGAGCGAAACCGTTCTCGCACGTCGTCATCCATGCCACCGTGCTGCGCCGAGATGGGGCACGCATGAGCAAGTCGCTCGGCACTGGCATTGACCCGATGGACGTCATCGAAAAGTTCGGCGCCGATGCCCTCCGCTGGGCGTTACTCGGACAATCGGGGCAAAACCAAGAGCTCCGGTATCTGGAGGAAAAGCCCGAAGAGGCCCGCAACTTCGCCAACAAGATCTGGAACGCGACCCGATTCGTGCTGATGAACGTCGCCGAGATGCCGCCAGAACCGCGCGATCTCAACCCGGTGGATCGATGGCTACTCAGCCGACTCGCCGAGACCGAGACCACCGTGCGCACCGCGTACGAGCAGTACGACCCCCAAACCGCGTGCCAAACGCTGTACCGGTTCTTCTGGAACGACCTGTGCGACTGGTACATCGAAGTATCGAAGTCGCGCTTGGCCGATGAATCCACGCGCCAAACACCGCAGTGGGTCCTGCTAACGGCTATCGAAGCCTTCCTCGTGATGCTCCACCCGGTCATGCCGCACCTTACCGAAGAGCTGTACGCCTATCTGCCGCTGCCGGAAAAGTCTCCGTTCATCATGTCCCACCGCTGGCCGACGATTCCCGAAACGTGGCACGATCGCGACGCCCACGCCGAGATTGAACGGGTGTTCGAAATCACCCGCGCGCTGCGTGCCCTCCGCGCCAGCGTGGACCTGCCTGCCGGAACCAAGATTCCCTTGGCCGGATTCACGGGCGAGCTCGGCGAAAACGGGTCCATCGTCAGCTCCCAAGCCTGGGTCGAAACCTTGCAGGCCGGACGGCCGGAAGGCAAAGTGGTCTCCACCCACGCCGCCGGCGTAGATCTGTACATCCTGCTCGATGGATTGGTAGACGTCGAAAAGCAGCGGATCCGGATCGAACGCGACTTGGCCAAGCTCGCCGACGAACGCGCGAAGCTCGAAAAGCGCCTCAATGACCCGCAGTTCGTCGAGCGCGCCAAGCCCGAGGTCATCGAGCGGGATCGTGCGGCCAAGGCCGAACTCGACGCGAAGCAAGCCCGACTCGAGGACCGCGCCCGCCTGTTCAGCGAGGCCTAAACCGCTCGCCGTCCCACGTAAACCAGACCGTCCCGTCCCGATCCGTCCGGTACACCGTTGCATTCACCGCTTCGGCCCGCCGGATCGGTGCCGGATGCGGATGGCCGTACGGATTTTCCCGCCCGCTCGAAAACACCACAAACTCCGGCCGCAACGCCTCCAGCCATTGCGACGACAGCGACGAAGCGCTCCCGTGGTGGCCGGCCTTCACGATCTGTGCCGGCCCTACAGACGCAACGCGACCTAACAGCCGCATCTCTCCGGAAATTCCCAAATCTCCGGAAATCCATACCGACCGGTCCCGTATCCGGGCCGAAATCACCAGGCTGCGGTCGTTATCCGGAGACGAATCCGGCGCCTCCGGCAGCCAAAACTCCAGCCGCCACGGCCCCCATTCGCGCGTGCCTTCCGCCGAAATCCACTTGACGTCCGTCAGCCCAACCCCCCACTCCCGAAGATAAGCCGCCATTTCGCCGTGCACCCGAAACGCGTCCCGAACGTAGAGTTCTGCGCTCGGGTACTCGCGAAGCAAGGAACCGGTTCCGGTGATATGGTCCCGGTCCGGATGCGTCAGGAAGATCGCCCGAACCGTTCGGATACCGTACCGCTTCAGTAATCGCCGCCAGCCGCGCGCCACTGTCGGACCCGTGTCGATCAAAATCGCCTCGCCCCGCCAGGTGATCGCGGTGCAATCGCCCTGCCCAACGTCCAGAAACACGGCCTTCGGTGGCGAATCAGGCTCTTGTGTGCCGTAAATCAACCCGCCGACCACGGCCAATGCCGCGACTGGCAGAAACACCTTACGCGTCACGACGCCTCACCGGCCGAAGCGCCATCGCCATCAGCCCCGCCGCTACCATCCATTCCGGCCAAATCGGTGGCACGTCGATCACGCTGATGGGTGTCGCCGCGCACCATTCCATGAGCAGATCGCACCACCCGAGCAATCCGGCCGTAACCCATACAAACGGAGCGGCCATCGTGGCCCCGAGCACAGATTCCACCGCGTAACCGAGCAGGCCGGTGATCACCGCCGACGAGGCCGGAAACGCCACCAATAGGTTCGCGAAGAACCCCACCGGATTGATCTGGCCAAAATGCACGATCAGCAGCGGCATCGAGGCGATCGTGGCCACCGCGTTCGTTCGCAGATTCGTCGCGAGGGCCGAATCCGACTGCTCCGTCCACCAAATCATGGCGAGTACGGTGAAGAAGCTCAACTGCGCGCCGGGCTGAAACGCGGTCCGCGGCTCGGCCAACACCAAACCCAGGCCCGCGATTGCCCACGCACTCAGGGTGTCCGGCGAACGTCGGATGGCGTACGCCAGTGACGGCACCAGCGCCATGATGACCGCGCGCAAAATCGGGGCATTGAACCCTGCGGCAAAAGCATACGTCACCAAGATGAGGGCCAACGCCCCCCACTGCGCAATCCTCGGAATCGGCAAAGCCGTCAACAGCAAACCGACCGCCGCCGCGAACACCCCGACCTGAAACCCCGAAGCGCTCACCATATGGATCGTGCCGCTCCGTCGCAAAAGTTCGTACTGACGCTCCGAAAGTCGGCTGTCCGTCCCCACCGTCATCGCCTGCAACAGGCGCGCCGTATCCGGCCGAAACGCGCTGTCCGACCACCGCAGAAAGGTATTCCGAAACTGCAATCCTGCGTTCATCAGCGGCCAATCCGAACGTCGGACGAGGCGCACCTCCCGGGTCGAAACGCGACCCGCCAAACCGTTGAGCGCATGGTAATCGCGACTCTCCTCCGGAGGTGGCTTAGCCAATCCTTGCAGTTCCACGACGTCGCCAAGCGCAAAGACCGTCGTGTTTCCCGGTGAAACCACGTCGTAGGCGGCCCCCGTTGTCTGGACGGTAAATCGCGATCCGCTCACCAGTAGCCGGGGCATGCCGGAAATCACGCCGGTACCCGCGATCCAGGTCGGTTCGGTCAGGGGTGGATCGAATCGCGGGACGATGCCCAGACCGATGCCAAACGCGACCGCCAATACCGCGCGGGATCGCCACCGCGACAGCAGCACCAGTGCCAAGACGCCAAAGATGCCTCGCCACCACGCCGTACCGGCCGCCAGCCCGGCCAGCAGACCGATCAGGGCGACAACGCTCGGCCGGTGGTCAATCTCCTCGACTATCGTTGCGTTCATGCACCACCTGCCGAGCCCGCTCGCCAAAACGCATGCCGTCCGGAAGGGTCACTGGCTCCGGTCGCGGACCTTCTTCCGCCCGCAACGCATCCGCGACCACCACCGGACGCACGCCAAAACGCAGCTGCTGGATCAACCGACCGTCGGCACCCAGCGCATGGAACTCTTCGAGGATTCGCACCTGCTGCATCCGCAACTCTTGCGCCCAAACGCTGCTGTCCACCGCCACCCAGACCGTGCCGTGGTCGTACCGCTCCGGCAGACTGTGACGCGCCAGCACCGGACCCACAATCCGCGGCCACTCGCGAAGGACCCTCCGCGCGCGGGTATGCCGCAACACCTCCGGCCGTCCGATCACGTCCGACAAAAAGCTCAGCACGGTTTTCATAGCGCCGTCACCCGTCCATCATGAACCGAAAACACCGCGGCCGATCGCAACAGCTCGGGCCCGGCCAATGCCGACTCCGTACACGTCAGCATTGCCTGCGCCGCCCGTTCTCGCACCACTGAAACCAGTCGCGCCCGACGGGTCTCATCGAGGTCCGAGAGCATGTCGTCCAGCAGCAGCATCGGCGTGAAGCCCAATCGCTCCGCGGCCACCGCCAGACTCGCGATCTTGATCCCGATCACGGCCGTACGTTG
Source organism: Fimbriimonadaceae bacterium (assembly GCA_033763535.1). Lineage (GTDB taxonomy): Bacteria > Armatimonadota > Fimbriimonadia > Fimbriimonadales > Fimbriimonadaceae > Fimbriimonas. The sequence continues at coordinate 14,011 of JANRKI010000046.1, read as the reverse complement.
CTGACCCTGCGAACCGTAGTAGCGCGCGTCGCGACCATCCACCACAATCGCCCAATCATCCCGATGCGGGCCGACCGAAGTCCCGCCGCGCTGCAAATCGAGCCCGCGCGAACTCGACCACGCCCGCAAAAAGTCCGTCTCCGTCCGGGCGTCGTCGTTGGCTTCGTACTGAAGATTGAGCGATTCGCCCTGTCCCATTCCCATCTGCACTGGCTGCGCGGCCTTCTCGAGCGACACCACGTACTCGGCCCGCCACTCGCGGATCGTTTCCGCCGCCTTCGCCATCATCGCCTCCCAAGGTTCGAAGGCCTCGTCGGGAACGAAGAACTCCCGTGCCCGCCGCAGCAGGGCGTTTCGCTGCTCCAGTGCCCGCTTGTACTGCCCAAAATCCCGAAGGTACGCACTGGAGAGTGCACTCAGCTCGAGGTCTAGAAACAGCCGTCGATCGCTCGGCTCGCCCCGCACCAGGCGCAAATCCTCCGTCGTCACCGTGGTCACCGGAAATCGGCCGAGTAAGTCTGACGGTCGCGGCAAGCCCAGCCCGTTGAGACTCGCCCGCTTCCGTGCGCCCCGCAACAAGTCCATAGCTAAGGTCGTCCCGCTCTCGGCCAGCGTGCCCCGTACCGATGCCTCGTCGCAGTCCGAAGTGATCGCGTCCGCGTCGCGCCGGCCCCGCAGCACCTGAGTCGTGCCGAGCAGCGCGATGCCTTCCAACACCGTCGTCTTGCCCTGAGCATTCGCCCCCACCAGCACGTTGAATCCCGGTGCCACCTCCAGGTCCAGCTCCCGGATCCGCCGAAACTGTCGCATGGCGAGCTGCCGCATCACCGGACCAACCAAACCGATCCCAGACCGATCGTTCCCGGTCTGGTCAATCGGTAGGTTTTCCGCACCTCCGGATAAATCCCGGTCCTTATTGAGAAAATCTTCTGTTGTGTTTACGCGACCGTCCTCCCGTGGAAAACGCCCATTGCAGGTTCAATCCCGCCAGAAAGGATGGGCCAAAACCCGGGGAAATCGTTAGGACGACTCCGTGAGATTTCCCCCGCGCCGAACCCATCCCGAGGGACGGTCCGAGTCTTCCCCGATGAATCCCCGAGTTTCCTACGGATTTCCACCGAATCGGAAGGCGAACGTTGTTGCATAAAAATTACAGAAGCCCTTTCTGACGACCGAAGCGCATCACGACCGCCTCGGCCAAATAAACCGGGTGAACGTTTGGCAACACCGGAATGTCGTGACGGGTCGCAAACGGGATCCAAACTTCCTGCACGAGCTGAGATTGCACCCGTGCCGGAAACTCAGGAAATCGGTCGGCAAATCGACGCAGCGCGTTGTACTCGTCCACCGTCATGTCGCGCAGCTCTCCCACGTACTGCTCCAGCGGATGGATGCCGGCCGTGTGAGGTGCCGGACTGTACCGGGCGTCGCCCTGACGCTCCAGCAGTACGATGGTGTTGGCGACGACGTCGCCCACCCGTTGCGAACGCTGGCTGGTCAAAAGCATAAAGATTCCCGCTCCGTACAGCACGGGCAAGAAGTCCGCAACGCGCAGCATGTTCCGGGCAAAGCTCGCCTGCCACGTGATCGGGGTGCCATCTGCCATGCGAACCCGCACCCGCGTCGCCTTCTTGCCCAGCGTTTGACCATTCATCAAGGCTTCAAAGATCACGAAGTACGCAAACGGAAACACGGTGGAAAACACCACGATAAACGCCTGGCCGATCCCGCCGAAGTTCTGCATCAGCCCGAGGTATCCCAGCAGATTGCCCACCAACGTCAGCGTGGCGCCCACGATGAAGGCATCCAGAATGTGCGCAAATGCGCGGGTACCCAATCCGGCAATCCGATAGGTCACCAGCGCCTTGTCCGGAGTGAGCACGGCAAACTGCGTGTCCATATTCCTATTCTAGTACCGGATCGCGTAGGATGGAGCGATGGTTCCGACCCCGCGACTTTGGCTCGTGCTGGCCATCGGGATACCCCTCAGTGGACTTGCCGCCTCCGTCGGTGCGTACGGCTGGATCGTCGCCTACAACCTCGGAGTGCTCGGGTTGGCCTTTCTCACCACCCGACTCGCCGGCGACCTGCGCGGAGTGAAGGTGCGCCGCCAGACCGACGCCGTGCTCTCCGTCCGGGTGAAAAATCGCGTGGAGGTCGAACTCGTGCACGATGGCGACCGTGCGTACTCCGGATGGGTGCTGGATCAACCGCCGAGCGACTACGGGATCGAAGGCAATCACGTCCGATTTCGTCTCGAGCCGGGCGGTACGTTCACCTTTTCCTACTCGGTGACGCCCGGCGAACGGGGTTCAGATCGGTTCGAGGCGACCTACTTCCGGATCGAGTGTCCACTTGGGCTCGCCTGGCGCGACATCCGTCTGGAGACCGAAGCCCCCATTCGTGTCTATCCCAACCTGCTCGCCCTGCGCGAATTCGACCTGCTGAACCAGCTCGGTCGGCTCCGCGAGGTCGGGATCCGCCGCAGCCGGCTGAGAGGTACCGGCACCGAGTTCGAATCCCTGCGCGATTACGCGCTCGGCGACGACTACCGCAAGATTGATCACAAGGCAAGCGCGCGCCGCGGCAAGCTGGTCGTCCGCCAGTTCGAAACCGAGCGAAATCAGTCCGTCTTCCTCGTCATCGACACCGGGCGTCACATGCTCAGCGAGGTCTACGGCGTCCGCAAGCTCGACCACGTGCTGGATTCGCTCCTGATGCTCTGCAACGCCGCCGCCAGCGCATCCGACCTCGTCGGCCTGCTCGTGTACTCGGATACGGTGCGTCGCTACATCCCGCCCCGCAAGGGCCGAAATCAGGTGGGATTCGTCATTGAGGCTTGTCATGACCTCGTCGCCGAACCGCTCGAATCCGACTTCATTAGCGCCATCGGATACCTTCGCACCAAATGGAAGCGTCGTTCGCTCATCGTGGTCTTTAGCGATTACGAAGATCCTGACCGGGCCGGAGAACTCGTCACGGCGCTGGCGCCGCTCGCCCACCGTCACATCGTTTTGGTGGTTCGGGTGCAAGATGGTCGCCTCCAAGAAGTCGAAACCGCCCCCCTCGCCAAACCGCAAGACATGTACATGCGGGTCGCCGCGAACCTCCTGCTGGAAGACCGGAAGGAAGCGTCCAAACGCCTCCGTTCCGCCGGCATCCACGAACTCGAGTCGGAGCCGCAGGAGCTTGCCTCAAAACTCGTGACCTTCTATTTCGATGTCAAGGCCCGCGGCCTGTTGTAGATCTCGATCGCGAGGTCGGCCGTTCGTTGGATCGCATCCGTGCCGCCAAGCACCGACCGTACTCGCGCGAATCCGGCCCGTTGGGTCTCCGCTGTGCCAAGCGCCTCGCGCACCAATGGCTCCAGATTCTCCGGAGTCGCGACCTCTTGAATCAGCTCCGGCACCACGCGCTCATCGAGCAGCAGATTCGGGAGCCCGAAGTGAACGGGTCGTCGGAACCGCGTGATCCACGCCTGAAACTCGACCGCCTTGTCCGCCCGGTAAAAAATCACGTGCGGAGTGTCGCAGAGCGCGGCCTGCAGCGTTGCCGTTCCGCTGCACACCAGCGCAAACGTTGCCCCCGCCAAAACATCCACCGTGGCGTCGACCCGGAACGCGTCGTCGGTCCGACCCGAAAGCCGAACCCACGTCCGCCGCACGGGTTCCGGATCGGTTGCCGCCGCCAGCGCGAACGTGAGCGTCGGCCACGGCTCCGCTGCCCGCCGAGCTGCCCCCGCGAGCAACGGCAGATGCATCGCCAACTCCTTCGGTCGACTGCCGGGCAACACCGCCCAGCCCGCCCGGGTCCGATCTGTCGCCACCGGCGGCATCAGCTCCAGCAACGGGTGCCCAAACCAGTACGCCTCCGCCCCCGCCTCGCGCAATGCCTCGGCCGACCAGGAAAACGGCGACACGATGGCGTCCGTCACGTGCGGCAGGTCCTTGCCCTGTGGTCCGCGCCGCCAACTGCCGGGCGGAACAAAGTACAGCACCCGCCACCCCAGGGCCTTCGCGTCGCGGGCCAACCGCACGTTCGCGTACCCGTAATCAATCGGCACGAACAGCCCAGGCGTCCCGGTGGAGAACTCCTGCCGCACCCGTCGTACTGCCCGGAGCACGCGCGGAACCACCTTCAGGCTTTCCGCCACTCCGATCGCCCCCCAGCTGTCGCTGCGCGCAATGAGGTGCGCCCCGGTCGCCGCAAGTTTCGGCCCGCCCACCCCGATGAGCTCGGCCTCCGGATTCCGCGCCCGAACCGCTTCCATCAGGCGGGCCGCGTACGCATCGCCCGAGGCCTCCCCCGCGAAAGTCAGTATCCGCACCCCCGCATTATGGCCATCGCGTAGGTAACCTGCCCGCAATTCCCCGTAAGGGAAGCAATCAAGATCATGGAAAAAGTACGAGTCGCAATGGTGGGCTGCGGGGGTTTCCAACGCTACCGAGTTAGCAATCTTCAGCAGGTCCGAGAGGCCGAAATCGTCGCGTTGGTCGATCCCAGCGACGAACAGATCAACCTGATGCGCGAGCAGCGTCCCGTCACGGCCGGCGCGCCCGCCTTCCACGATCACCGCGAAATGCTGGAGCAGGTGAAGCCCGACGCCATCATGATCGCCACGCCGCACACCCAACACGTTGACCAGATCCTCGACGGATTGGCCGCCGGCGCCCACGTGTGCTGCGAAAAGCCGCTGGTCACCAGCGTGGCCGATGCCCACCGCGTCATCGAAGCCCGCGACAAGGCCGGCAAGATCGGCATGGTCAGCTACCAGCGCCACTTCCAGGCGGAATTCCGATTTATCCGCGACAAGATCGCCAGCGGCGAGGCCGGCGCGGTCCAGTACATCCAGGTACTGCAGACCCAAGAATGGCTACGCGCCACCAAGGGGACTTGGCGTCAATTGCACAGCCTCAGCGGCGGCGGTCAGCTGAACGACTCCGGAAGCCACGTGATCGACATCGTCCTGTGGACGACCCAGATGTCGCCGAAGGCGGTCAGCGCGTTCACCGATAACAAGGGCACGGAGGTCGACATCAACTCCAGCGTGTCGATCACGTTCCAAAGTGGCGCGATGGGCAGCATCGCCATCGTGGGCGACGGCATGAGCTGGCACGAGGACGTCACGATCATCTGCGATGCGATGGCGTTCTTCGTGCGAGACGGCAAGCTCACCACCGTGGACCGCGCCCGCAACCGCATGAAGGCCGAACACCTCAGCGGCGGCAGCACCCCCGACCAAAACTTCATCCACAGCATCCTCGGCAAGGTCGAGAACGAGTCGCCGTTCGAGTGCGGCCTCGAGGTCATCCGCCTCACCGAAGCGGCGTGGCAAAGCGCGGCACAAGGCGGTGCCGCCGTCACCGTCACGGGCTAAACAGCTAAGTCGGCTCCCCTCCAAATCGGCCCCTGAAAATGGCGTCCGAATCGCCAATCACTGGATGGGAGCACCCGCTAATAAAAAAGCCCCACAAGTTGTGGGGCAAGCGTTGGACCAGTGTTGTGCTCCCGGTTTGTTCCGGGATGCGTTTCAGTTACAAACTTTTCCGGCAGTGTTCCGTCTAGCTTAACCAGTTCTTGAACCCAGCGGAGCCCGCTGGGTGTCCCGGATTTACGAAGAACCGCGCTGTCGCCGCAGAAAACTCGGGATATCCAGGTCGATTTCGTCCAGTTCCATCTTCGGAGCGACGCCGGTTGCCCGCGGAGCCGATTGACCCGCCCCGCCGTAGAACACCTCTTTGTCCTTCACGTCGCGTTGCGTCGCGCCACCCGGCGTGTTCATGCCCGCCGCTAGCAAGGTGATCTGGACCGCGTTCTCCGCCGACTCGCGCATCACATGGCCCATGATGATGTCCGCATCGTCCACGTCGGTGAACTGCAGGATGTACTCCATCGCCTCGTGCGCTTCCCCGATCGAAAAGTCCGGCCCGGCGGTGATGTTCACCAATAGCCGCCGTGCGCCCTCAATGCTCGTTTCCAACAGCGGCGAACTGGCCGCGCCCTGAGCCGCCAGTTTGGCGCGTTGCTCGCCCACGCCGTGCCCCAGCCCCATCAGGGCGACCCCCGCGTTGCTCATCACCGACCGAACATCCGCGAAATCCACGTTGATGATTCCGGGGAACATGATAATGTCCGAGATTCCCTGAACGCCCTGTCGCAGCACGTCGTCCGCTGCCGCAAACGCCTCTTCCACCGTCGTGCGCTTTTCCACGACCTTCAGCAGTCGGTCGTTCGGCACCGTAATCAACGTATCGACGTAATTCTTGAGCCTCGCCGCGCCCTCATCGGCTAACCGCCGTCGCCGCGGACCCTCGAAAAGAAATGGCTTCGTGACCACTCCAACCGTGAGCACGCCGAGTTTGCGCGCCATCTCCGCCACCACTGGCGCGGCCCCGGTTCCGGTTCCGCCGCCCATGCCGGCCGTCACAAAGACCATGTCGGTGTCTTGCAACACCGCCTCGATCTCCTTCTCGCTCTCGTAAGCCGCGCGTTCGCCAACGCTCGGATCGCCCCCCGCACCCAGACCCCGCGTTACCGAATCGCCGAGGTGGATCTTGGTCTCCGCCTCGCTGACACCCAAGGCCTGGGCGTCGGTATTCATGGTCACGAACGATACGCCGTTCACTCCTTCCCGAATCATGCGTTGAACCGCATTGCTGCCGGCCCCGCCCACGCCGATGACCTTGATCATCGCGCGCGAGAAGTTGGACTTCGCCGACGAAGAGGAGACATTCGTATCTGGTCGCATCGCTCGTTCCAAATATCACGGGCAACGGTGCCCGCGGGATCAACGTACAGACGCGGACCCCTCGCGAAACGACGCGAACTTTTTTAGTTCATGCGGCGTACGGCATACCGCGCCAGTTCCCGTAGCGCGAGCGTCTCACCCGGTAGCCCGTCTAAGGTGCTGAGGGCGCGCTCGACCATCTCCAGCGCTTGCTCCCGCGCGGAATCGAGGCCGTACAAGCCTGGATACGTTGCCTTCTGCCGCTCGGCGTCGCTGCCGACGGCTTTGCCCAGTGCCTGCTCGTCGCCGACCACGTTCAATACGTCGTCCGCGATCTGGAATGCAAGGCCAACGCACTCGCCGTACTCGCCCAGCCGCGCAATCTCGGTGTCGGTCCCGCCGCCCGCCCGCGCCCCCATGCGCCCGCTGGCCCGAAACAAGGCGGCCGTCTTATGTCGATGAATAAATTCCAATGTTGCGGCGTCAATCGGCTGACCTTCGCTCAGGACGTCCAGCGTCTCGCCCCGCACCAACCCGCTGGCCGCCTGGGCCAAGTCCGTGGCCTGCGCACCGCCGTGGGGCGTGGCTACCACGACCTGAAACGCGAGGGCGAACAGCGCATCCCCCGCCAAGATCGCCACGTTTTCGCCGAAGGCGACGTGGCAGGTGGGTCGCCCGCGCCGCAAGTCGTCGTTGTCGATCGCCGGCAGATCGTCGTGAATCAGGCTGAAGGCGTGGACCAGCTCAAGGGCGCATCCGGCGTCCAGGGCATCGTCCGGCCTTCCGCCCACCGCCACCGCGGCGTAGCGCGCCATGATCGGTCGAATCCGCTTGCCGGGCGCCAGCGCCGAATACCGCATCGCGGCGTGCAATCGCTCCGGGCGGTCCGTCTCCGGGGGAAGCAGCTCCGCCAGTCGCGCGTCGATCGGGGCGATTTCAGCGGCGAGATCGGTCGGCGACACGGTAGCGGCATGTTACCGCCGCCCGAAACGGTGACCGGTACACTCCAACGCGATGCTCTCGGTGCGACCCTGGCGGCCCCTACGTGCAACCGGTCCCGCTGCCCCTCGCGCTACCGAGCTAAAAGAACTGATCCATCCGGAAGCAGGCGGTGACGACCGAAGCAAGTTCGTCCGCTACGCGCGGACTGCCGCAAAGCTCATGCAGTACCGTCGCGAAGGTGCGCTCGTTCCGGGTGAACCCAAGTTGGAACGCGTGGACACGCCATGGGGCACCGTGACGATCGGACTCGCCGCCGCCGCCGAGATTCCGATGCCGGTTGAACCCGAGATTGAGTCTCGCGACGACCGCTTGCGCATGATCGAGGCCACGCGCACCCAGTTCGAGCCCGTCATCCTGCTCGCGACGGCCCCCGGTCGGCGAGAGTCGAGCGCACTCCACGTGCCCGCGTTTGCGCTCGACCGCGTCGAGTACCTGGAGGCCGCGCGTCGCTTCCGGGCCCAACGCCGCACCGTCGTGTCGCCGGCGGCAGAAGATTACGTGCTCGTCGCCGTGCTCGAACCGTCGCCCGATCGAATCTGGGATTCCGCCCTCCTCCTCCCCTCCGCGCCGCTCGAAGCCCTCGCCGCCCAGTTGCCGGACCGCGGCGGCCCGGCCCTCATTGCCACGCTGGCCGATGGCCGGGACGTTCGACTGAGCCTCAGCGCCATCCGGGAACGCGCCGACGATGAAGACGGTCCTTGTAACTCCATGCAATGGGACCAACCGGCGTGGGTGGCGGCCACCGTCGCCCGCCGTCTGCTCAATGTCGATCCGCGCTTCGTGCCCGCCAATGAAGTTCCGGCTGGTCACGCCGTCATCCGAATTCCGCTGCCGCTCGAACCGACTTTCGACCCAAATCAAGTGCGTCTTCCGGCCCATTCGTTCCCGATTTCCGCTAATCTCGCGCTTCCTGCCGCACTATACGGACTAGGGGATTTCGCGGCTTAATGGAAGTTCGACTGCTCGGGACCGGCGCCGCCGACGGCATTCCCGCGTTTTTCGCGGACGATCCGGTGAGCCGTTACGCCCGCCGGTATGGGGGTCGCGACGTCCGCACCCGCTCCGCTGCCCTTGTCGATGGCCACCTCAAAATCGACTTTCCGCCGGACACGCTCCATCAACTTCAGCGCGACCGGCTCAACCCGAACGACTGGACCGGCCTCGTCTTCACCCACGGCCACGACGATCACTTCGCCCGTCGCGAACTCCAGTACGCGCTGTTCCCCTTTACCGATCACCTGCACATGCCGTATGTGATTTACGGCAACGACAACATCGTCCGCCAACTCGCCGAGGCCTACCCCGATTGGCCGATGGAAGTCCACCAAACGTTCAGCTTCTGCCCATTTGAGCACGTGGGCTACACCATCACGCCGATCCGCGCTCGCCATAAAGAGGACGAGGACTCCCAAAATCTCATTATCCAGCGCAACGGCCAAACGTTCCTGTACGCCACCGATACCGGGGTGTGGCCGCACGAAACGTTCGAGTTTCTCTCCCAGTTCACCATCGACCTGCTGGTCATCGAGTGCACCGACGGCATCCGGAAGAGTGACTACCTCGGCCACCTCGACATCGAAGCGTGCGTGGGCGTGGTCCAGGCCCTGCGCGAATCAGGTGTGTTGCACGACGGCTCCCGCGTGGTGACCACCCACCATGCGGCCCGGGGCGGCGCGCGCCACGCCGACCTCGAACGCCACCTGCTGCCGCACCAAATCGAACCCGGATACGACGGCATGGTGCTCCGTGTCTAGTCAGAGCGCACCAAATCAGCCACCCCGCACGTCTGGATGGATGCACACGGACGGCGGGCACGGCTAGGATGGCCAATCTTCTGCAACCGGCCCTCACCAGCAGCCCCTGCCCACCCGCACCCTTACAATGATCGCGCCCTAAGTCTTGCGCGTGCGGGCGAAATGGCCGACAATCCATCCAATGTTCTCTGCGATCATCGGCGCCTCCATCCTTGCCGTGGCGGGCCCTGTGCCCAAGGCCACGTTCCTCATCCTGCTCGTGCGCCCCGCCAACGCCACGTCGTATCCGCCCGAAAAACTTCAAGAGATTCAGGCCGCTCACCTGAAGCATCTCGGAGACCATTACAACCTGGGGCATTTTCGCGTTGCCGGTCCGATGATGATCGATCAACCGATCCGCGGCGTCGTGGTGGCCGAAGCGGATTCCCTCCGCCAGGCCAAGGAGTACGCCGAGGCCGATCCCGCCGTCCGGGCGAACCGGCTCGCGGTCGAGGTCTACCCGTGGCAGATCGCTCCGGTGACCTACGGCAAGCCCATCGAGCCGATGAAACTGGTCACCCACACGATGGTCCTCATCGACGTCTCGGCATCGAACGCCGGACGCCCGGCCCTGCTGCCGGCCGAGGCCCGCGCGAAGTTCCTCAAGACGCTTCGTCCGACCCAGGACTACCTGCTTAGCGGCCCGATCACCGGCCGCGCCAAGTATGCCGATTGCTTTGTCATCCCCGGGCCGCCGACCCCCGACCTTGAAGAAAAACTTCGGCAACACCCGATCGTTCGCTCCGGCACCGGTCGCCCCGTCATTCTGCCTTGGGCATCAGGTGATGGCGTGCTTCCGGCCCCTACGAAACAATAATTCCTAGGGCACGGTGTAGATCGCAGTCTGCCCGGTCCGAATCCGATCCATCCAAAAATCAAGCCCCCACGGCACCGAACACGCCTGCACCCTCGGCAACCGATGCGGCCAAAACCGTTTGCCGTGGGGAGACGGCGCCGGGGCGGCCGCCGCCACAAACGAACCGGCAATCGCATAGCGGCGCTTAGCGTACGTAAAGCCGTTCAGGATGCTCGCGTCGCGCGGCGGAACGCCGTAGGGATACGCCAACGTCACCGGCTCCGTCACGCCGAACCGCCGCAGCGCATCAATCCCACCCGCGATTTCGCGCATCGCCGCCAGCCGACCGATCGCCCCGAGCGAGCGGTGACCCGACGTGTGGTTCCCGATCTCGCAGCCACGCGAACGCAGGTACGCGATCTTCCGCCGCTCGTACCCTGGCTGGTCAAAAAGCCGATTCGGCAGGACGTAAAAGGTGCCCCGCAACGGAAAGTCGGGGTACTTGCGCTCAAACTCGTGCCAGATTCCGACCGCGCAGTTCGGGTCCACCTTTCCGTCGGGCAGGTACCGAAACTGCGACGGGTTCGAATCGTCGAACGTCATCACCACCGGCGACGCCCCCGGCGGAAGCGAGAATTTGCCCGTCACGTACTGCCGGGCCGTGATCGGCCGAAACCCGAGGACGTAAAGCGTACGCAGATCCCGTCGAAACTCGGCCGGCGATCGGTACAGAATGCCCTTGCCCGCCGAAACATGGTGGTACTCCACCACTAGCACCCGCGCGCGCACGTTTCCGGGACGCTTCGAGAGCCGGGCCGGGCGAGAGTCGGTCCCCGCAACTGGCACGAAGCCCAAGGCGGCACAAAGGGACAGCGAAGCAAGCACGGCGTGCATAGTTTGCGCCAAAACCGACCGCCTTGCGCGGTCGTTTACCGAATCTTAACAATTGACGCTTATGATCAACGTGGCATCATGCGAAAAGCATTCACCCTGATTGAACTTTTGGTCGTCATCGCGATCATCGCCATCCTCGCCGCCATTCTGTTCCCCGTGTTTGCGCAGGCCAAAGACGCCGCGAAGAAGACGCAGGGCCTCAACAACGTCAAGCAAATCGGTACGGGCATGCACCTGTACATCCAAGATTACGACGACGTGACGCCCAGCACCTACATCATCAATGGGCAGGGCGTCGACATCTACCAGCACTTCCAACCCTACGTGAAGAACATGGACATCTTCTTCTCGCCGGTGTGGCAGCGCAACGTGCCGAGCGGTCAACCGCAGAGCTGCGACAACTTCTCGACGCCGGCCGGATTCTTCGTGCCGAACGAGCAGAACCGTAGCCGCTGCCTTGGCTACGGCTACAACTGGGGATTCGGCATCTGGGCCGGCGGCGCCCTCGTCGGCCCGCAACAAAACCTGAGCGCGGGCAACAGCGTCCTCCCGGGCGTAAGCGCCACCGCGTCGGAAGACCCCGCGCAACTGGCGGCATTCGGCGACACCTACAACGGCCGTCGCTACACGATCTCCGCCATCGGCTCGATCCTCACGCACTACGACGGTCCGACCCGTAACTCCGGTCTCCGCCACGGTGGCATGTTCAACTTCAGTTTCCTCGACGGGCACGCCAAGGCGTTCAAGATGCAAGGCTTCACGTTTAACCCCGCCGCCAACCCGCGCGGTGCCGGCTACGTCGCCATTCCGGCCAACGACGCCATCCGGTCGCAGTTCTACTGCATGACCGCCGACACCCAAGTCGTGCCGGCGAACCTCGGCATCCCGGCGCCGAACATGGGCTGCCGACAGTTCATCGACCTCACGATGAGCGGAGCGTTCGCACCGCTCACCCGCTGGCCGAACTAAGCCTCTTAAACCAAAAACGGGCCGACCGGAAAAATCCGGTCGGCCCGTTATCGTGCGTCCGGCCTTACCAGCCGCGTCCGGCCATGCGCTGAAACTCGGGCAGGCTCGACACGTTGATCCCCACCATCGGTTCACCCAAACCCTTGCTGATCTCCGCCAGTCGCTTCGGCTCGCGGTAGAACAGCACCGATTCGACGATCGCCCGCGCGCGGCGCGCCTGCACCGCCAGTCGCTCACCGTCCGATAGGTTCGGCGCGCTCTTGTAGATGCCGCTCCCCACGAAGACGGTTTCCGCACCCAATTGCATCATCAACGCGGCGTCGGCCGGAGTCGCGATGCCGCCCGCGCTAAAGTTCGGAACCGGCAGTTTGCCTCGCTCCTTCACCTCGCGCACCAGTTCCACCGGGGCCTGGTGCTGCTTCGCCATCACGTACAGCTCGTCCTCTCGCGCGTTCTGAACCTGCCGAATTTCGGCCATGATCGTGCGCATGTGGCGGACTGCCTCCACCACGTCCCCGGTGCCAGCCTCGCCCTTCGTACGAATCATGGCCGCGCCCTCGGCACACCGCCGGAGCGCCTCACCGAGATTCCGCGCGCCGCACACAAACGGCACGGTGAACGCGTGCTTGTCGACGTGGTTCTCTTCGTCCGCCGGCGTCAAGACCTCGCTCTCGTCAATGAAGTCAACCTCGAGCGCTTCCAAAATCTGCGCTTCGGCAAAGTGCCCGATGCGGCATTTCGCCATCACCGGAATGGTGACCGCTGCCTGAATCTCCGCGATCATCTCCGGGTCGCTCATCCGCGCGACCCCGCCGTCCCGACGAATGTCGGCCGGAACCCGCTCCAGCGCCATCACCGCTACCGCGCCCGCGTCCTCCGCAATCTTCGCCTGCTCCACGTTGACGACATCCATGATCACGCCGCCCTTCAACATTTCCGCCAGCCCGACCTTCTCGCGCCAAGTCTTCGCCTTCGATACGCCGCTCAAAATTGCACTCATGGTCAAAAGTGTACCGATAAACGGGGCAAACTGGCCCTGTAATGTCGCATCTGTACTGGTTTGGGCGGGCGCGACGCCATAGACGCTAGAATATTGCCGTGGATGCGCTGCGGCATCGTGCGCTTGTGCTCGCGAAAGGACTCCCGGCTACGCCGAGCAATCTTGCCCGTATCGCGGCCGCAACCAGCGACGCGGCGGCAAAATGGGCCTTTGGGCAGTGGGAGCTCCGCCACCGCGCCCGGCACAAGTTCGCCCAGGCCGATCAACTCTTCTTCACCCGCGAAGCGCTCGAGCAAGCCACCCATGAACGCGTGGCTCAATTCCACGCCAACCTCTTTCCTGAAGGCGTCACTGTTTTCGATCTGACCACCGGCATTGGCTCCGACCTCATCGCCCTTGCCGCCCGCGGCCCAGTCCACGGATTCGAGGTCGATCGGGAGCGCGCCGAACTCGCCGCCGCCAACCTCCGCGCGCTCGGCCTCGCCGGCGAACTCCACATCGGCAACGCCATGGAACTCGCGACCACCCACGGCATCGAGTACGTATTTGCCGACCCCGCCCGGCGTCAGGCCGGCGCCCGGGTGCGCGACCGCGAGGACTATCAGCCCGATCCCAAGGACGTGATCGAGCGTTTCGGCGATGTGCGCATCGGTGGCATCAAGCTGTCGCCCATGCTCCCCGATTCCGAACTGCGCGAGCTAGGCCCCCGGGTCGAATTCGTCTCGTTCGGCGGAGAGTGCCGGGAGGCGCTCGTCATGTGGGGCATGGATGTCGAGCCGGCCTGGGGTGCGCGAAACGTCGAAACTAACGAGTTCCTCTCGTCCGACGGC
>JANRKI010000045.1:0-21531 GCA_033763535.1 Fimbriimonadaceae bacterium | reverse complement strand
CATTCATCGTGATTGATCAGAGTAACTTCATTCGGTGGGTCAATATTCCGCTCCGAAAAGTTGACAAGTTTTACGGGCCGGAAGTTGCCAGGTACTGTCGCGAGCGGTTGCCCAAGATCTTGGCCGCGAAGCCGCTGATTGCCGGCAAGGATGACTCCTTGACGAGTATGCCGAAGCGTCCGCCGCTTGGGCCGAATGGACGATGATGATGCAGAACACGTGGCAGATAGGGCGTATGCTCGGTTTAGTAGGACTCGCGTTGACGGGCTGCGATGACGGCGTAGATCGGAACCATCCGGAGTACCGCGCAAAGCAGTGCGAGGTGTCTGAACTCGCTCCCGCCGGTCGGTTGGTCGAGGTCAGGGCTCGATGCGCGTTCAATCCGCATGCCGGTATCAAGGAAGTCACTGTCATGATGTCGTCAGATCGGGCTCGCGCGCAGTTTGGAAGTTCCTTCATCTTCTCCGCTGAGGAAGTACGTGAGCTGATCCGAGTGATGTCTTCCGCAAGTGTCCAGAAAGGCTTTGAAAATCGGCAAGATCTTGTGCAGGCATTTGATCTTGTGATCACCGTGCAGGACAAGGAGAACTTTCCTCGCGATGTACCGATAAATTTGGAGCATGTGGAGGTTCTGTACGGCCCGGAAGTTGCCGGTTATTTCCGTACTCGGTTTCCAAAAGTCGCGAAAACGGCGAAGCGTCCGGCTCCGGAACCGCTTCCCGAGGAGATGCCGATTCCGCAGAAAGGTCCAAATGATCGATAGTGATGCAGTTTTGGTAATTGATGACGCGGCGACGATTTGTGACAATTCGTTGTATTGCGGAACGAAGCGATCCGGTGTACGTCAACGGCGTGAAGACCACGAAATGGACGATCGAAGGAAATGTGTACGCGTGGTATTGAAGCGTCTGGTAGCACTTGTCGCCTGCCTCCTAGCAGTTACCGGCTGCAACTACAGCACCTATGGCTACGTTGGCAATTGCGACGTCGATACGTCGGCACCGCAAGGCCGAACTCACCATTTCACCGCGCGATGCATGGGAAGTCAGCGGAAGGGAGTAAGGTCCGTGATGATCAAGTTCGCGCCTAACCGCGGCGAACAGATTTACAACGGTCCTGGGTTTAAGCTCAATTCGGCGGACTCCGAACGCCTCGTCGGGATCCTGAAAAATGCCAGTTATCGGGATACACCGAGCGAAAAGTATCGTCATCTTGTCGGGCCTGCAACCGATGTGTACGTGGTCGTTTACCCGGTTGGCGGGCACGGCCTGAGTATTGGTCTCAAACTGGACGAGATTGAGCCGTACTACGGCGAGGAGCTTGCGCGTTGGGTGGATACGGACTTGCGCCGCATCGTCGAGCAACAAGAAAAGCGGGAGCCAAGCGATCCGCCGGTACCAGGTTGGAGCATCTTGAATCGGAACACGCTACCCGATAAGCCGTAATCCCGATCCAGTTCCCGGCTACCGAGTGTCCTCGTCCGCCCGCCACGCGTGCATGAGACCGCTATCCACCGGCTCGAGCAGTTGCCGCGCGTACTCCTCCGACGTTGCCCGGTCGAGCCACACCGGCACGGTATCGGGGTGCAATACGGCGGGCATCCGATCGTGATACTGCCCGGTCAATGCATTCGGGCGGGTGGTCAAGATCGTACAACTCTCCCGTTCCGAGCCGTCCGGGGCGCGCCACCGATCCCACAGGCCGGCGATCGGGGTGATGTCCATGCGCAGCGCAAACGCCTGCTTCACCTTGACCGGCCGCCCCATGGCCACCACCTCGCCAAAGAGGTTCATTTGCCGATCGGCGACCTCGTCGTGCCATTCGTAGTACTGACTGACCGGGATGACGCAGCGGCGGCGACCGATCAGGTGCCGAAATGCCGGCCGTTCGGTCACCGTTTCTGACCGCGCGTTGATGAGCGTGACCCCGAGGTCCGGAGAGTTGGCCCACGCGGGGATGAGCCCCCACCGCATTTGCCGCCAGCGCACTGACTCTTGCGTACCGGTCAGCACCAGGACCGAATGGGTGGGCCGAAAATCGGAATCTTGCGGCGGGTCAAACTCCGGGGCGAGGCCGAACAGCGTCTCCAGCTGCTCGGGTGAGACTTTGAGTCCGAATCGCGCGCACATGCCCTCGTTACCGACGGATGTTCATAGGCCGACGGCGCGGAGGGTGTGGTCGGCGTGGCGCAGGTGATGCTCGAGCGAGAACAACTCGTCGACTTGGGCGGGGGTCAGACGGGCGGTCACGTCCGGGTCCTCGCTGACGGCCGTTCGAAAGTCGTGACCGTCCCACGCCCGGGCCGCATTGCGCTGGGCCACCTTATAGGCGTCTTCCCGCGCCATGCCGGCCTGGACGAGGGCGATCATCACGTGCTCGCTAAACACCAGATCGCCCATGAGGCGGAGATTGCGCTCCATGCGGTCCGGAAACACCTGCAGTCCGCTGAGGATCTTGGTCATGCGTTGCAGCATGAAGTCAGCGAGTTGGCAGGAATCTGGGAACACGACGCGCTCGAGGGATGAGTTCGTGAGGTCGCGCTCGTGCCACGTCGCCACCGATTCCAGCATGGCGTGGGCGTTGGCGCGCAACAAGCGGGCCAGGCCGCAGACGGTCTCGCTGTTCCAAGGATTGCGTTTGTGCGGCATGGCGCTGCTGCCGGTCTGCCCGCTCGCAAACGCTTCCTGAACTTCCAAGATCTCGGTCCGTTGCAGATTGCGGAGTTCGGTGGCGATGCGTTCGAGCCCCGCGCCGAGCAGGGCGAGCACGTTGAGAAAGTTCGCGTGGCGGTCGCGGTTGATGATTTGGGTACTGGCCGGGTCGGGGGCCAGGCCGAGCTGCGCGCAGACGTGCGCCTCCAGTTCGGGCGAAGCGATCGCGTGAATGCCGACCGCTCCGGATACCTTGCCCACCGCGATATCGGCCCGCGCATCGCGCAGTCGGTTCAGGTTGCGTTGGAGTTCGGCGTACCAGTTGGCGCACTTGAAGCCGAAGGTAATGGGTTCGGCGTGAATGCCGTGGGTCCGGCCGATCGCCGGGGTGTTCGCGTGGGTGCGGGCCAAGTTGCCGATGACGTTCGCCAAGGTCTCGCCGTGGGCAATCAGCACGTCGGCCGAGTCGCGGAGCATGATGCCGAGCGCGGTATCGATGACGTCGTAGCTGGTGACGCCCATGTGGACGAATCGGCCGGCCTCGCCGATATTTTCGCTCAGGTTCCGCACGAAGGCCATGAGATCGTGCCGGGTCTCGAGTTCGAGTTCATCGCACCGCTCGAGGGTGAAGCTGGCTCGAGCGCGGATCGTATCGAGGTCCGCCGCCGGGACGGTGCCGAACGCCACGTGGGCTTCCACGATGGCGATCTCGACCGCTTGCCATGCCTCGTACTTCGCCTGACGCGACCAAATCGCGTCCATCTCGCGCGTGCAATACCGATCAATCACGGGGCAGAGGGTACCGGACGGGCTAGGCGGAGACGCCCGCCGCAATATCCCGGCGGAAGATCGCACCTTCGAACCGGACGGCGTGGGTGGCTCGGTAGGCCAGTTCGCGCGCTTCCGGTATGCCGGCGGCGATGGCGCTGAGGCACAGCACACGTCCGCCGTTGGTCACCACGTGGTCGTTTTTACGGGCGGTGCCGGCGTGAAAGACCTTGACGCCTTCCGGCAGCGGGTCGATGGCGATCGGGAGTCCGCGCGAGATCGGTCCGGGGTAACCCGCGCTGGCGATCACCACCGAGACCGCGGCTTCCGGCCGAATTTGCGGGACCTCCACAATATCGCCGGTGGCCGATTGCCACAGGGCAGCCGCAAAACCGTCGCCCAGGCGCATCATGAGCGATTGCGTTTCCGGGTCGCCAAAGCGGACATTAAATTCTAAGCAGTGCGGGCGTCCGCGGTGCATCATCACACCGGTGAAGAGGGTGCCGGTAAACGGCTTGCCATCGGCCCGCATCGCGTCAAGTGTCGGGCGGATGATCGTTTGCTCGACTTCCGCGACGAGTCGCTCCGGAATGCCGGGCACGGGCGAATAGCTGCCCATGCCGCCGGTGTTCGGTCCGTGGTCGCCATCGCCCACCCGCTTGTAGTCTTGGGCGATCGGCAACGTGACGAAGTTCTGCTCGCCGACGATGCTGAAGACGCTGAACTCGGGGCCTTCCAGCCGATCCTCGATGACGATCTCGGCGCCGCTGTCGCCGAACACGCGCTCGACGAGCATTGCCCGGATCGCCGCTTCGGCGTCCTCGGCGGAATCGCACATGATGACGCCCTTGCCGAGGGCCTGACCGCTCGCCTTGACGACGCAGGGGTAGCCATCGGCGAACCGCTCGCGGGCGTAGGCGATCGCGGTCTCGGGATGTTCGAAAGTGCGGTAGGCGGCGGTCGGGACGCCGGCCTGGGACATCACCGCCTTGGCGAACACCTTGCTTGCCTCCAATCGAGCGGACGCCTTGCCGGGGCCGAATACCGGGATGTTGGCCGCGCGGAGCTGATCGCCGAGGCCCAAGATCAGCGGGTCCTCGGGCCCGATGACCACGAGGTCCACCGCTTCGGCCCGGGCGAGCGCGACGATGCCGCTAAAGTCGGTGGCGGGAACGGCGGCGCACCGCACGTCTTCGGCGATGCCGGGGTTGCCGGGGGTGACGATGACGTCCGCTTCGTGGCTGAGTCGCCAAGCAAGGGCGTGCTCGCGACCACCGCTGCCGACGACGAGAATCTTCACGCGGCTTCCTCGCGGAATAGCGCGTAGACGTCGCCGTGGTCCGGAATCACGACGTTCCAGCCCAGCTCTTGTTGAAGCTTTCGTTGGAGGGCGTCTTGCGCGTCCGGTTCTCCGTGCACCAGGTACGTCGTTTTGGGCGGCGTCTCGAAGTGCGAGAGCCAGCGCAGAATCTCGTTTTGGTCGGCGTGGGCGGAGAGGGATTGCAACCGCGTGACGGATGCCCGCACCGCGACCTCTTGGCCGACCACCCGTACGCGTTCGGCACCCTCCAGCAGGTCTCGGCCGAGCGTGCCTTGGGCCTGGTAACCGGTGAACACGACTTGCGTTTCAGGGCGTCCGAGTCGGTGGAGCAGGTGGTGCTGGACGCGACCGCCGTTCGCCATGCCGCTGCCCGCGATGATGACGATGGGGCCCTCGTGCCGGTTGATCGCCTTGGAGGTTTCGCGGTCGCGGGCAAAGATGATTCCGCCGGGTTCGAGCGCGCGGTTACCGGCGGCGATGGCCGCCTGCATGTCCTCGTCGTGCTCTTCCTTCGATTGGGCGTACAGTTGGGTCGCGGAGATCGCCATCGGCGAGTCCACATAGATCGGGATTCGCGGCATGCGACCGGCTTCTTGCAGTTCCCACAGGTGGTACAGCAGCTCTTGGGTGCGTCCGATGCTGAAGCTCGGCACGATGACGGCGCCGCCGGTTTGCATGGACTGCCTCAGGATTTCTTCCAGCCGGGCCAAGATGTCCTCGGCGGGGTGCAGGCGATCGCCGTAGGTGCTCTCGATGACCAGGGAATCCGCGCGGCGGATCGGCTCCGGGTCGCGGATGATGGGCGAATCGTAACGCCCGAGGTCTCCGCCCATGAGCAGCGTGTGCTCGCCCGCGTTGAACCCGAACGAGGCGAAGGCAGAGCCGAGGATATGTCCGGCGTGAAAGAACTCGAACCAGTCGCCGTTGCCGAAGGAGTGCGGCTGGTGGTAGGGCATGGGTTCGAAGAACTGCAGGGCGGCGTAGGCGTCTTCTTCGGTAAAGAGCGGCTGCGGGTCGGCGTGGCGCGAGCCGTGCTTGCGGGCGCGACGGGCCTCTTCCTCTTGCAATCGTCCGGCATCGGGCAGGGCGACCTTTGCCAAGCCGATCGTGGCGCGGGTCGCGAACACCTTGCCCTGGAAGCCGTGTTGGATCAATCGCGGGATTCGGCCGATGTGATCTTGGTGGGCGTGGGTCGCAACCACGAAGTCAATTTCGCGCGGATCGAACGGAAAGTCGTCGTAGTTTTGGTCGCGCAACGCTCGGGAGCCTTGGAAGATGCCGCAATCCACCAGGATTTGCCGGTCTCCGTGCCGCAAGAGGTGGCAGGATCCGGTGACGGTGCGGGCCGCTCCGAAGAACCCGAGTGACGTCGTCATGGTCGGATTGTGCCTTACCTCGCGCTCATCCGTTCGCGGTGGGCCGGGTAAATTACTGGTTATGCGAGTCGCCCCGCTCATCGTGATCGCCGCACTGACCGTTTCCATTAGCGGTTGCCGCATCAAGAGTTGGGAGAGCTTCGAGTCGGCGGTGACGCCGAACCCGCCCGGCGAGTGGAAAGGCGATCCTTACGCCAGCGCTGGCCTCGCGAACGCGACGGGTGGCCTGCGTCCGGGCACGCGATACGCCGAAGGTGCTAAGAACACCGACACGAAGGTGGACG
Organism: Fimbriimonadaceae bacterium; assembly: GCA_033763535.1. Taxonomy (GTDB): domain Bacteria; phylum Armatimonadota; class Fimbriimonadia; order Fimbriimonadales; family Fimbriimonadaceae; genus Fimbriimonas. Next base: position 15,131 of record JANRKI010000045.1, on the reverse strand, counting down.
CGAAATACGACACTCCGGCGAAGGGCACGGGTCTGCACCCGGGCGAACCGACCGTGAGCACGCGCAACGGGCACGGCTTGTCAAACGCGCCCGCGTTCCAAGACACCCCCGGAAGTCTCGGAAATCCGGCGAATCGCGCGATTCGCTGAACATTCTCGCCTCCCGATGACACTCATCGGGCATGAAGCGTTCGCAACGAACTCTCTGCTTCGCCCTGATCGCATTCACGTCTGCGCTTGCCTCGACGGGGTGCAGTTCGCCTGCGGCCGGGGATGCGACGGGGGCAAAGACCGAATTCTCTGTGGTCAAGGCACCGACGGCGGGCCGCGCGATGACTCCCGAAGCGACGCTGACGAAGAGCGCGGAAGGTAACGCGGCGACGGGCGACATTCTGGCCAACAACCTGCCGACCGCTCAGCACGGCTTGGTCATCCGCACCGGCGAACTGACCTTGCGGGTGAAGGACCTGGACGAAGCGGAGCGCACCATCCAGCGTCAGCTGAAGGCGTGGGGCGGGTTCGTGGAGACGTCGCAAGGGAGCGGCTACGATTCGCCCTCGGCGCAACTTTCACTAGGCATCCGCGTGCCGGAGCGCCGCTTTACTGACGCGATCGCATTCTTGGAATCGGTCGGAACCCGGCTGTCGAAGTCGGTGACGAGCGAGGACGTGACCGGTGAAGTAGTGGATCTGGAGGCGCGGCAACGAACGATGACCGCGCAAGAAGAGTCGTACCGATTGATGCTGCGGCAAAGCAGCAAGCTGACCGATTCGATGGAGATTCACGATCGGTTAATGCGTTTGCGCAGCGAGATTGAAGCGTCGAAAGCGCGTTCTACCGCGTTGCGTCGGCAGGCCGCTTATTCGGATATCAGCGTGAGTTTGCAACTGCCCATCGCGCCGACCCGCAGCGGCGAAGATCCGAACTGGCTATTGCAAGCGTGGAACCGGTCGATGAGCAACATGCTTTCCGTGCTGCGCGGCGGGGTCGTCTTCGTGGTCGAACTGATGGCCTTTGCGCCGTATCTGATCGTGATGGCCGGCGTCGTTTGGTTGTGGCGGCGTCGCCGAACGGTTAAAACGGTCGAACCTGGTCTTTGATGTTGAGATCGGGGCGAGTACCGCGATGCTTCCGGGTCCAGATGATGGAAGTCGAGGCGGCATTCCGTTGGTACTCGCTACCGGTTCCGTACGTTGCGCCGATTATCCACGCTTGGCTATCGTCGGACCCTTTTCCGACTACGACGTCAATGCTGTCGCTGCCGGTCGCGGCGGAGTCGCCGATCCATGGCCCGTACGCGAGGAGGCGGGAATTGTTGAGAATAAACAGATTTCGGCCGAGGTTACGGGCGTAGCGTCCGCCGATCACGATTCCTTCCGACCCGCTGGCACTGAGCCCGTTGTTATCGTTGCTTTGGATTACGCCGTTGCTTGCGCTGACGGCGTGAATCACGAGGTACCTTGCGCCGTTACGAAATTCAATTCCGTCGCCGAAGTTGCCGATGGCGCGGCATCGGATCAGCGTGGCGGTTGCCGGTCCATCGACAACAATGCCGTCATTATTGCGCCCGTATTTAAACGTACAGTCGGTCGCGATCAGGGTGGTGCCGGGCTGACTCGTGGTGAGACTGAACGGCGAGGTGCTCCCGAGGAAGTTGATGCGCCGTAGCCAGGTGGTGCCGCTTGAAAGTCTTCCGTTCGACTGGTCGGTAAAGGCGAGTACCTGACTGTCCGGCACTCGGCCATCTTGGAGGTTTACCCAAACTCGTTTCGATTCGCTGAAGTAGCTGCCCGGCGTATCGCGTAACTGCTGAATGCTGGAGGCGCGCATTAACCGTTGACCGACGCCGTACTCGTCGCGCGTTTTCTCGTCGATGAGCTGGGCAGTACTGGTGGAAGCGAGCGACGTGTAAACCCCACCATCTTTTACCCAGTTGAGATTGTTCATTTGGGTCGAGCAGGTGATAAAACCGGACTCGTCCCACGGTTCGATAATCACGTTACCGGTCGGGACGGTGCCGTTCCACTGCGTACTAAAGTCGAAGGTCGTCGGGCGGCACAGTAGCCACTTGTTTCCGGGTTGGCCGAGGGCGACCGACAGCTTCCGGAGGGCACGCGAGCGGCTTTCGCCCGTGTTTTGGTCGGAGCCGTTGATGGGGTCAACGTAGATGATGCGGTAGCTCGGGTAGTCGTTCGGGCGGAGGGAGTCGGGGCTGAGGTCGGTCGAGTAGGCCCCGCGCTCGGACTCAAAAATCTGAAACAGCGGGTTAATGCCGGTCCAATTATGCGGAATTCCTACGCGGTAACGGACCCCGGTCCCGAGCGGATCGTAAAGCGTATCGGCGATAGCTTTGGTGAGCGGGGTGCTCGGATCAATATCGTAGCTGACGGAAAGCAGGGCGGCGGAAGCAAGTAAGTTGAGCATGTTGAATCACAAAGGAAAGATGGTCTCACCGTACTGAAAATCGGCCTGTGCGCTGAGGTGGCCGCGGGAGTACATCCGCGAGCTGAGTGCGCATTGGCGCGCGTAACTGCTACCGCCAAGGTAGCGAAGATGTATCAGAAAGGTAAAGGTACGATCCGAATCCCCGGTTCCGGCGGCGATATCGGCACTTGCGAGAATGGTTCCGCGCGAGAACCCGACTTGGCTGCCAAGAATCATGCGGCGCGAGTCGATGACGTCGTGGATATTGCGTCCGCGATTATCGGCGTAAAGTCCGTTGATGGTAAGACCTACGCAGTTGACGTGCGCGGTAGATCCGTTGTCGAGCGGCTCACCTTCGGGCACCGTATCGTGACCGTTACCGCTGCCAATGCAATTGACTTCAACAAAGCGACGGCCGTTTTTGTAGTCAAAGCCGTCGGCAGCATTGCCGGTTGCGTGCGATTGGAATAGGTAAGTCGTGCCCGGACCGTCGCTGGTGAGTCCGTCTTGGTGCTCGATGGCATACTGAAAGGTGCAGTCGTCAAACACGATGACTTGTCCGGCGTCGTTGTTGTCGGTTAACGCCGCGAACGGTCGCGATCCGCCTTCGAAGTCCACGCCGCGAACGTACAGGTGCGCGTTATCGTCAAATCGGCCGTTTTGTTGTCCGGTAAGGAGCAGGATATCGGCGTCGGGGACCCGGCCATCGAACGTGCGTAAGGTCGTGGACTTTCCGTTGACGCAAAAGCTACCCGGCGTCGCCATGACCTCCGCCACTGTTTGCATCCGGCGGTAACGAACACCGTTGCCCCACTGATCGCGCGACTTGTGGTCGATAACTTGGTTGGTAAAGGTCGCCCCAATGTGCGTGTAGGTGTGCGATACCCCCGGAGTCCACGCGTTATGGGTCATTCGGCCGGAACTGACAATGCGACCGGAATCGTCCCACGGCTCCACGACGGTATTGCCTTCCGGAGTCGCCCCTCGCCACGACTGGGTAAAGGGATACAGGCCGGGCCGGCAAAGCACCCACTTGTTCCCGTCGATCTCCAGTGCTCGCGACATCGAACGGAACGGGCGAGTGCGCGAGGTACCGGGGTTGCTATCGGCACCTTGGATCGGATCGACAAAGTACTGCGGGTAATTTTGGTACCCCGCCGGTCGTAAGGCGTCGGACTGGACATCGGCCATGTACCGACCGTGTCGATTCACGAAAATCGGAAATGGCAAGGAAAAGTACGTCCATTGCGGCGGAACGGTGAACTTTTGCCACTCCGATTCGTCCTGCACGGCGTAGAGCAAATCGGCATCGCCGCGCGTCAGCACCGCCTGGCCCCGCGCCCACGGCGCAACGCAACAAAGAAGAATTAAGATCGAATAGCCTTTCTTCATTGTTAGCTTGAGCACTCGTTTACGTCGCGCTTTAGTGTAGCGCAAGTGCCGTGCGGTAGACACATCACCGCGTAAAACAAGTAGAAATACCAGGTGATGTTTTGCCCCTCGGGTGACCCGCGCGCGACAATTCTCTTCGCTCGCATCCGGATCGCGCGTCGTAGAATGGGTGAATGCTGAAGATCGGAATCATGGGATGCGGCCACGTCGCAGATTTCGGACACGCCCACGCGATCCGTCGGACGGAAGGGCTGCAACTCGCGGCCGTATATGATCCCGATCCCCGCCGCGTGGCAGAGTTCGCGCAGAAGCACGATGTACCGGTCGGTACGACTCGTGAGGACGAGTTTTTCGCGGCCGGGCTCGATGCCGTCGCCATCGCCTCCCCGGTTCAGTTCCACGACGAGAACGTCACCAGCTGCGCGAACGCCGGGGTACACGTGCTGTGCGAGAAGCCGATCAGCTACAGCCGAGAGGAGGGCGAACTGATGATCCGCGTGATGGAGCAGGCTCAGCGGCAGTTCTATGTGGGCTACGTCTACCGGTTTAGTCCGGTGGCCCAGCGGTTTCGGCAATGGTTGCGTGACGGCACGATTGGAGATGTCCGATTGTTCCGAATGGTTTATCTGTGGGACCTCCACGGCATGTACCGTCAGCGAGAAGACGGCACGTGGGGCGTTTCTCCCCTCTGGAATGGACGCATGCTTGAGGGCGGGCCGATGGTGGATTGCGGCGTGCACATGATCGACCTCGTGCGCTGGATGACCCAGTCGGAGGTGATCAACGTTTTCGGCTACGGTGCGCGGGTCGTGAGCGGCTACGATGCTCCGGACCATGCTTGGGCGTTTCTCGAACTCGAGAACGGAATGCGGGCCGATATCGAAATGAGCTTTACCTACGCCCATACCGCGCGAGACGTCGCCCCGCAGTTCACTTACGAAATGATCGGTACAGGCGGTGTGGCGAAGTTTGACCGGTACGGGTACCGGCTGGAAGCGCGGCACGGTCAGGGCACGCTGTACGAGGCCGGGGCGGGGGAAAAGGACTTTGACGGCATGTACCGCGCCTTCCGAGATGCGATCCTGACCGGTGATCCGGGTGATCTCGCCTCGCCCGCCGATGCGATGCGGGTTTCGGATATCGCGTGGGAGGCGACTCAGCAGGCCATCGCGCGCCTGCCGAAGCCCGCGGTGCTCGCCGCGGCGTCCGTGTAACTGCCGTTGGCGGGACGTCGCCGGACGGGTACAAGGGCCACATGCGCGTCGCCGTGGTGTTGCCGTACCTGCCTGTGCTCGACCACCGGGCCAGTCCGAATACGATTTCGGGGGCGGTGATTGCGCTGGACGTTAGCCTGCGGATGCTGGCCAATCACCCCGACGTTGAGACGCTGGAACTGTACTTGGCGCCGCGGGACATGGCGATGTCGGCCGGATTTCGGGAGGTGGCGGAGTCGATTCTTGAGCCAACGAATTTCGGCCGCGGCAAGCTCGAATTTTTGCCTGCCCTCGCCATTCCCGAACTATGGGCGGATGGTCGCGAGCGCGTGATCCATACGGATGACGTGCACTTGATGATCCGCGACCGGCACTTGCGCGATCGGTACGCCGCCGCCGCCATGCCGATCGTATGCGATACGCATTGCCTCGGCCACGCCACGCTCACCGAAAGTCTTCGGCAACTGTGCGCGTTGCCCTCGGCCCCGGGCGACCGGATTTTGGCGGCGAGCACGGCGGCGCAGGCGGGATTCCGCAACACGCTGGCCGAGTTCGATCAGCCCGACGCGCTCCCGGTCGAGGCGATTGCCCGCTCCATTGACGACCGATCACTCGCGCCGCCTCCCGATGGCTTCGACGTTGCCGCCGCCCGTCGCGCATTTGGGTTGCCGGAGCAGGGATCCATCGCGCTGTTTCTCGGCCGCATGACGCCCAGCACGAAGGGCGACCTGGCCCAGTTGATCGTCCATTTTGCGGCCGCCGCCGGGCCCTCGGATCATCTGGCCCTGGTCGGCTACCAAGAGTTGCCGACGTACGGCGAGCAGCTCATGCGCGTAGCCTCCGCCGAGGGCGTGGCGGATCGCGTCCATATCCTGCCAACCGTTCGATCGGACCGCAAGTGTGCTCTGTATCACGCCGCCGATTTCGTGGTGTTTCCGGCCGATTCGCTGAACGAGGTGTTCGGTCAGGTGACGCTCGAGGCGATGGCTTGCGGGCTCCCGGTCGTTGGGACCGATTGGGACGGCCTGAAGGACACGATCGCGGACGGCGTGACGGGCTACCGCGTTCCGACGTACGTTCCGCCGGTACCCATACGGCTGGAAGAAATGGCCTACGCGTTCGACGTGCAGACGACGATGCTGCTGATGGCCCAAACCACCGTAATTGACGGGGCCGTGATGGCGGATCGGATGCGCCGACTGTTTCGCGATGCGGCATTGCGGCAGCAAATGGGTCGGGCGGCGCGGCAGGCGTTCGAAGCCCAGTTCGATCCGCTTCGGCTGTACGATCTACGGATTGCGCAGATGCGGCGGGCGTTGGAGGATGCCCGCGGCGAAACTGCGGAGCTTCGGGCGGCCCGTCGCGCGCGCACCGAGCGGTACGGCCAACGGGTTCCGCTGCGACGGCAGGCCGAATCGTACGGTACGGCGACGCTCGTCGGTCCGGGCGTCACGTTCCGCACCACGGCGCGGGGGGAGTCGGCCCGACACGGGCACCGGGACCTGGCTTTGCTGGGAGAACTGGCGGTCAGCGTGCCGCCGGTCGTGCTGGCGACCCTGCTCGATCGCGCGGCCAAAGGCTTGGACCACGGTGAATTACTGGCTTTGGCCGAAGACCTCATGGTTTCTGGCGACTTTATCGCTTTAGGCGTCGGAGTTTTGGCAAAAAACGGTCTGTTGGAGCGCATGGGTACTAGCGCATCGGCATGACTTCGGCTAGACTGTCGCTCATGGCGCAAGTCAAGAAGTTTGCGGCCGCCGCCCTGCTCGTTTCGGCGTCGGCATTGGTTTCGGCTCAAAGCCCGACGTCGTCGATTTACGCGCGACTCGGCGTTCAATTCCCGACTGGTTCCGAAGCGCGCGATAGCGTGGCCCGGTCTGGTTTCTTTGGCGCCGTTGGTTACAACCTCAAGAATCGCGCCTTCGTGTCGCCGCTCGCCAGCCCGAGCGTCGAAGTCTTCTTCGGCAACGTGCGCGGAGATGGCAACGAAATCAACCAGTTCGGTCTGCAATACGTTGAGCGCGTTCCGTTCGGCAATGCGACTTCGACCGGCACCGGAGCGTACTTCGGCTACGGGCTTGGCCTGCAAGTCACCAACGTGGACATCCGCACCACGATCCCGGGCCAAGGCGGTTCGGGCGGAGGCATCAGCATCCTCGACGCACGCCGCACCGTGATCGCGGGCGAACTGATCGTCGGTTACCGCTTCACGCCGCAAATCTTTGCGGAAGCGAGCCTGCGACTGTCGCAAAACGTGTCGGGCGTCAACACCAACTCGCTCAATCTGCTCGTCGGCTACCGCTTCTAACCGGTACCCGTGCGATCCATCGCCGGCCGAGAGTTTCGCACTCTCGGCCGGTTTGGTTTTGCTCAGGCGACTTTAGCCGCGCCCGCGTCCGCCCGGACCGCCGCGGGGAGGGACGATGCCCATCGGCATGGTCGGCAGACCCGCGCAATACAGCGGAATCGCGCTCCCGTTCATAAACGAATACCGCAAGGGCGCCTGATTCCGGACGAGCGTGCCGGTACTCAGCCCCTGCGTTTCGCGTACCAGCGTTTGATACGGCGGCGGACCGTAGGCCACCTCGGCGATCGACAAGCTCGCCTGCGCGTTCGTGATCGTGAACATCGGGTCGGTTCCCGACGTGGTGGTGTAGCAGAGCCCACCGAGGACTTCGGTGATCCCGCCGCTCTCGGTGGCGACGAGCGTGCCGGCGCGCTCCGTTTTCAGCCCCAGAATCCAGAGCCGAGAGTTGACGTTGAGCACCTTCAACCCTTCCGGTTCGGTGTTCATTTGGCGGGCCCAGACGTTGGCGTCGCGAAACCGGAACGTTCCGCCGACGTTTTCGAGGAAGAGGTTTCCGCCTGCCGTTGCGCTGACGCTCGCTTCGCAATCGCGCACCACTACGGTCCGACTGCTGGCCTGCAGCACGTGATGGTTTCGGAGGGACTGAATCTCGAGCGGGTTCGGACCGCCCGTCTCCACCCGGATGCGGGCATCGTTGACCACCGCGCAAAACGCGTTCATGCCGTGCAGGCGGTCGAGGGTCGGGGGCAGGCTCACGTCACGCTTGAGCACGATGCGGGCGTCGCTCGGCCAGTAGATCGTCTTCGCGCCGGAATCGGCCGCGCGCTGAATCGCGTCCGAATCGTCCGTATCGGTCGTGCGCCGGAAATCGAGCACGTTCTCCCACTGTCGGCCGGGCGTCGCGTTTACGGTCGGGGTTTCCAAGATCGGTAAGTTCAGTCCGTCCTCCGGAGCGGGGAAGACGGCCAGCCGGGGCGGATGCGAAAGGTACGTGGCAGTCACATTGCCGCTGACGTTGGCGCCGGTGCCATGCCCATTCTGGATCGTGCGCAGATAACCCGACTGGGTGATGCGGCGCGCCACCAGGAACTCGGTGTTGCTGATCGCGGGCTTGGCGGATGCGCCGCCGCTGCCGGAGAGGGAAGCATCCAGAAGCACGAGGAACCCGTACTGGTTGCGAACCGCCTGGGCGGGTCCCTGCACGGTCAGGCCGCGGACGGTCAGGCATTGGCCGCCGTTGTCCAGCGCGTATTCCGACTGGTTGATAAGTTCGACGTGCTCTATCGTTTGGCTGTTTACGGTCGCGCCCGACCGGATTCCGGTGCGGAACCCTTCGACCCGCACGCCTTTCACCAGAAGCGGTCCGTTCTTGTCGGCGTGCCCGAGGTCCAGACCGATGGCCCCCTGGCCGTCCGCGCTGCGGATCGTCACGTTGCGCACCCAGCCGGTGTTGTTGCTGAAGAACTCGATGCCGGTCGCGCCGGGATTGCCCGGTCCGATCTCGAGCGTGAAATCGCTGAGGCTGTTGTGGAACCAGTCCGCCGTGGTTTCCTCAAACTGACCGTTCCAGAACGACAGCAGGCCGTTATGGATCACCGGCGCGGGCAGGTTGGGATTGGTCAACCGGTTCGCGTCGAGCCGGATCACGGTGCGTTCGCGCCCGGCGCCCGCGAGATGGCCGAATCCGAAAAGGGAGTTCCGATTCGCGGAGGTGTTCCCGGAGAACCGGAGCGGAGACGTGATGCGGTACGTTCCGGCGGGCAGGTAGATCAGGCGGTTGCGGCCTTCGCCGTCGTAGATTGCGCGCTGAATCGCGAACGTGTCATCCGTCACGCCGTTGCCGGTCGCAAAGTAAGGGCGTTGGGTGACGTCGATCACGCCGGAATCGAGCGGGTAGTCCGCCGACTTCGACCGGAAGAATCGCTGGCGTCCGGTTCGGTAGAAGCGAACGCGGCCAAGCGCGGCGATGTCCGGATTCCCGAAGTCGCGCCAAGTGCTGAGGCAGGCGAACCGCACGTACCGGGCCCGAATGCCGGATCCGAGTGAGATCCACTGACCGAACGAGGAATCGTCCTCCGGAGCGCGGCGAAACTCGAGCCGGTCCGGAAGGGTGGTCCAACGTTGGGCATCGTCGGAATACTGCACCAGCACGGTCCGGAAGCCGCGCCAGCTGTAGCCCGGGTTGTTTGCGTTCCAGACGCGCACATGGTCCACGGTCCGGACGGAGCCGAAGTCGAAGTGGACAAACGGAGCTTCGTCGTTCGGGGTGCCGTACGCCGACTGGTAACTGATGGCGTTGGACTGGAAGCGAAATTGGCCGGAACCGGGCGGGTCCTCGACGAGGCCGTCGGTGGAGATCAACCGGTCGGGCCCGGTGTAACTGACCTGCTGAGAAGACGCTTCCGCCGCGACAGTGGGCACAAACTCGGCCCGCGCGATCGAAACAGTGACGAGGAAAAGGGTGATTGCGCGCAGAAATCGGCTCATTGGTCCCTCGCTGGAACAATGGAATCCGCCTAGCAGTTGCCCCCTCGCGAGAAGCGGGCACAGTCTGGAGCAGTACCGGTTTGTACGACCGCGCGAGAAAAAGGTTCCGAAAAACCTAGCGTTGACCGGAAACCACGCGGTATCTTTTATGTTCCGATCTTTTCGCCTTCGCTCGTTGCGTTACGTCCGCCGACGTCGCACGGCGGTTCACGGCGAGAGATCACGCTCGAGCGAACGCAATGCCAGAAACCAGCCTGTTCGACAAGATCCGCATCGGAATCGCCAGCCCCAACGACATCATCTCGTGGTCGCACGGCGAAGTCAAGAAACCAGAAACGATCAACTACCGCACGTTCAAGCCCGAGCGTGACGGGTTGTTCTGCGAGAAGATCTTCGGCCCGACGAAGGACTGGGAATGCTCGTGCGGCAAGTACAAAAAGATCAAGTTCAAGGGCGTCGTGTGCGAACGCTGCGGCGTGGAAGTCACGCGGCAAAAAGTGCGTCGCGAGCGCATGGGGCACGTATCGCTGGCCGCGCCGGTCTGCCACATTTGGTACCTGAAGGGCGTTCCGTCCCCGCTGTCGCTCTTGCTCGATATCTCCCCGCGTCTGCTGGAAAAGGTCATCTACTTCGCGAGCTTCATCATCATTGACCTGGACGCCGACGCGATCAACGAGCACCTGCCGTCGATTCGCACCGCCGTCGAGCTCGAGAAAAAGCGCCTGCAGGAAGAGATGCGCAAGCTCGAGGAAGACTCGCTCGTCCGGTTCGCGGAAGACCTGAACAACAATCGCGACGAGTACGACGAGATGTACGCCCGCGAGCGCGCCAAGGCCGTGAACGACCGGATTCGCGCCGAGTACCGCGACGCCGACGATCGCTTGAAGGACCTGGACGTCGCCGTCGAAATCCTCGGCAAGCTCGAGAAGAATCAGCTCATCGACGAGGACAAGTACCGCGCGGTCAGCAAGCTGCTGTACAGTGTCGAAAGCCAGCTCGGTACCAACCTCAGCGAACTCGTGAAGGCGAACATCGGCGCCGATGCGGTCAAAGAACTGCTGGTCCGCATCGACCTCGAGGTGCTCGCGCGGACCCTGCAACAAGAGATCGTCATCACGACGAGCCAAAAGCGCGCCCGTGCGATCAAGCGGCTCGAAGTCGTGGAGGCACTCCTGAGCTCGAAGGGCAAGCCGGAATGGATGATCCTGGACACGGTGCCAGTCATCTCGCCCGAGCTGCGACCGATGGTCCAGCTCGACGGTGGCCGATTCGCGACCTCCGACCTGAACGACCTCTACCGCCGCATCATCAACCGCAACAACCGGTTGAAGAAGATCATCGAGATCCACGCGCCGGAAAGCATCATCAACCACGAAAAGCGGTTGCTGCAAGAAGCGGTCGATGCCCTCATCGACAACGGCCGCCGCGCGCGTCCGGTGGTCGGCTCGAACCAACGTCCGCTCAAGTCGCTCAGCGACATGCTGAAAGGGAAGGAAGGTCGCTTCCGAAAGAACCTGCTCGGAAAGCGGGTCGACTACTCCGGCCGTTCGGTCATTGTCGTCGGTCCGCACCTGAAGCTGCACCAAGCCGGTCTGCCGAAGGAGATGGCGCTCGAGCTCTTTAAGCCGTTCGTCATGAAGTCGCTGGTGGAGCGCAAGGTCACCCAGAACATCAAGACCGCGAAGCGGATGATCGACCGGATGGACCCGCGCGTGTGGGACGGCCTTGAAGAGGTCATCCGCGAGCACCCGATCTTGCTGAACCGCGCCCCGACGCTTCACCGCCTCGGGATCCAGGCGTTCGAGCCGATTCTGGTGGATGGCAAGGCGATTCAGGTTCACCCCCTGGTCTGTAACATGTACAACGCGGACTTTGACGGTGACCAAATGGCCGTCCATATTCCGCTGAGTACGGAAGCGCAGGCCGAAGCCCGCGTGCTGATGCTCTCCAGCCAAAACCTGTTCACGCCGGCCGACGGTCGTCCGACCTGTGCGCCGGTGCAAGACATCGTGCTTGGCAACTACGCCCTCACCTTTGTGAGCGTGGAAGGCAAGCAACGCCTAGAAGCGCAAGAAGCCGCCCACGCCGCCGATCCGATGGCGAACCCGATGGTGCCGATCTACGCCTCGCCGGATGAGGTGCTGTACCTGCTGGAAAACCCGGTCGCCGAAAACCGACTGCACGTGAACGAGCTGGTCAAAGTCCGCATCAAGCGCCCGATCTTCCGCCCGCTGGAAGAGGTGGCGTTCCGCGATGCCGGCACGGGTCAGGAGTACTACCGCCAAACCGTGCAAAACGAGGATGGCGACGATGTGGAAGAGATGGTGGCGTACGAAACGCAGTACGAAACCGTCATCCGCACCTGCACGCCGGGTCAGCTGATGCTGAACACCATCTTGCCGTACCCGATGCGGTACGCGGATGACTACCTACACGTCGAGCTCGGTAAGAAGCAACTCGCGGCACTCATTCTCGACTGCCAGCGGCTGGCAGGGTACGGCGCGACGATCAAGCTTCTCGACGACATCAAGGACATGGGCTTCAAGTGGGCGACCAAGTACGGAATCTCCGTCGCGCTTACCGATATGGACCCGCCGAAGCGTCGCGACGAGATGATCAACGAGGCCGACGACCTCTCGAACAAGATCACCACCGACTTTCGACGCGGCAAGCTTTCGCTGAACGAAATGACGCGGCAGCTCACCCTGCTGTGGCAAGGCACGTACGACAAGGTCGGGAAGGAGATCGTGAACGGTCTCACCCAGTTCAACCCGCTCAACATCATCACCGTCTCCGGTGCGCGCGGCTCCATCAAGCAGCTGGCGCAGCTCGCCGGGATGCGGGGCCTGATGTTGAACCAGTTCAACGAAACGATTTACGAACTTCCGGTCAAGAGCTCCTTCCACAAGGGCCTCACGATGCTGGAGTACTTCGTGACGACGCACGGGGCGCGAAAGGGTCTGGCCGACACCGCTCTCCGGACCGCGGACGCCGGCTACCTGACGCGGCGCCTTTGCGACGTTGCCCAGGATGTCATCGTCAAGTCGCTGGATTGCGAAACGACCGAAGGCATTCAGGGCCGACGGATCGTGGACCAGGGCCAAGTGCTGGAGGAGATCGACGAACGCATCCACGGACGCGTCGCCCTCACCATCATCACCGACCCCGAAACCGGCGAAGCCCTCACCCAGTACCAAGAGCCGATCACCCGGGAAAGCGCCCGCCGCATCCGGAAGATCGAGAACAAGTTTGCCGCCGAGTACAACGCGGTGGACACCGATGCCGAACGCAAAGCCGTCATCGACCGGTACATGCAGTTTGGATTCGAGGCGGACGAGCACGGCTACCTCAGCGTGGCCATCCGCTCGCCGCTCACGTGCGAACTGAGCCAGGGCATCTGCTCGAAGTGCTACGGCCTCGACCTCTCGACGAGCAAGCTGGTCGAAGTCGGCGTCGCGGTCGGCATCATCGCCGCCCAGTCCATCGGTGAACCCGGAACGCAGCTCACGATGCGAACGTTCCACACCGGCGGCGTGGCCGGTGCCGCCACCATCGCCAAGACGAACCAGTACAAGACCGGTAAGTTCATCCGGCAGTTCATGGAGGACTTTGCTCAGGCGACCGAAACCGACCTGAAGCAGTTTGACCCCACCCAACTGTTGGCGACGCAAGAAAAGCTTGTGAAGAACCTCTTCAAGAGCAAGGACGCCGCCCCGCTCACCATCAATGAGCCAGTGGATACGGAAGATCCGAAGGTCAAACGTAAGCAGGAACGCGCCACCAAGGCCGCCCTGAAAGCCGCCGAGAAGGCCGACAACGACTCGCGCAAGATGTGGGAGAAGAGCCGCAAAACGTTCTTCTACTCCTGGACGGGTCAGTCGAGCGGGATCGTCCGCGTCGAAGAAATCTTTGAAGCGCGACGCCAGCCGCGGGGTAAAGCGATCATTTGCCCGGTCTCTGGCACGGTACGCGACATCAGCGAAACGCCGTACGGCCGGTTCGTGATTGTCGAATCCACCGTGAACGCGCAGGCCGCGATGAAGGATGCCTACATCAGCGATGATCAGCCAAGCTGGCCGAAGAACGAGTTCGGCGAGTACGAAGGCGGGCTGCACAAGTTGGTAGGCCAAAAGCTGAACACGCAATCCGTCGCGGTACTCCGAAAGATGGAGATTGGCGAGGCCGCCATCTACTATCCGATCCACGTTCCGCCGAGCGGAAACCTGCCGGTGAAGGCCGGTCAGCGCGTGGTGAAGGGCGACCCGATGACGTACGGTCCGCGCGACCCGCACGAAGTGCTGGAGCTAGCCGGGGCGCACGCGGTGTACGACTACTTCATCGAGAACCTGCAAAGCGTGTACAAGAGCCAAGGGGTTGATATCAATGACAAGCACATTGAGGTCATCATCCGGCAAATGTTGCGCAAGCGACAGGTGAAGGAGCCGGGCGATACGCCGTTCTTGCCGGGACAGATCGTGGACCGCTTCACGTTCCAACGGGCCAACGACAACGTGCGCAACATGCTGGCGGCGGGCACCAAGATTCGGTACACGGACCCGATTACCGGCGACGACGTGGAGCGCGACGCGAAGGAATCGACGGCGACGTGGATTCTGCTGGGGATCACCGAAGCTTCGCTGGCGACCGACTCGTTCCTCTCAGCGGCGTCGTTCCAAAAGACGACGCGCGTCCTGACGGAAGCGGCGGTCCGCGGAAAGAAGGACACCTTGGCCGGTCTGAAGGAAAACGTGATCATCGGCCGCCTGATTCCGGCGGGGACGGGCGTGAAGCAGTACCGCGATATCGCGGTCGATGTTCAGCGCGCGCCGGGCTGGGCCGACCAATCGCTTACCTCGATGGTGGAAGCCGACGAGGAACTGCGGACTGGGTACGACGAACTCGCGTTCACCTCGCTGGCCGATCTGGCCGCCGAAGAAGCCGACGAGTAGTCGCTCGTTGCTTCGGTCACGCCTCCTCACCCGGGTCTTCGGGCGGGGAGGCTTTTTTTGTGACGCGGCACCGGGACGTGGAGGGTGGCTCGATCAATTCCATCCCTCGGTGCAGGTTCAAGTCATGCGGGGATGACCGCCTCTTTGCGGCCCTGAGCGAGCTTGCGGTTCCGGGGAGCTTGTTGTAAGATGATAGGGCAACGGCACGGTTTGGATGCGCCCATCACCGCGATGGAACGCGTTCTTGGCCATTGCGATCGTCGCGATGTTGCGGCAGAGGAACCATTCAGTTGAAGCCACGACTTCGTAGCCGTTTCGAGCGCGACTCCGCAGGTGATGCGGACAAGCTGACGCAGAT
>JANRKI010000044.1:0-33643 GCA_033763535.1 Fimbriimonadaceae bacterium | reverse complement strand
CGCCGTCATCCTGGGATGCGAGTCGAGTAACGATCAAAACGCGCCGGTCTCGACGAAGGCCGAACCGACGAAAGTCGGCACGGACCCGGCCAAAGAAGCACTCCTGCCGACCATGACCGCCACCGCGCGGGCTAAGAAGGACAGCAAGTGGGCCCAACTGACCGACGCCGAAAAGGACCCGTTCGTCAAGTTTCACGATGGCGACGCGAAGCAGGCCGAAAACCATTTCGAGTCGCTTGCTCGCACCGAGCGCGAAGAGCAGATCAACTGATCGGCTCGACCTACGTCACCCCTCAGAACGATTCGCCCGGCGTGGCCATTCGGCGACGCTGGGCGAACTGCGTTAGGCTTCCTTGTCCGGCGAGAGGAGGACGCCGTTCCACAGCACCGCGGCCAAGATCGCGCCGACGGTCGGACCGACCCAGTACAGCACGAAGTCGCCCAGGTTTCCGGTGATCAACGCGGGCCCCATCCAGCGGGCCGGATTCATCGCGGCGCCGGTGATCGGGCCGATCGCAAGAATGTCCAGCGTCACCGTCAGGCCGATCATGAGCGCGCCAACCTTCGGCGAGCGCTCCTCGACCGCCGTCCCGAAGATCACCCACACCAGGAAGAACGTCGCGATGATCTCGGCGATGAATCCGGCCGACATCGGGATGCCGCCGCCCAACGCGGGCGTGCCGTTCTTCACGATATCCGGCCGGGACGGTAGCGCCGCGCCCGCGAAGAACGCTCCGGCGACCGCGCCGAACAGCTGACTCACGATGTACAGGCCGGCATCCGCCAGGCTGATCCGCTTCGTCACCAAGAATCCGAGCGTCACCGACGGGTTCAGGTGACCGCCGCTGATCGCGCCCGCACTCGTTCCGAACGCGACGATGACCAGCCCGTGCGCCAGCGCAATGCCCAGCAATCCGCCGGGCACCTCGCCCAAGTGCGCAATCGCGAGAATGCCCACAAAACATAGGGCAAACGTTCCGACAAATTCGACGATGTACTTCTTCATTTCAGTCCCAACCCCGCCGTGAATCATAGCGGAGCCGTGATGAATTGTCTACAGTTTGGCGGAGAATTTGCCCAATCCCGGTAAGGCTACCGACCCCCGCAACCCAGGACTAAACGTTTGGTCGTGCGTTCGGCCCGAAGTTCGCTTGGTAGTAGTTCACGTGGTGAGACTGCGGCTCGAAAATGGCGTCGATCTTGGCCCGTCGTTCGGCATCCAGCGGAAACTCGCATGCCGCCGCCGACTCCCGGAGTTGCGCCTCGTTCCGCGCCCCGATGATCGGACTCGTGATCCCCGGTTGACCGGCGACCCAGGCCAGCGCCACCGTCGTCATCGTCTGACCTAGCTCGGTGCACAAGTCACGAAAGGCCAACAGTTTCTCGCGCGGCACCTGCGCCAGGCGGCCCGCCGGATCGCTCTTGGCGTACCGACCGGCGTCCAAATTCTCGTCCAGATACTTACCGCTCAGCATGCCGCCGGCCAGCGGGCTCCACGGGATCACGCCGTAGTCGTACGTCCGCAGGAAGGGAAGGAGCTCGCGCTCGATCCGCCGGTCCAGCAGGTTGTACGGCGGCTGTTCACTCACGAATCCGGCCGTGCCCAACATTTTTGCTACGTAGTGCGCCTCGCACGCTTGCCACGCGCCGAAGGTCGAGCAACCCGCGTACCGAATCTTGCCTTGTCGTTGCAACTGGTCCAACGCCCGCAACGTCTCGTCGATCGGCACCCCCGGTTGAGGCCGGTGAATTTGGTACAGATCAATGTAGTCCGTCCCGAGACGCTTGAGTGACGCCTCGCACGCTTCGATCACGTTCTTGGCCGTGTTCCCGAACCGGTTCGGGTCCGTGTCGCTCATCTTGCCGTGACATTTGGTGGCCAAAACCACTTCGTTGCGGCGATTCCCGAGCGCGCGCCCAAGAATGGACTCGCTGACGCCCCGTGCGTACACATCGGCGGTGTCAAAAAAGTTGATCCCGAGGTCCAGGGCAACGGCAGTCAAGCGGTGCGCGTCGGCCTCGTGCGAACCCCAGTCGTCCGGCTCCCAGCCAAACGTCATCGTGCCGAAACATGCCACCGAAACCTGCAGACCGGTCCGGCCGAGCGCGCGGTATTCCATTCCGCAACGTTACATCATCGGCGGGTGCGACCGGTGCGCTTGGTGCGGGGATTCTTGCCGCCTCGCGATGCGGCGGGGGTCGTTTTGCGGCCCGTCCGGCTCCCGGTCGGTTTGCTCACGTAGCGCGCCGGGGCGGTAACGCGCAGAGCCGCGATCTCTTCGGCGGAAATCAGCGGGATGATCGGCGCATCTTCGGGCGCTTCCGAAGGGCCGTGCATGCGGAGCGCGTAAACCGTGCCGACCTTCTTCCACGTGCCGCCGCCGGCGATCGCCATCGCGTGCATCACCGATCGCACCTTGGCCTCCGGCGAGTAGAACGCGATTTTCGTGGTGTCCCAGCGCGGGTCTTCCAGAATCGCGAATTCGACTCCGAGGCGGGCCAACATCGTGAGCAGTTCGCGCACGGTGTAGCTTCCGTTCAGGGGCAAGGTGCGCTCCATCGGGTCCGTGGTCCGCGCGACGGGGCGGTCGGCGACGGTCGGTTCTCCGTCCGTCCGGGCGAGGGCAGTCCCGGCAAACCCGATCAGAAGCACCGACATCCATCCCATCACCGCAAGCCAACGCATAGCGGTAGATACGTCATAGCCCCCGGAAAAGACTCCCGGAACGGGTCATCCCGCTGATCGCGAGCGGTACGATACGCGCATGACGAACCTCATCTGCGCGCTCGCCGCCACGTCCTTCGGGTTCCATTCCACCCTGATGCACGATTCAACTGTGACGCCCGACCCGACCCCGATGCCGGACGAAGTCAAGATTGAAGACCTACGCACCGGCAAGGGGAACGCCGTGCAACCGCTCGATCTGGTCGTGGTCGATTACACCGGAACGCTCACGAACGGCAAGCAGTTCGATTCATCGCGCGGTCGCGCGCCGTTCTCCTTCCGCGTCGGCAACGGCCAGGTCATCAAGGGATGGGACACCGGGCTGGTCGGCATGAAGCAGGGCGGCCAACGTCGCCTTACGGTCCCGCCCAGCCTCGGCTACGGTGCGCAAGACCTCGGCGACATCCCGCCGAACTCGACGCTCGTGTTCGTGATCGACCTGCGCAAGATTCAACGTGCGGAGATCAAGACTACGACCGTCGGCAAGGGTCAGGCGGCCGGGCTCGGCGACACCGTGACCTTGCATTACCGGGGCAAGCTCGCCAATGGCAAGCAGTTTGACGCCAGCTACGACCGAAACCAGCCGTTCAGCGTAACGCTCGGCCAGGGGCGCGTGATCCCCGGTTTCGAACAAGGCCTGTGGCAGATCAAGCCGGGCGAAAAGCGCACCGTCACGATTCCGCAAGAGCTTGGCTACGGCGAACGCGGCGCGGGCAACGTGATCCCGCCCAAGTCGAAACTGATCTTTGAAATCGAAGCGCTGAAGGTCGAGTAGGCGACACAAAAAAAGGCTCCGATGCCAGCGCGTCGGAGCCGTGAACGTTGCGGATGGGTGCGAATTACGCGGCCGGTTGCGACTTTTCGACCAGCAGGGAGTTCGCCAGTCGCGCGATGCGGCTCTTGCGGCGGGCCGCCTGATTCTTGTGGATGATGCCGTGCTGCGATGCCTTGTCCAGCGCCTTGATCGCGGTCGCGAGGGCAACCTTCACGTTGTCCACGTTGGTCTCTCCGGCGGAGACCGCCACGCGAACCTTTTTCACATACGTCTTCAACGCAGTTTTGGCGTTGCTGTTGCGCTCACGAGCCTTGCGGTTTCGTCGAATGTCTTTCTTGCTGGACTTGAGGTTTGCCATAAATTCCGAACACGTGAATATACCTCAACCTCCGGCGCGAAAGCCAATCGGCCCACCGCCCTCCCGTCAATCTGACCGGGAGATGAATGCCCCGTAAACAGAATCTTAAGTGCCGGATAATTGCGAACGAGTCCGCAATTCCCGTTGTCTTTACGTTCGGAACTGAGTTCCTGACCCGAAGATGAAGCATTTCTCACGACTCGCCCTTCTCACCATCGCCGGACTGAGTGCCGTCTCGGCCCAAGCTGCTCTGTCGTATGCCATCACCGAAGGTGGCAACTTCTTCGCCTTCGAACACGCCCGACCGGATGCTCCGTACGGCGTCACCGCCATCGCCGGCCTTATCCCGGGCGAAAAGCTCGTCGGGATTGATGCCCGTCCGGCCAACGGCATGCTGTACGGCATCGGCTCGTTCGGCAACCTGTACGTGCTGGACAAGCGCACCGGTGCCGCGATGATGGTGAACATGGTCAACGTGATGCCGAACGGCGCCAAGTTCGGCGTGGACTTCAATCCGGTTCCGGACCGACTGCGCGTCACCAGCACGCAACGCCAAAACCTCCGCATCAACGTCGACACCGGCGTCGCGATCGTGGATGGCATGCTGAGCTACGGCAGCCCGACCATGCCGTCGATCGTTGCTTCGGCGTACACCAACAATTTCGCCGGAACCACCACCACCCAACTCTTCAACATCGACTCGGAAACGGACAGCCTGGTCCTGCAGAGCCCGCCGAACGATGGCACGCTCGTCGCCGTCGGACCGCTCGGCATCGACATCGATGACCGCGCCGGGTTCGACATCTTCACCACCGGCACCGTCAACCGCGCGTTCGCCGCACTCAATGTCACCGGCGGCAACACGTCGGCTCTCTACTCCATCAACCTTCGCTCGGGCGCCGCAACTCTCGTCGGCAACTTCCGAGGTTCTGACCGCGTGATCGGCTTCGCCGTCGACGCGGGCGAAACCCGCCGCTAAGGCCTGCCCGGCCTGCCCTAGACCGCCGCGAATTCGCGGCGGTCAAACACCAAATCGGTCGCGATGCGCCAATGCTCCGCGTCAATCCGCGACTCCGGCTGAATCTTTGACCCGTGCACGATGGCGGTGGTCAGACCGGCCTCCCGGGCGTAGTGCAAGAACACGCTGTTGAGCACCTGCCGTGCCGCTGGCTTCAGTCCGAAGCTCACGTTCGACACCCCGAGGACCGTGTTTACCGCCGAATGTCGCCGCCGCAACTCGGCGATCGCGTCGATCGTGGCGATGGCCGACTTACGGAACTCCTCATCTCCCGAGCCGAGGGTGAACGTCAGACAGTCGATGAACACGTCGTGGTCCGCCAGACCGTATTCGGCGGTCAGCGCGAGGAGCCGTTCGGCAATCGCGACCTTATCCTCCACCGTCTTTGCCATGCCGCGCTCGTCAATCGTCAGCGCGACGACCGCGGCGCCGTACTTGCGGGCGAGTTCGAGCACTTGCCGCGCACGTCGCTCGCCGTCCTCAAAGTTGATCGAGTTGAGAATCGGCTTGCCCGCCACGCGCTGCAAGGCCGCCTCCATGACCGGAACCTCCGTGCTGTCGATCATCAGAGGAACCGTGATGTGTTGGTTATAGCGTCGCAGCACCTCGGTCATGTCCCGAACCTCGTCGCGACCCACGTACGCCGTACACACGTCGAGCACGTGCGACCCCTCGCCTTCGAGTTCGCGTGCGAGTTCCGTTAACCCTTCCCAGTTTTCTGCCGCAAGCATCTCACGAAACGCCTTGGAGCCGTTTGCGTTCGTCTTCTCGCCGACGATCAGGTAGGTGTTGTCCTGCTCGTAAGGCTGAAATTGGTACAGCGAACTGCATCCCACCAGCGAAGGCGTGCCGAAATGATGGCCGCGCCCGGTGCGCGACGTCCGCTGCCAGTACGCCCGTTCGCCGTGAGGGCGTCCGCCCACCGCGTCGGCAACGGCGCGGAGATGGTCCGGGGTGGTGCCGCAACAACCTCCGCAAAGCGCCACCCCGTGTTCCGAAACGAACCGATCGTGGAACTCGGCGAGTTCGGCCGGCGACAACTTGTACACGGCCCGGCCCTGCTCCATTTGCGGCAACCCGGCGTTCGGCTGAATCGCAATCGGGCGCGTGGAATGTTGCCCCAAAAACCGTACGTGCGGACTCATTTCGAGCGGGCCCGTCGCGCAGTTGATCCCCACCGACTTGACGATCGGGAACATTTCCAGCATGTTCAGGGCCGCCCCAATTTCGCTGCCCAGCAACATCGTGCCGGTCTGCTCCATCGTGACTTGCACGAAGAGCGGCACTTGGCGACCGGTTTCGGCCATCGCACGCTCGGCGGCCACGACGCCCGCCTTCACCATCAGCAGGTCCTGCAACGTCTCGAGGAGAAGGCCGTCCGCCCCGCCTTCTAGCAACCCGACGAATCCTTCCGTATAGGTGGATTCAAGCTCCGCCCAGGTCGTTTGGCCCAGCGAAATCAGCTTGGTTCCGGGACCGAGCGCGCCGATGACGAACCGAGGCTTGGCCGAGGTCGAGAACCGATCGGCCGCCCGACGTGCCACCTGCGCGCTCGCCTTGGCAAGATCGAAGACCAGTTCCGGAATGTCGTACTCGGCCAGCACGATCGATGTGGTACCGAAGCTATTCGTTTCGATGAGGTCACTCCCGGCCTCCAGATACCGGGCGTGAATGGATTCAATCAGCTCCGGTCGGTTCAGCACGAGCAGCTCGTTGCATCCGTCCAGCAACGCTCCGTTTAGCCGTTGGGCCGCCGCGTTGACGCGGTCCGAGAATTCCGGTCGCGCGCGCAACGTGAAGTCGGCGGCGTCAAGCGTGGCCCCCTGAATCTGGGTCCCCATCGCGCCGTCGTACACCAGCACGCGGTCGTAAAGTGCCTCCAGCAACGCGGACGTCATGACCGAGAGTAAACCCGCCGTACCACCGGCGCGCTCGGGCCAAATTCCGAAGTCGAGCGGGTGGTCGCGTGGGTGACGGTCGCGCAGACGTGACTCGTGGTCGCCGGTATCGACCCTTTCCACTGCCAGACCGCCTTGCCTTCCGAATCCGTCATCACGTCAATGCTCGCCAGCCATTGCGTTGCCGGACCGGTCTGGTAACTCACCGCACGCTCGGCACCGTAAAGGTCGACGGTGACCGCGGTCGTCGGCGGACCGACGATCGCACCTTCTACGGTCACCGTCTCCGCCTCGACCACCGCCGAAGCGATTGTCGGAAAGTTCATCAGCTCGTTCGGTCCCGTGTCCGCGTCGAGTGCATCATTTGGATTGGCCAGCGTTCCGGCTTGCACCAGATCGATCGGAACGCCCTCGTGAAACGTGTTGTAGCGGATGCAGTTGCCGACCGATTCGAGATCGCTGACCACCACGCCGCCATACTTCGGCCAGAACCGATTCGGAGCCTCTGCACGGCCGATAACGCACTGCGACGCGCCGGCCTGCAAGAGCACGCCGCGCGCCAACGTCGGCTTGCCCGCGTCTGGCGCCGCCCCGAATTCGCAACCGAGCACCTGCACCTGGGTGGTCTGGGGACCGGCCACGTTTACGCCGTAGCGTTCGCATCCGAAGAACTGGCAGCCTTCGACCCGGATCGCCGAGCAGCCTTCGCGCACCACCACACCGTTCTGCCGGACGCTCGGCGGGGAAGTGGCGGTCCCCACGTCGCCAAATCGGCACCCGATGATCGTGATTTGCTGACACGCACGAATCAGGTCGATCCCTTGCCGAATCGCGCTGCCAATCTGCACGCCTTCTACCCGCACGCCGCTCGCTTCTTGCATCGCGATCCCGGCGTCGTTGCTCGGCGCGATGGTTCCGTTGGCGAGCAGTCCGACGGTGCCTCCGCGGATCACGACGTCGGCGGTTTTCGTGCCGATGACCACGATGCCCGAGTTGCCGTTGGCCGCCACGCGATTGCCCTCGGCCAGCACATCGCATGAGTCTTCGAACCACAGTCCGCTCAGGCCGTTGCCCGCCTTCTGCGACCCGTCCGGCGTCGTCCCCACGCGGCAATTCGTCACCCGGACGCGTTCGGAGTTCGTGACCGTGCATCCGCCGTGCTCGTTCCCGGAGAACGTTGCGTCCTCCACGGTGACATCGCGGGCGAACCGGACCAACATGCCCGCCGACCCGTTCTTCATCCGCGTGGTCCCGTCCGCGGACAGTCCGTACACTCCACCCCGCACCGTCACGCCGGTTACCTGGCGAGCCAACACTCCGAACGCGCCGTTTCCGGACGACTGGCAGTTCAGCAAACGGACCTGCTGCGCCCCATCGGTGATCACTACCCCCGATGCCTTCGCGGCGGTCATCACGACGTTTTCGAGCTGGATGTCGCGCGCGTCACTGCCGCGGATGAGCACGCCGTCGGCCGGACTGCGGGTCACCGCAAGGTTCGCCACCCGCACGTTGGGACCGGTGATCGCGAGTCCGACCGCCTCGTCGCCCACCGGCATGCCGAGCGGATCGGCGGTTTGCATTTCCCCCGCATCCAGCGTAATCAGCGGCCTTCCCGAAGCGTCCACCGGACCCTCAAGCGTCAGGCCCGGCCGCGCGAGCTCCGGTAACGGCGTGAGCAACGGAATCACCGTCGGCACGGTGGCCGAAAACTGCACCTTCCAGCCCGGGACGGTCGCGGCGAACACGATGGCTTCTCGCAAACTGCCCGCGCCCTTGTCCGAGGTGTTGCTCACCACCCCGCACGGCGCCAGTCCGGTCGGCACGCTGACTTCGATCGTGATTCCGTCCGGCTCAACTTTCTGCACCGAGATCTGGAGATTGTCTTCCGCATCCGTATGACTCTCGCCCGCCGTAAACACCGCCCCCGCATCGTTCGGATTGCCGTTACGGTCCGGATCGATCACTTGCGAGCGCCGGTCCGGACGCCGCGCCCCCGGATTTTCCGGATCGCGCGCCGCCCGGTACAGATTCACGTCGTGAATGATCGCGCCGTACGCAGGCAACCCTTTGCCGCCGACCACCTCGTACACGTGCGGTAGCCGCGCCTCCACTGTTAGCCAGCGCGAGCCCTGCCCAGGCCGAAAGATCCGCGCCATCACCGGCTCGTTGGTCGTCGGATCGGTCAGCCGTGCGAGTCGGATCGTCTTGCGTTCGCCGGGCAACACGTTGACGATTCGGTCCGGAGCCAGCCATTCCATTTGGTACCGGTGAAATGCGTTGAGCCCCACCGCCACTTCGCCGAAATCCGCCAGCTTCGCGTCCTTGAATCGTCCGCCGCTCATCGGGTCCCACTGACTGTCGTACGTTTCGTCGTACGCCCCGGAGCAGTGATCCATGCCCATGGCGTGTCCAAGCTCGTGCACCAGGACGTCGTGCGAAACGACATCCGGGTCAATCAGGGTGGACTTGATCGGAACCGGCTTGCCGTCCAACTCCACCTCAATCGTGCGAAAGTACGCACCGTCAATCTCGTCGGAC
This sequence comes from Fimbriimonadaceae bacterium, assembly GCA_033763535.1. Taxonomy (GTDB): domain Bacteria; phylum Armatimonadota; class Fimbriimonadia; order Fimbriimonadales; family Fimbriimonadaceae; genus Fimbriimonas. Next base: position 24,331 of record JANRKI010000044.1, on the reverse strand, counting down.
TTATTGGTGAAGACGTTGACGCAGAAGAAGTCGCGCACGTTGACGTCACCTGGCAGCCGTTCGATCGACTCCTTGATGAGCTTTGCCGTATCGAACTGACCTTGCCGCTCGTCGCGCATATAGGCCGCCCGCGGCCGACCGAGGTTGAGCCATCCCACCGTACGCGTCCCGTCGAGGTTCGCCCTGCCGTACGACATGCTCCGAAAGTAGTCGCCGAGCCCCGGGAACCGGTCTCCGAAAAGCCGCTCGATGCGGTCCGGACCGTACGGCTGTTCGGCGGCCGAATCCGAAAATCGGACGAGGATGTTCAGGCATCGGTACGAGCGAACGTTCTGCGGGGCGAACCCCGGAGCGATCTCCGGGCCGACCCCGGGGGAGAACCTCGCCGATCCCCAAGTCGGCGAAGCGGTGAGCAAAAGGCACATGCCAGCAGAAAGCACACCAAAACCTTAACCGAATCCCCGCCTTTTTGCCGGAATCCATTAGCGGTCAAGATTCTGTACTTCCTCCGTGCGACACCCGAAAACCGGGGTGGAAATCCCGGTCTCGATACGAAATAATTAACGTGTGAATAACCGCCGCACCGCCCTGCGATCGCTCGTCGTGCTTACGGTCGTCTCCGCCGTCGCTGCTTCGCACGCATCGATCCTCGGAGTCGCCGGCGACTACAACATGTTCGTCCAGAACAACGTCAACGTCAGCTATACCGACGTGGAAGGACGCTCCGCCATCGGCGGAAATGTCACCACCACCGGCATGGAATGGGGCCAGCGCATCACGAGCGGTCCGCAAAACGCGCTCGTCGTCGGCGGAAACCTCAACATGACCAACGGCTCGATCCGCGGTAACGCGATCGTCGGTGGCAGTGCCAACGTCACCAATACGGGCTTCAGCTACGGCGGAACCCTGCAGTCGGGCAACCCGATTAACTTCAACGGCGCGTTCTCGCAGCTGCGAAACACGACCAGCTACCTCAACACGCTGGCCGCCAACGGCACGGTTGACCGACCGTACAGCACGCTCAACCTGCGCGGAACCAGCACCGGACTCAACGTGTTCAACGTTACGGCCGACCAACTCTGGAACTCGAGCGACGTTCAATTCTTCGTGCCGACCGGCGCCACCGTCGTGGTGAACGTGTCCGGCAGCAACGTGCGCTTCAAGAACTACGGCTACGGCCTCAACGGACTGTCGCGAAACAACCTGCTGTGGAACGTCGCCGGTGCCAACGCCAGCTACGACTACCTCGAAGGTTCGCTGCTCGCGCCGAACGCCGACATCACGACCGGCTGGGGCGTCATCCAGGGCCAAGTCATCGCGAAGTCCTGGACCGGCAACTCGCAAACCAACCTCCACCTGTTTACGGGCAACGTTCCTCCGGCCGCGCCGGTCCCCGAGCCCGCCAGCATGGCCGTGTTTGGTCTGAGCGCCCTCGCCTTCCTGCGACGCCGCAAGCAAAAGTAACCGCTCGCCTTCCGAGCGCAAGTCCCGCCCTTCGATCGACCGGATCGAAGGGCTTTTTTTGTTACCGAATCTCCGGCATCGTCTCAAGCAACCGGGTGATCTCCGCGACTTCGGCGTCGTACAGCTTCGCACGCGCCTCATCCGCTTTGCGCTGCTTCTCGGCATTGGCCAGGCGTTCACCCTTCGCGTACTGCACGAGTTCGGCATCGGTCAGTCCGGCCGCTTTGCCCGCCTCTTGCATCATGTTCTTCAGGGTTGACTTAAGACCGTCGTTGAACGTCGTGGTCCACGCGTCAAACTTCGCCCGCTCGGCCTTCAGCGACTGCTCGGCCTCCGGCGAGAGCTTCAGTTTGAGCTCATTCTCGTAACTATTCCGAATCACCGCGATTCCGGCCAGTGCGCCCAGCGACGTGATTGGTTGCGCCTTCGCCACCCGCGCGCCGACCTTGCGTACGTTTCGGCAGTACATCGCGGCGTCGTCGCCGAGCGCCTTCGCGTCGCGCGTGGTGTAGCCCAACTGGCGAATCCGGCCGAGCGTCGCCATATCGTCGTCCGGCGGTGGCGTGGCCACGTAATGCGTCACGTTCGGCAACGCGTGGGCGGCCTGCATCGTCTGGAGTGCTTCGGCGTACTTCTTCGCACCCGCTTCCGCCGTGGCCCGCAGGTACAGCGTGTACGCGTTCTTGCGATCCGCTTGCTCGGCGGCATCCAACGCCCGCATCGCCGCATCCGGATCCGTGGGGCCGTTCGTGTAGAAGTCTTGGTAATGCCCGGCGATCGTGGCGTTGAGATACGGTTCGGCCGTACCAGATTGGCAGCCTGCGAGCAAGACCACGCTCGCCAGCGCACCGACGAACACAAATTTTTTGGAGAGGTTCATGAGTAAGTAAGAGGGCACGGACCATCGGCCCGTGCCCCGATATGTCACGCCGGCGGCGCGAGTCTTACCAGTTGCGGCCGCTGAGCGACGAGCACTGGGTGCCTTGCGGGCAGTACTGGTTGTTGTCCGTTTCCGGGAACGTGTACAGGCCCTGCTGTTGGTACATCCACATCATGCGGCGTTGCGGAACCGTGCCGCTCGCATCGCGGAACGCGGGGTCGCGGTGGTACTTCGCGTGGCCGTCCGTAAACGTCCAGTTGCGGCCACCCGTGTGGCGTGCGCCGCGCTCCCATCGGCCCGTGCCGTTGCCCGAGTTTCCGTAACCCGGCGCGATGTACCAACCGGCGAAGGTTCCGCCCGAGGCCAGGCGAGCCGATCCGACGTCGGCGGTGAACAGGACATTAGCCGGGTTGACGATTTCCGTCATCGATCGGCCCTTCGCCGTCGTCGTGCCGCGCGGCACGTCGTACGAGCGAGCGAGGAAGTAGTTGCCCGCGTAGCTCACCGGCAGCGCGCGCGCCATGCCACCCGGCACGTTGCGGATACCGGCCGTGGCGCCGCGAATGCCGAACGCCAGCAGTTGCAACTCGAAGCACATCGAACCTTCCTTCCCGAAGACGCCCTTATCCGGGTCGGCCGGGTCGGCCATCAGGTCAAGGTTCTTGACGTACGGTTGCTCGGCGAGAGGGAACGCGTACACGCCCGACCAGAACGCATCGCCCACCGAGGCGCTCGTCCCGTCGTGGCTTTCCGTCGGACGCTGGCAAGGACCGTCCCAACCCGTTTCCGGGAGCGTGTCGTCGTTGTCGCCGGCGTACATCACGGCGCCCAGGCCGATTTGCTTTTGGTTCGAAAGGCTGTTCGCCTTCTTCGCGGCCGCCTTGGCCTGCGCAAACACCGGGAAGAGAATCGCGGCGAGAATCGCGATGATGGCGATCACTACAAGAAGCTCAATCAGCGTAAAAGCCGACTGGCGGTTCGATCGACGCAGTTGCATATTCACAAGTTCCTCAGAAACGTGTGGAAAACCCACTCATCCCCGAACGATCTTTTACCGAAACTTTATTAAGGATCCGTTAAGAAAGGGGAAATCCTTAATCTTTACGACTTTTTCGATGCCTTAACAGAAATTTAACAATCCATCCGGCTACTATCCGAACCATGAAATTCGCTCGCGCTTGGCTCGTCGTTGCCGCCGCCATGGCCGTGCTGTCTGGATGCAGCGAGTCGAAGGCTCCCGACGTCGCGATGACGACCTCGCCGTCGGGGCTGTGGGTCGGCAAGAGCAATCCGGACGTCGGGCTGGAAATTCAGGACGACGGCTCGATCAAGATCACCCGCGCCGGACGCGAGCAAATGGGCACCTGGAAGGCGAGCGGCACGAGTGCCATCCAGGCCGAATTCAACAGTCAGGCGTTCGACATGCCGTTCACCCGCAAGGACCTGGAACTCGAGATCGTCCTCCCGGGCGAAACCAAACCGAGCACCTTCACCCAGATGTAGGCCGGTCCAAATGACGGACGGAGGGTTAGGGAAGCGTTCTTCGCCCGCCGCCGATCGACTTCGGGGCGATCGCCCGGTACGCCACGTACCCGATGGCGGCCACCACCGCGATGGCGAGGGCGAGCTTCGCGACACCGAAGACCAGCGGCAAGATCACGTTAAACACGAGCCACACGACGAGCACCGCCGCGAAAATCCACCCGAAAAGCTTCCAGTTCTTGGACATATTCCACCGACTGCAAGGGCCGCATCTGGCCGGCCCGAGTTGCAATGTACATGATCAGAAGCCGAATCGGGGCCGTGCGATCAATCGCTGGGACTATTTCCCGCGTATCCTCATGGTGTGCAACTTCCCGTTTTGCGCGCACCCACGTTCGATCCCACCGCCGATGCGTACCTCGACATCAACGCGTCGCTCGTTGCCGACTGGCTCGTGCGCTTTTTGCGCGACGAAGTGTCGCGGCGCCGAAAGATGCAGCGCGTGGTGCTCGGGCTATCGGGCGGGGTCGATAGCGCGGTGGTCGCGTACCTTTGCGCCCGAGCCTTTGGACCGGAGAACGTGTTTGCCTTCCGGATGCCGTACAAAATTTCGTCCCAGGAGTCGCTGGATCACGCCCAGCTCGTGGTCGACGACCTCGGCATCAACGTGCGCACTGTTCCGATCACCGGCATGGTCGATGGCTACATCGGCGAGAACGAGCCCGAGATCAGCCCTTCGCGGTTGGGCAACGTTTGCGCCCGATCGCGCATGATCGTACTGTTCGACCAAAGCGCGAAGCTCGGAGCCTTGCCGATCGGTACCGGCAACAAAAGCGAACGACTATTCGGCTACTTTACTTGGCATGCTGACGATAGTCCGCCCATCAACCCGCTTGGCGATCTGTTCAAAACCCAGGTTTGGCAGCTTGCCGAAGCCCTGGGGGTACCGGCGGAGATCATCCACAAGCCGGCCACCGCGGACCTGGTTAAGGGCCAAACCGACGAGGGTGACTTCGGGATTACCTACCGAAAGGCGGACCGAATCTTGCACTTCATGATTCAGGGGTATCCGCACGAAAAGCTCGTGGCCCTCGGCTTCGATCCGCACGACGTTGACCTCGTTTTCCGGCGCGTCGATGGCACCCACTGGAAGCGACGTCTACCCACCGTCGCGATGCTGAGTAGCACCGCGATCGGGGAGTACTACCTTCGCCCCGTAGACTTCTAACCGCCGGGGTAACTGAACCCTGCTCCGACCCAAGGTTCGGTCGGAGCAGTGAAGCTCAGGTCGGACTAGCGCCGATGCCCGGTCGTTTTCGATTCCATCAGCTCGCGCTGGACCGTCCGCGGGAGACGTGCCCAGTCGCAGAAGCATCCGGCTTGCGGGCGCAGTTCGCGGCCACCCGAGCTATCGAACATAAACAAGAACTCGAACGGGTTGATTGACGCCGTTTCGACCTTGTACTTCCCGGTCAGAATCTTGCCGATATCCTCTCGAGTCTGCGCGAGGTGTCGTGCCGTCATCTTGTCCGCCGATTTCGGAATCGCGGTATCGATCCGCCGGGCCAACGTGCGCAGCTGGTCCTTAAGTATCAGCTTGAGGTCAGTTTTGGTCGCCGTGCCTCCGTTCAGTCGCGCGTCCACCGTATCCAGGTAAGCGCGCTGCACGTTCCGCCGGAAGATATCCACCTTCGGAGCGGGCGAATCCACCGCCGTCCATACGCCGTCCAGCAACGTTTGGCTCATCTCCTCGACCGGATAAGCCTTAGCCCCGTGCAGCGCCTCCAGATCGAACATTCGGCGTACGCGGCTCTCGCTTAACAGGTTGCTGAATGCCACGCGTTGCAGTCCAACGATGCGGGAGACCAATCCTTCCGGAGCGATTTTGTTCTGAATCTGCGGCTCGAAGATGCCCTTCGGCGTTTGCATGGCCGTCGTCGTGAGGAAGCGCATCGCGCGACGCTGCTTCTCCGCCGAATTCGGCGTGAAGACATCGCCGCCGCGTCCCGCATGCGTATCGTTTTCGACGACGCCGCCGATGTTCTCAATCACGTGGAACAGCTCGGTGTACCGTTGCCCCACCAGCGCGTTAACCATTGTCGCGAGCATCGTGTAATCCTCTCCGAACTTTGTGCTCGCTGAAAGTACGACCTTCTCGCCAATCGTATCGAGGTTCCTTAACCCGTAGGTCGAGGCCTCTACCGCGTCGCTTCCGATGTCCTCGGTCTGCACCGTCGGGTCTTGGAAGTACTTGTAGTTGCCGAATCGCAGACGCGGATCGTTGATTTGGCGAGCCAAGATACGGTCCAGTTCTGCCTTTTCGTCCTCGGCCGATCGTCCGCCGAGCGGCTTGTACCCGTACTCGATCGCGAACTTGTCGTACGGTCCGATCATCCCGATGGTTTGGGTGACCCCATCCCCCGGTTGCGCAACGTAGTTGAATCGCGAGTAGTCCATGATGGACGCGGAGAGACCGTTGGCTTTCGTAAACGCCGGGTCCCGCAGCTGCGCCGCCGAATACCACGCGCTCGCCTTGAAGTTATGCTCTAAGCCGAGCGTGTGCCCGACCTCGTGCGCGCTGACGTACCGCACCAATTCGCCCATCAGCGACTCGTTGAATGGCAGCCGTTGCGCCTTGGGATCAATCGCCGCGCACTGCACGAAGTACCACTCTTCCAGCAGGCTGATGATGTCGTTCCAAAAGATGATGTGGGCCGAGATTGTCTCGCCGCTGCGCGGGTCTTGAATGCTCGGACCCATCGCGTTGGCGATCGTGCTCGGGGCCCAGCGAATCACGCTGTACCGGGCGTCTTCCGGATCCCAATTCGGGTCCTCTTGCGCCGATGGCGCATCCTTGCAGATGATCGCATTCTTGAAGCCGGCTTGCTCAAACGCGACTTGCCAGTCTTCCACCCCTTGCTTCAGCCATTTGCGCCATCGGTCCGGAACTTCGCGCGCCAAGTAGAAGGTAATCGGTTGCTTCGGCTCGCTCAAGGCCGCGCTCGGGTCTTTCTTTTCTAACCGGAACCGGTTGATGTACTCGAGCGACTTCGCTTTGCCTTCCGGACGACCGTACTCCGTAAAGTACTGGGTAAAGTAGCCGATCCGGCTATCTTTATAGCGTGGCAACATCGGCGTGCTCGGCAGGGCGACCAAGCTGTAGTGCACGGTTGCCGTAACCGTGGAAGCGGTGGAACCTCCGCCGAAGAACGGGTTGAATCCGCCTCCACCGCCCGCCGCGTTCATCGTGAGCACACTGCGCGTTTCGATGTTCTTCGGGAACGCCTTCACTCGGTCGATGTAACTTCGGTTCGGGTTTGCCCCGGCCGCACTCACCGCGCCTCGCACGGAGAAGTCCGCCGGGTCGGTCGTAAACAGTTGCGTCACGTCGATGACGTATGTTTTCGCCTCTTTTGTGCCGCCTTCCGCTTCCACCGCAAAGTCGTAGATGATCGGGGAAACCGTGTTCATCGCCACTCCGAGCCGGCTGCCAAGATCGCCTACCGCGCGCATCGAATGGTCCACGTTGCGCAGGTAAACCTTGTGACCGCGCTTGGTAAAGGTCACGATCCGCGTGCCAACGTTCGTTCCCGGATAGCTGAACGGTCCGAGCGGGGGCAATTCTGCCACCTCGGTTTGCCATAGCAATTCGGTGCCGAAGGCCGACTCCGGCACTTCCCAATACACCTTGTCGTCGATCCGGTGGACCTTGTACAGGCCCTCCTGCGTCACGGCCTCCTTCGTAATGACGTCCTTGTACGGTTTGGGCTCACCCGGTTTCGGCTGCGGCTTGTCCTCCTCCGCCTTGGGCGGAGTCTTTTGCTCCGCGGCCGGAGCGGGCGGGTCTTGCGCCCAGGCGGGCAGGGCGATCGCAGCGAAAGCGGTGGGCAGAAGAACGCGAAATGCGTGAGCTCGTAACGTGCTGAACATGGGACCTTTCCGCAATCGGGTTGCGGTTCGCGATTATCATAGCGGCAAATTTGTCCATGGCCCCAGGACCCGAGCGCGTAATCGTGCCGCAACCCGCAAATCGAGACCCGGGGAACTTCAAGATCGGATCGTTAGGTACGTTCCGAGTGATGTCGCGCTCCCGCGTTCGCTTCGGCTTGGCCGTATTGCTCGCCGCCGTCTTGATGCCGATGGGCACCGCCCAAAACTCGGTTGGCGAAGGCTCGGCGGATCAAAGCTCGGCACTGCCCAGCCCCGGCCAAACCAACGCGCAAACCGCCCCTGGCCGCAAGAAACTCCTTCCGGCCGCAGACTATCGGCGCGTGGAAGCGCTGTCGGCCCTGCAAATCTCGCGCGACGGACGCTGGGTATCGGCGGTCTCCACCCCGGTAGAGGGCGACGGCCAGCTCTACATCAAGAACTCCGACGACCCGAAGTCGTACGTCATTCCGAACGGCTCCGGACTTCAGTTTGCGGATTCAAGCGAGTTCGCCACCTATCTCATCGCGCCGCCCAAGGCCGTGGCCGATCGACTCCGGGCCGAGCGGAAACCCGTCACCAATCGTCTCGGCATCCGACGGCTGCTCACGGGCGAAGAGCGGCAGATCGAGGGCGTCGAGCAGGTCAACCTCCTCCGCGGAACCACGGTTGCATTACTGCGCCGGAGCCGCCCGCCCGAAGAACGCGAGGCCCGGCAAGACTTCACCCTCATTGACCTCCGCAGCGGCGACACGCTCACCCTCGGCAACGTCGCCAACATCGCGTGGAATGACTCGGAGGGTCAGATCGCGCTCCATATCAAGGCCAACAATGGGGAAGAGGGCGTCCAGATTTTCGACGTCAAGTCCCGCGCCCTGCGCACCCTTACCTGGGGCAAAGAGTCTATCGCGCAGCTTCGGTTTGCGCGCAAGGCCCCGGTGGTAGCGTGGCTGGCGGGCACGCCTAACGCCGCGAAAGATGGGAACGCGTACCGCATCGCCGCCGCGCGCCTGCGCCCCGCCGCCGATCAGCCCGCATTCGTGACGTACGTGCCCGCCGCCGACGAGAAGTTTCCGAAGGGGTACCGCATCAGCGACGCCGGCAATCTCGCACTCAACGACGCCGGCACTATCGCCATCGCCGGCATTTCGGCGTGGAACGACAAGCCAAAACCGCTGCGGCCCGACGAAACCGCCAACGTCGAAATCTGGAATAGCCGCGACTTGGAGATCGTCCCCCAACAAAAGGTTCGCTACCCGCGCAATGCCACGCGGACCGAGACCATCCGTTGGAAGCTCGGCGACCCGACCGTGACCCGCATCACCCAGCCCGGACGCGAGTTCGCCGTCCCGATGGACCAGTTCGAAAAATTCGTCGTCATCGACCCCCGCCCGTACGAATCGTCCGTTTCCAATGGCTGGCGGTACCACGATCTTGTCCTTGTGGACGGCGCCACCGGCGACCGCAAGGTGATCCTCGCGAAAACGCACTGGACCCCGGAACCGTCGCCCACCGGTCGCTACGCCGCCCAATTTCACGCAAAGCATTGGCACCTCATTGATGTCCGCACCGGCAACCTCCGCACTCTTACGGACAAGCTGCGGCCGACGTTCGAGGACCTCGAGGACGATCACCTTTCGCCGGAGCGTCCGCCCGCCGCCGGTGTCACCTGGTTTGCCGAAGACGCTGCTATGATCCTGTCCGACGGATACGACCTGTTCCGCGCGAAACCGACCGACTCGACGCCGCCGGTTGCGCTGACCCAGCAGCGAAAGTTCGGGCTTGTCCACCGCGTGCTCGACGTCCGGTCGGACCCCGAAGGTTTGCGCGCCGATCAGCCGCAGCTCATCGCGCAGCTCGACGACAACACGAAGGCGTCCGGCGCGCTTCGGCTCGATCCGGACGGCAAGATCACGCCGCTCGTGTCCGAACACGCGCAGATCGGTAACTTTCGCCTGGCCCGCGATACCGATCGGGTCCTCTTCACCATGGGCCGGTTCGATCAGTCGCCCAGCGTGTACGTCACCAACCTCGCGTTCTCCGCCGCCAAGCCGATCGTGAAATCGAACGCGTGGCTTTCGGAGTTCCACTGGGGCAAGTCGGAGCTGGTGACGTACCGGAGCCGATGGGGCAAACCCCTGCAGGGGGTGCTGATCTACCCCGCCAATTACGATCCTGCCCGCCGCTATCCGATGATCACGTACATCTACGAGCGGCTGAGCGACTCCCTCCACAGCTTCATTCGCCCGATTCCGTGGAGCGCATACAACGAGCAAGTTTGGAGCCAAAACGGCTACTTCGTGTTCAAGCCCGACATTGCGTACCGCGACTCGCAACCCGGCCAAGACGCGGTCGACTGCCTGGAGCCCGCCGTGCAAGCCGTCATCGACCGCAAGCTGGCCATCGATCCCGAGCGCGTCGGACTGATCGGTCACAGTTGGGGCGGCTATCAAACTGCGTTCGTGACCACCGTCAGCAAGCGATTTCGCGTCGGCGTCGCCGGTGCCCCACTCACCGAACTGACGAGCATGTACAACCTGGTCTACTGGAACTCGGGGACGCCAAACGGCGAAATCTTCGAGACGAGCCAGGGCCGATTTGCGAAGCCGTTTTGGGAGATGCCCGAAAAATACTTCGCCAATAGCCCGGTCTGGCAGGCTCATCGTCGAACCGCGCCGCTCCTGATGGCGTTCGGAGACGCCGACGGCGCGGTGGATTACCGCCAAGGCGTGATGTTCTACAACACGTTGCGCCGGATGGGCAAGCAGTGCGTGATGCTGGTGTATCCCGGCGAAAATCACGGCTTGGCCCGCCGCCCAAACCAGCAGGATTACGCCAATCGCGTGCGCCACTTCCTCGACGTCCATCTGAAGGGCGAGAGGGCCGAGGCGTGGGTCACCGATGGCCAGCCGTACCGGCCCATCGTGACCGCTCCTCCCGCCGGGGGATCGTAACGACCGACAAAAAAACTGGGCGTCCCGACCGCAGTCAGGACGCCCGGTTTGCAAGAACAATTCGTTAGTTGCCGCGACCGCCGGGTCCGCCCGGCGCACCGCCTCGAGCACCCTTCATGCGTTGCGCCATCATTTCTTCCAGCTTCTTGTACTGGGCCGGGGTCAGAATCTTCTTGTAGTTGGCCTTCATTTCGTTCTGGAGACCCATCGCCTTTTGTTGCTTGGCGGCGGGCTCGCCCGGACCGGACATGATCGCCATCGCCTTGTTGAACAGCTTGTCGTCGGCGGCGCGCAGATCCTTGACCTGCTTGTCCGTGAGCTTCAGCTCTTTTTTCATCATGGCGTACTGCTGTTCGCGCATCTGCTTGAACTGCGCCTTCTGCTCCGCCGTCATCGTCTGCGGAGCGCCGCCCTTGGGCGCACCTTGCGCACCGACCACGCTCACCATCGCGACGAGCGCGACCACTGCAAGGATGAGTTTCTTCATGAGAACTTGCATCTTATCCCCGATTGACGACCGCCGCGCACCATCCGGCCGCACATTAGGTCCAAAGGAACCCCCGCTACCGCAGCCGCCGATCCTTCAGATATTTCCCGTGACCGTCCAAAAACAACCGATTCCGCCCGCCGAAGTGCACGGAAAGCCCACGTAACTCGGGCGGAACGGTGCCGATCGTCGCGGGAAAGTACGGGTCCACCGCCAACTCCGCGTCGGCCACGCCGTTCGGAATGCCCGCGATCGGGTTGTTCGCCGCCTGAAGGTCCGCGACCGCCTCGTCCGGCGACTTTCCCCACCAATTGTCCAGCGTCGGCGTCAATTGGTCAAACCGCCACAGCCAGTAGCGACTCTCATGTCGGGTATCCGGGTCCACCTGGACCACCTGAGGCAGCGTCCCCATGCGCGATCCTCGCACGCTCGGGCAAGAGGCGATGTCGTCGACCCCGTACCCATCCAGCAACAGAAGCATCCATCCGCCGCGTGGATCGCTCGGTGGCCAACCGCTCCAGGGCCGATATTCCCGTGCCTTGAGGTCACGCCGGTCGGGCAGACGGTCGTCCCAATCCTGAAGATACAGTCCGAAGCCCGTGCCCATCTGCCGCAAATTGCTGAGACACACCGACGACCCGGCCGCCGCCTTCGCCTGGCTAAACACCGGAAACAGAATCGCCGCCAAAATGGCGATGATCGCGATCACCACCAACAGTTCAATCAGCGTGAACGCGCGCACACCCGTTAGAACGCGTCCGCCTGCGCCACGGTTTCCGTCCCCTCAATCTTCTCCTGCACCGGAACCTCGAATGACGCCAGCACCTGCCGCGCGATGTAAGGAATCAGGTCCGGCGTGCGACTTTGCTGCTTCGTGAACACGGCCAACACCACCCGCCGACCGCTGGGCGATTCGATCAGCGCGACATCGTGGCGCTCATTCTCGACGTAACCCGCCTTCGACCACAGTTTGGCCCCAGGTGCCAACGCCTTCCCGATGAACGCCCGGCTCTGGAAATCGGCTCTCGGATCCTCCGCCAGAATCGGGCGGCGCAACAGGTCGCGCATTTCGGCGCACGCCGCCGGATTCACGATGCGGTCGGTCGCGATGTCCGCCATCAGCCGCGCACTCACCGCCGCCGTCAGCGCGTTCCGAAGCTCAAATTTGGGCCCGTACCCCTGACGCTCCCGTCCGTACGGCCCTTCGTTCCACGTTTTTTGGCACACGTTGTGCCCGGTGTAGCCCAGCCCGCCGTACCACCGATTGACCGCTTGTCGCCGATCCATCCATTTCGCGAGGTCTCGCTTAGCGAGCTCCGGACCGCCGGTGGTGCCCGTGATCGTATCCAGCACCAGTCCGGTGCCGTCGTTCGAGCTGTCGACAATCATGTCTCGGGTCGCCCGTTTAAGTTCGTCGTTCCAACGAAGCTTCTTTCCCGCCAGGAGATGGTGCAAGTGCGCGAGATAGAACAGCTTGACCACGCTCGCCGGATAGTAGGACGCCTCAGCCCGGAATCCGCCCTGTTCGTAACTGCGTCCATCCGCCGAGATCGCCGCGATCGCGACGGACACCTGCTCCTCCCGGACGTTCTGCGCCGAAAACTGGGCGATTGCGGCGCGCGCCGCCCGCTCGGCGATCCGGTCCAGTTCGGCACGATCCGCCGAGGCCACCACCATCAGACTCAACCCAAGCATCGCCGAATCGTACACCACCCCGTCGCGATCGATAAATGTGCCTCGCGGCGAATCCTGAAAGTTCTGGTATCCCCTTCGTCGTGAACCTCGGCGCAACCCCCATTGCCGGCCTGAACCTCGTCAGTCACGCTCGGACCGGCTATTCCGACTGGTTGCTGATCCTGCTTCACGGTTACGGCAGCAACGAGTCGGACCTTTTCGCCCTCGGCGAGACCATCGCGCCGCCCACCGACATCCTCGCCATCCGCGCCCAGCTCGAACTTGGCCCGGGTCAGTACGCCTGGTTTCCACTGGAATGGACCGAGGACGGCGTGAGTTGGCAAGATGCCGACGTGATCGGCGCAATGACCCGGCTGAGCGTTCAAATCGCCTCGGTCTACCGACCGCGGCGCACCATTCTCGGCGGGTTTAGTCAGGGCGGCATGATGGCGCTCGGATTGGCCGAACACGAGCCGTCGGCCTACGCCGGAGTCCTCGCGCTCTCGTCCCGCTACCCGTTTGGCGAGGTCGCCCCGAAGCGGGTGCTGCCGCCGACGTACCTGCAACACGGCACCGAAGACGAGATCATCCCGTTTGGCGAGTTCCGGCGCACCGAATCGGCTCTAAGCCAATCCGGCACGCCTCTGACGTCGCACGCGTTCGAAATGGGCCACGAGATCCGCCGCGAGTGCATCGCGCCGATTCGGGCCTGGCTCACCGAAATCGCCAAATGATCTCGCCGGGCGCGTTCAGTCGGTTCGCGGAGTAGGTCTTCGCGTGACCGTCGGCGAAGATCACCGGTGTCGTCCCGTTCCCCGATCCGTCGCCTCCGTACCGGGCATAAATCGGCTTGAGGCGTCCGGGAGCCAGGCCCGTCAGGTTCTGCCCGCGGTACGGCGTCGTGCAAAGATTGACGTCGGCAATCAACGGTAGCCCGAACTCGTAGCGACCCGCCGGATCGTCTGGCCCATTGTACGGATTAAACACGTAGCCGCGCTCCTTACCCCCCACCGAGTTCGGCGTCGTCGCGAACAGGGCGACCTGCGCCGGTGCATCGGCCGCGCTGAACGACGCGGCGGAGATGAATCCTTCCGTCCCGGGCGTCGCCGCTCCCGGAAAAACCGACGCGTTCTCGTCCACCCCGGTCGCGTCGCTGTAACCGATGCTCTGATTCCGTCGCGTGGCCCAATTCGCCGCGAACGTGCCGTTGCTATCCGGTGCGATGAAGATCGCGGTGTTGTTGACGTAGGGCAAAACCTTCGGTGGCCACACCTCCGGATCTCCGACCGAGTTGCGCGGTCGCACCGAGGCGGGGACGAAGAAGTCGTCGGCGTCGCCGGCGTACAGCATCACCGCAGACGCCAACTGGCGCATCTGGCTCAGGGCCTGCGTCCGCTTGGCCGAAAGTTTGGCCTGGGCGAAAACGGGGAAGAGGATTGCGGCCAGAATCGCGATGATCGCGATCACCACCAGCAACTCAATCAGGGTAAAGCCACGCCGCTCAAGCATGCGCTGTCACTGTATCACATGCGGTACGAACCGGGAAAAGTTGTCCGTAATGATCGGGCGAGATTCGCGAATGCCCACGCCCGCCGACGCGTGATCAATGACCCAAGACCCGATGATCGGCGTGTGGCCGTCGAACGGGCGAATCGGCGCCAATTGTTGGTACACCAACGGCTCCGTGCCGTACGGACCGTCGGCGGAGGCAGCGGCTTGCCCACCACGGTACACCGTCACGTTCGCACCTTCGCGGCCAAAAATCGGCTTGCTCACGTAATCCGTCATCCCGCGGGGACCGTCAAAGTACGCCGGCAGCAGATTCGGATGTCCCGGAAATCGCTCCCAAAGCAGCGGCAGAATCGCCTTGTTCGAGAGCACCGCCTTCCACGCCGGCTCCATCCACTGCGTCTCGCGGATTGTCTCGGCGATCTGCGGCATGAAGTCATCCTTCGCGATCCACTCCCACGGATACAGCTTGAAGATCGACCAGATACGCATCTCCTCGAGGTCGACGAAACACTTGGACCCCGGGTCCCAGCCGATCTCTTCGATGCCCAGACTCGAAGTCACCAGTCCCGCCTCTTGGGCGGTGTCTTGCAACACGGCGACCGTCATGAGATCTTCCATCTCGTCCACGTGGGCAAAGTGAATCTCGGCCCCCAAGAACGCGCGCTCGGCTTTTAGCCGCTTCCACATCTCCACCAGCGCTTCCCAGATGCCGTTGAACTGGTCCGCCTGCGGAAACTTCTCCTGCGCCCAGTGCCACTGAATCACCGCCGCCTCCAGCAGCGAGGTCGGCGTGTCGGCGTTGTACTCCAGCAACTTCGGCTCGCCGTTGCCGTCGTACGCCAGGTCGAACCGACCGTACAGGCTCGGCGGCTCGGTCTCCCAGGTTTCGCGGATCAGCGGAATCAGCGGCTCCGGCACATGCAACTCCCCAAACCGGTCTGCGTCGATCACGTGCTGCACCAGGTCAAGGCACCGCGCGTGCAGCTCGTTGGTGGCCGATTCGAGGCGTTGAACGTCCGCGTCCGAAAGCGTGTAGTACGCGTCTTCCGACCAGTACGGCACCCCCGCATCGGTACCGTCCTCCGTTGTATGGAACAGCAGGCCGAGCGACTCGACCTTGGTCCGCCAATCCGCCCGCGGGGCGATCGCGTATCGCTGCATGGAGTTAACCCAGGCCGAAGCCGCCGAAACCGCGGCCCGCGCTGCCTATGCCGCGACGAATCACCGTGCCGCGACTATCGACGACATTCGCGTTCGGCGATGGCGACGACCGAAAGTTGCGCATCATGCCCGAGTTCTGGTCGTACGTGCCGCCGTAGATATAGCGCGGATACCGGTAAATGCCGGAGTTGTACGACGAGCTGTTGCAGTAGGAATCGGGCAGCACCCGACCGTTTTGGTCCACGCAAGTGCGTCTCTCCGTGGTGGCGTACTGACGGGCGCAACCGGTCAAACACACCACGGCCAACGCCGAAATGAACGTGGCGGGCACGGCCTGAGAACGTCGGAGGCGAGACATCTCCAACATCTTACGTGATGGCACGGGGCCGGTTGCGCCTCTCAACGCGAGTTTTTTGGTCCCAGCGCGGATGAACTTTCCGACGGGGAACGTACTTTTAATCATCACCATGAAAAACGCAATCCTTACCGTCTCGGGCGGAGGTGCGCTCGCGTGCATCGCCGCCGTGCTTTTTGTCAGCGGCGCCAACGCCGTCCCCCAAAAGGAGGCCGGTCCGGCGGGCGTCGGACAGGTCGCGGTGAAGAAAGATGTCGGCACCAATCCGGGAGCCATCCGTGACGGTTGGCCGCTGAAGGTCGGCAAAAATCGCGAAGTCGCGATGCTGAGCGCCGGTTGCTTTTGGGGCGTCGAGGAATGGTTCCGCATGCAGCCAGGCGTCGTCGCCACCGCCGTTGGCTACGCCGGTGGCCGCGTGAACAATCCGACCTACCAGCAAGTTTGCTACAACAACACCGGTCACGCCGAGTCGGTCCTCGTGGAGTTCGACACCACCAAGACGAGCTACGCCGAGATCCTGAAGGCCTTCTGGGAATGGCACAATCCCACTCTGGTCAACCGCCAAGGGCCCGACGTCGGTGACCAGTACCGCACCGCCATCTGGACCTTCAACCAAACCCAGGTTGATACGGCACTGAAGTCCCGCCAGCGCGAACAACGGAACTGGAATCGTCCGATCGCCACCACCGTGAAGCCCGCGCCGCGCTTCTGGATGGCCGAGGAGTACCACCAGCAGTACGACGAGAAGACGGGCAAGAAGTCCTGCAATCCGCGCACGGGAATTTTCATCAAGAACTAGTTCTGCTAGAGTAGGGCTCGCCAATGGCTAGCCCTGACGCATTTCCCGAACCCGCCCCGAACGGCGTGCCCCCGAACGGCGTGCCCATGAACGGTGCGCCCGCGAATGGCGCAGCGGCTCCAAGCGATTCGCCGGAGCCGGTTGCCGCGCCGTCCCGAATCGTGGTGCTGGATGTGGCCCGCGGAATCGCGATTCTCGGCATCCTCATCGCCAATATCGAAGCGTTTGCGCATCCGACGTTGTCGTTCAAGTTCAGCGGCGGGCAACGCCAGCTCAAGGGCACCGAGATGTGGGCGAACGCGTTCGTGGATGCCTTCGCATCCGGCAAGTTTCGCAACGCCCTCGCGATCCTGTTCGGCATTGGGCTGTACATGCAATATCAACGTGCCGCCGCGAAGGCCGCCGCGAATCCGCAGCTCGATTTCAAGCGCTTTTGGCCGGCGGGTTACCGGCGTCGCACCGGCTTGCTGATGCTGCTCGGTGCCATCCACGGCATCTTCATCTGGTACGGCGACATCCTCTTCACGTACTCGGTGGTCTCGTTCGTCATGATGGCGCTGGTGAGTCGGCTGGGCGGCCAGCAGTGGCGCAATTTGCTCATCGGGCTCGGCGTCTTCCATCTCATCTGTTGCGGAGGCTTGGCAGGCGGCATGATGTGGACCAACGCCATCAGCGGGGCCGACTCGACTTCCGGCGCGCCGATCGAGTTTTGGCCGTTCCGACTGCAAGACGAGGTGTTCGCTTACCGCGACGGCACGTATCTCGACCAGCTGAAGTACCGGGCCGTTTTTTGGCCGGTGCTGGCGATTCTCATCGCGATTTCGATGCTGCCGAGTCTCATCGCGATGTTTAGCATCGGCGTGATCTTCCAGGCCAAGCGGTTCCTGGAGGCGCCCAGCCAGCATCCGAAAATGACGCGTTGGCTTCTCATCACGTGTCTCGGCGGAGGCATCTTGCTCAACTGGCCGATGATCTTCCTGGCCGGTACGCCTGCCCTCAAAAGTATCAGCGTCCTCATCGAAGTGTTGCTTGGCCCGATCTTGGCGGTGGGCTGGCTTACGTTGATCGCCGTGATCGTCGAGAAGAGCCTGCTGCGACCGATCACAACCGCCATCAGCAAGGTCGGCCAAATGGCGCTGAGCAACTACCTGTTGCAAAGCGTGATCTGTTCGACGATCTTCTACAGTTGGGGCTTCGGACAGTTCGGCCGCTGGCACGGTTTCGCACTACTCGCATTTGTACCGGCGGTTTGGGTGGTGAACCTGATTTTCAGTCACCTGTGGCTTTCGCGCTACACCATGGGGCCGGTGGAATGGGCCTGGCGAAGCGCTGTGGCCCGGCAGCGTTTACCGATTCGCCGCGCCAATGCTTCGGCGGCGGCGTAGTCCAGTGCCAATGTAGGCCGGTCCCGAAGTAGGCCGGCCACGCTACAGATCGATGGCGTTGCGCCGCGAAAAGTTGGGCACCGGCAGCAGCGACTCGTCCTTCCGCACCGGAATGTCGGGTCGCTCGTGCATCGCGGCGATCCGACGCTCGGCCTCGGTCACGTACTCCTCGAAGGCGCGCTCCATATCCCGGCGCATCTCCTCCATGTCCTCCAGTAGCCGCAGAATGAGGTCTACTCCGGCCAAGTTGACGCCCATCTCCTGCGTGAGGCGCTGAATCCGACGCACGCGCTTGATGTCGTACTCGCTGTAGAGCCGGTTCTTGGCGCCGGCCCGTTGCGGCTGAATCAGCCCGAGCCGTTCGTACTGGCGCAACGTCTGCGGATGGACGTTGCACAGTTGCGCCGCCACCCCGATCATGTAAACCGGTTGCTGCTCACTTCGCATCGCTACCCTCCGTCAGTTCGGCCAATCGCTTCAGGAGTTCGCGGACCTCGCCGCGCGGATGCTTCGGCACGCTGATCTTCACCCGCGCAAACAGGTCGGTTCGACCACCCGTCCGCGTGGCGATGCCTTGGCCTGCGAGGCGAAATCGCTGACCGCTCTGAGTGCCTTCCGGAACATCCAGACTGACTGAACCGCGCAACGTCATCACCCGCGCGGTTCCGCCGAGCGACGCGGTGGTGAAGGGAAGCACGAGGTCTGTCTCGAGAGCGCCTTCATGAATCCGAAACTGCGGGTGGGCGGCCCAGCGCACCGTGACCACCAGGTTTCCGGCGCGCCCGTTCATCCCTGCCGTACCCTTGCCCGGCACCGTCAGCTTGCCGCCGTCCGGAAAGCCCGCGGGTATTTGAATCTCGACCCGTTTCGATTGCGGAATCGTCGTCACGCGCTCCCGAGACACGTGCGAATCCATCGTTTGGTACGTCAGCACGCGCGACGTGCCGCGATCAATCTCCTCCAACGGCACCTCGATCGTCCGCTCGAAATCTTGCGGCGCGTACGCCTCTGCCGTTACCCCGCCGCGGCCCTGAAAGAACTGTTCGAAGATCGTTCCGAAACCGCCGCCGAAGTCGAAGTTCATGCCGCCGCCGAACCCTTCGCTCAATTGCTCCCAGTTCGCGCCGTACTGGTCGTACTTCGCACGCTTGTCCGGATCGCCGAGCACCTCGTACGCCTCGCTGACTTCCCGAAACTTTGCGGCGGCGGTCGGATCGTTCGGGTTCACGTCGGGGTGATACTGGCGCGCTAACCGACGGTAAGCCGTCTTGATCTCGCGATCATCGGCGGACTTACCAACGCCGAGAATGTCGTAGTAGCTCCTGGGCATGACTCACTCACACTGAATTGCATGAGTATGTCACGCTCAAGTGGTTGAGCATCGAAAGTCCTAGGACGCGCCGCGCCACAAACCCCACACCAGCAGCGCGATGAACAATGCCGCGAAGATCAGCAGCACCCATCGGCCCAACTGCTGTCCGAACCGCTCATCGGCATCGACGGTCATCGCCCGGCGCACCAGCGGAACCGGCCGCGCCCGCTCGATCAACGTTTGGACTGACCGGAGCCGATGCAGCGGATTCACGGTCTCCGCCGGGGTAACCGCCGGACGTTCGACCCGGTAGAGAGGCTCCTCCAGCTCGCGCAATACTCCGACCAAGCGGGCCTCGCGATCCTCGGTGTGCATCCGTTCGAGTTCGGCCGCTACGGTCTCCACAGGCAGGTCCAGCGCTTCGGCGATGTCTTCGACCGTCACGATGTCGCGCATCTCGGGTTCCGGCCGCGGTTCACCGAGGCGCTGCATCTGGAGTCGACCGACCAACGGCGACACCTCGTGCGCCTCCAATCGTGCCGACCCCATTCTGACTCTATTATAGGGATACGGCAACCACCGAGCGATCGGTGGGTGGCGGAGGCGGGACTTTTCGCAGCGTGTCGGCAGGAACGGTCGTCATATAGTGCCAGCTCCAACGGCCGGTCAGCTTGCGGAATCGTCCGATGCCCGCGTCGCCGTTCGTTTTGAAGTGATCCCACGGCGAATCCAGTGCCTTCCAGTAGTCGGCCCCCATCGACATCATCAGCGCCGGCACCGGTCGTCGCGCCTGGCGGAACTCCGGATCGAGCACCAGCCGCGCCTGTACCGCTGTGACCACGCCACCGATATCCGCCGGATCAATCGCGATCCGGCTGGGAGTCCAGAAATGGAAGTTGTGCGCAGGCACGATCGTGACCGAGATCGACCCGTCCGACTCGGTCCGGAGATCGGCCGGCTGATTCGCGTCGTTCGCAAACGACTCCACGTACGCGGCACCTTCCACGCGCTGCGCAAACTGCACCTGCCGCCATGCGCCGGTCCGCTTGGATCGCAACCACGCCTGCGCGTACCGAATCTGAACGCGCACTCCGCGCGTATCGGTGACTCCCTCCGCGGCGTACACCTGTCCCCAGGTGATAAACGCCCGGAATTCGCCCGGGTGATCGCCCATCGCGAGTCGTGGACGCTCTCGCCAGTCCACGCCCGCCGGGACGCCGCGCGGAATCGCCTCGTGGGGAAGCGTCATGTCCCGAATCATCGCCTCCACGTGTGCGGGCGGCGAAGGCAAAACCACCAGGGCGATAGGGATGGCAAGCATCGTACGATCCATTATCGTGCGTTCGGGCTGGTACGGGTTTGTTAGGGGTCGTTCGGCTTGATTCGGCCGGCGGGAATGTGTTGTAGGATATGAGGCATGACGAGGTCGGCGTCAAGTCCGGATTGCGCGCCGCACCGGTCGAATCACTTACCGCGAGGATACGCGAGGCGTCGTGCCTCTTGCCTGCGAAGGGCCGGCTTGATTGTGCCGTTTCGGTTGGCAGGCGGGACGCCCGCCCCACATCACGTGGACGTTCACGAGAATGCGAGATGAGCTAGCCCTTGGGGATGATGTAAGGCGTAGGCACTTGAAACGAATTTAGAACATGAAGTTTCAAAGGAAGGGCAAGGATGGACCGAAAAAGTGAAGATCTTCCTGAGCAGGCTCGTTACCTCGTCGGTCTTGCGAAGCAGCGAAACTGGCCGGTGCTCTATGACAAATTGGAATCTCATGCAGCCGAGTCCCACGATTTGTCACTGAGTGACCTGCTTCAACTCTTCGAACTCATCACAGAAACCGTTGCGCGTACTGAGATTGTTGATTTGATCGCGTTCAGTACGGAGGCAAGTAAAGCGGAGGCTCTTCTTCAACTCTTGACGCTAAGATTACATCCACTAGTACGGTACTGGATTTGTTGCAAGTTGATTAGATTAGGGGTAACCCAATGGAGACCCAAGCGAAAGTCGCAAATAAAGACAGAGTTCTACCAGTCTTTACTAGCTCTCGAAAGATACGTACGTGGGGAAATTTCTGACTCAGAGCTACGCGCGATTGCGTCTGAAAACCTGACTCATCCTCGCAGTTTCTGGCATTGGCTTACGGTATACGATCCAGAAGATTAGAATGAATCGTGATCATACCTTCGTCACATAGTCCGAAGCGGCCGGCCTGAATCGGCCTGTCGCTGCGAATATTTAAATAAGAAACTTGGTAGCACAAGCACATGAGGTGCTTTTCAGATGGGGATAGACGTTCGCGTAGGTGGGTGAGACGCTTGACCTCATCACTACCCCGTTCTAGTTCAGGCGGGGATTCCGGACTCCAACTGCTCGGTCACCGGTACTACGACCCTTCGACGGGTCGGTTCCTGACCCGCGATCCGATCAAGGATGGTCGGAATTGGTACACCTACTGCGAGAACAATCCGCTAACGGCGGTGGATCCGCTCGGGCTATGGATCGAAACGGCATTCGACCTTATCATGCTGGAAAAGGGTTTACGAGACTTTACCAACGATCCAAGTCTAGAGAATGGATGAGGGGTTGCAGCAGATATCGTCTTTCTGATCGCACCGGTTCCGAATGTTGCAGCTGTACGTCACGCTGACGAGCTGATTGATTTTGCAGCGGGAACTGTCCGTGTGATTCCAAAGATGAAGCAGCGAGCGACCTACGTAATCCTCGATCTCGAAATTCGCAGTGGTCCGTATGTCGGGTCTACCACGGACTTCGAGAGACGACGTAAGGAACATTTGTACAAAGGGAGTCTTAAGAAGGACGGCGAGGTTGACTTTGAACCTTTCGACGGGGATGATTTGCGCGGTAAGGAGCAGGACAAGATCGAATCCTTGGGGGGGGGGGTAAAAACCTCGCAAACAGAATAAATGCGAAGAGGCGTTGAAAGATGCTATGCTTCACTAGTGACTGATTTTATCCGTGATTTTGATGGTCGGCAGTACTTCAGTGTTTGGCGCCGTGAATACCCAGCGGCGGCAGTTGAAACGGCACTTCGTTACGGGATCAACGCGCTTGAATTAGCCCATGTGACGACGGAGAATCGCAATTTTTACGATGTGCTTTCGGACTGGAAGTTCGTCGAACACTTCCGAGTGCTTGATTTTGAGAAGCGCCCGCTGGATAAGGTCCACGAGTTGACGCGCTTACGTACGCTGTACTTGGAAGATAACTGCGCATGTGCTTGCGATCCACGAGTGTTTCCGCATCTTGTAAAACTTATCGTGGAATGGTACGAAAGTCGGTATCTGTGCCTTTCGCATCCGGCACTCCAGAATCTTTGCATTTACGAATTTAAGCCTAAGGAGCCGATTTCAATCGATTTGCCTCAACTTGAAAAACTCAGCGTGTTCGGTACAAACATCGTGTCTTTAGCCGCATGGGATGGGTGTTCGAATCTCAAAAGGATTCGCATCACCCGCGCTCGCAAGTTTACAGACCTAGCGAGCCTCCGTAACTTTCCGCAACTGGAAGATGTTTGGCTTCAGGAGACCCCCCTAGTGACTGAGTTTGAGATCCTGAACGAATTGCCAAACTTGAAGATTGCCCGCCTGGCCGAGGCAGGTAGACTGCCTCAAGACGCAACTTTTCGACCGGATATCCAGGTATATCGGTAAGATGATGACCGATTGTACACGGCAAGATCGGGCTGTTCGAGCAATGTACCTTGCCCGCTGGGTCGGTGATTACCGGTCTTCGGATCAAGATGGTTCGAAGTATCTATTCTCTTACCCGGACCGGATGGATTCGGTGACGCGGCAGACGAGTGCCAGTCAGGGTTCGGCGGAAAACGGCAATGATGAAGGCATCGATCCGGGGGATCCGATCCCCGATGGGGCACTTGAAATTTTGAATGATGATCTCCCTGGACAGATGTGGTTTAACAAGTTAAACCACATAGGCGGTGAGATTCAGGCCGCCGAGTACCATTACAACCCATTCACGACGAACTCTCATGCGTTTACCTTCACTACCTTACGCAGATCCGGTCTGCTCGATCACTACGCGCGTGCCGGAGCAGAAACCGGAAACTGGGTTGTCAATCCGGATTCCGGCCAAGGCGCACCTTGGGCACCAGGATGGGGGATAGTTCTTGGACGCCGCTAAGCAGTTTGCACGTAAACTGCGATGTCCGCTACTGGTTGTAGCTTCGTTCGCGGTGGGATACGCCTACTGCGTGAAAATATGAGCACGTGCTCGTGTCAAGTGAAAAGATTAAGCGTCTGAGTCTTGGAATCAAGCACGCGAGGTCAAATCGATGGACGCGACAACAGTTCCAAGATTACGTGATCAACAAGCTTAATCTGGAAATTGAGAGTGAATCTGATACGGGCTTCTGCCTCAAGTCGGACTTAAGCGTGCTGACAACCGGCACGGTTTGGTGCGTGAAAACGCGCTATGGCGAGGACGGACGCTTGAATGATGCCTATGCGCAGATTTACCCTCGAAAGGGCAACTAGGAAGCGCATTGGTCGGGCGATGAAACGCACATCTTATTGCCCAACCCTTCTGTAGGATGCGTGATGCGTCGTGGCGCAGGCATCTTGCCTGCGAAGGATTGGCTTTATTGTGCGGTTTCGTTTGGCAGGCGGGACGCCCGCCCCACGGACCCTCATCCCCAACCCTTCTCCCTCAGAAGAGCGAAGGGGCTCCGGAGATCGGTAGCGTTCCCGCCGAGCGGAGGTGCCGCAGCTACCCGACGTGAAATGCCCGACCGTGGGTGCCGACCGACGGCTCGAACACATCGAAAGTGACGGTTGGTAGAGCCTCGCGGAGCCGTTCGGCCAGCGCGACGACGCCCGGCTGTTCCGTTTCGTAGTGTCCGGCCGCCATGATCGCGAGGTTCGCGGAGACCGCGTCGAGGGCGTCGTGCTGCTTCACCTCG
>JANRKI010000043.1:0-49715 GCA_033763535.1 Fimbriimonadaceae bacterium | reverse complement strand
GTTTCGGGCGGCGGGCGGCTCCAGTACACTATCGGTTCGCCCGCCCGGGTGGTGAAATGGTAGACACAGGGGACTTAAAATCCCTTGCTCGCAAGGGCGTGTGGGTTCGAGTCCCACCCCGGGCACCAGCGCGGGGTTTGCGGATCACGGAAAGTAGATGTGTCCTTGCTTTTTTGTGCGTCTGTACATGCATGCATTACCAAAAAGCTGATTCGAGCTCAATGAATGGTTTGGCTAGGGTCATTGTTGGATCAAGAACCGAAGACTTTGTTACAGGCCCCTACCTGGCAGAAATTCAGGAAAGAAACTTTTGTTCTGGGCGGATCGAGCAGTTTGAACGAGTCAACGCTGCGGAGCAGTCGGTAGCGCTTTGGCTCACCATCGTGACGCACGAGTGTAAGAACTTTGAGATGTTTCTTAAGAAGTCGGAATGGTCGGTAGGGTACAAGCACGAGGTTGAGCAGTTATCTGACAAACCCTTTGATTTTATAGCAGAGGTGAGTCTCGGTGATGATGAAATCCATTATCTGGTTTTCGTGCAAGTGTCTCAAGCTTTGATCAACTCGTTTTATGTGCTGTTGGAGAGCGTAATGGGCTGTACCAAGGAATGGATAAAACCTGAAAAGTTTGCGAACCACTTTCAAGAAAAGGTTAAAGATGCGGATCGCTTTCCACTGAACTATGAACCGTTTGTCGTCATGAGGCGATTCGCTACTGCCATAGAGTGGGACCACGATTTCCTCGCATTGCTCCGGCGCACAATGAAAGTTCGTGGCAAGAGCACACATCGTGGAACGTTCGACTTGTGGTTCGGCGCCGACGACACTGGTCAAATTCAAGAAGTTTATTACTTTATTAATACAACGGAAGAGGAGGACCAAGTTCGCGTGTCTTTTCGCGAGCTTTGGACACTTTATGATGACCTAAAGCGCATACTTAAGCACTATGTCGAGTGGCTGAAGAACTTGCCGGAACCTGTCGTGAAAAGCAACTAACGCGGCGCGCGCAACTCTTCCTGCCGAATCGTCTGCTCCCACAACTTGTTCCCCGCCGCATCCATCGCCCATAGCGTTGCGATCCGTTTGCCGCGCGGGCCCGAAACGCGGATCATCCCGAAGTTCCTCGCCTTCACAAACGTGCCCGGCACCCCCAGCGGATCGCCCGTGGCCTGCGCGGGAACGCCCGAAGTCAGCGGGCTCGAGGTGTACTCGTAAAGCGGGTACGGAATCGCCCAACCGGTGGTCTTCAGCAACTCCGTGGTGTGGCGATCGCCGCTCAAGAACACCACGCCTTCGATCCGGTTCGCGCCGATAAACTGAAACAGATCATCGCGTTCGCCCGGGAACTTTGAGAAGCACTCGAAGTTGTTATCGTTGATCATCTGCCCGCCGTTGACTACAAACTTAAAGCTGGCGTTACTATTCAGCAACGCGTCTTTTAGCCACTGGGTTTGGGCTTTTCCGAGCATCACCTTATCGGCGTTTTCGGGCGCGTTGTTGGGCGAGCGATGGAACCGATCGTCGAGCATGAAGAACTCGCAGTCCAACCACTCGAACCGTTGAAACACGCCGCGGGTATCGGCGGTCCCGTACTGCACCGCTGGCCAGTAGTCCCGAAAGATTTGCAACGCTTGTTCCTTCAGCCGAAAGCTGCGATCGCTGTCGTTCGGGCCGAAGTCGTGGTCATCCCAAATGGCGTAACTCGGCACGCTACTCAAGAGCGGTTGCAGATCGGGGTGGCTGCGCCCTTTTGCAAAACGGTAGCGCATCGCGGCCTCGGTCAGCCAGTCCGGCTCTCGGTAGTAGTCGTTATCGCCAAGCCATAACATGAAGTCCGGCCGCTTGGCGGCGATGGTACGAAAGATGTCGGTCGGCCCTCCGTACGGCGTACCGGGCCGGTCGAAGGGCGGATCGTTAAAGTACGCGCAGGATCCGAAAGCGAACGTGAATTCGGGCGTGTTCTGCCCCGTGGTCCACCGCCAATGCGGCTGCGTCCGAAACGTGAGCGGACGGTCTACGGAGATATCCTCGCCGTTGATGAGCACCATGTAGCGGACCGCGGTGTCAAACGGCAGCCCGGTCAGGCGGATCGTCGCGATGCGGTCCCCTTCCTCGGTGGTGCTGACCGTGCCTGACGCGAGGGTGCGGTTGTCGGGAAAGATCGCGATGACTTGCACCTTCGCCGGACGCTTGGTCTGCACCCAGATGGCCGCCTCGGTCATTTCGACGTAGCCCACCATCGGTCCGGCCTGCAGCAAACTGGCCTGGGCCAACGCCATCGCACCGAAACTCAGGGCCGCCAACGTGCTTCCGATCCGTCGCATACCGCGAAGTATAGGCGAGCGCGGGACGCTAAACTCGAGTTCCACGATGGCGACGCATTCGCTTTTGGTCACCGGATTTACCGGGTTTGGCGATATCAACGACAATCCGGCGGCGTGGCTGGCGGAGCACTGTGGAGAGCCGTTCGAACTGTTGCCGGTGTCGTACGCGGCGGCGGAGCAGTGGCTGATCGCGCGGCAAAGCAACCCGCCGGAACGGCTGCTGATGCTCGGCGTCGCCGCAGATCGACCGCATTTCAGCGTGGAATTGTACGGATGGAACGCGGTCGGACCCACGCCCGATATCGAGGGTCAAACCGCCGCGCCGGTGCTGGCGGGTCCGGTCAATGCCGCGGCGTCGCTCTGGTCACCGGACCTTACCGCGGAGATCGTAGTGCTCGGTCATGCGCGGCTCAGCGCAAACCCGGGGGATTATTTGTGCAATTTCATGGCGTATCGCGCACCGCAGTTGCTGCCCGGTACCCGCAGCGGATTTCTCCACGTTCCGGGTGATGCCCACATGATCCGCGACCGAATGCTGCAGCATCTTCGGGCCATTCTTGCGCTGATCCACGAACGAGGCTGAGCCAGCCGGTAACCTATACCGTGCCGCGCGTCTCGGTGCTGTTGACCTGCTACAACCACGATGCCTATCTGATGAAGGCATTGGCAAGCATTCGCGCCCAGACGTTCACCGATTACGAGATCATCGCGATTGACGACGGCAGCGAAGACGACACCCGGGCGATCTTGGCGCTTCAGCCCGATGTCATTGCGATTTTCAATGAGTCGAATCTCGGTACGTACGGGTCGTTGAACGTCGCGTTGAGTCAGGCGAAGGGCGAATTCGTGGCGATCCTCAACGACGACGACGTGTGGATGCCGACGAAGCTGGAGCGTCAGGTCGCAATGATGGACTCGAATCCGCTCATTGGGCTGGTGCACACGGGCGGAGAGTTTATCGACGGCAAAGGCGAGGTGACGCCCGGCAACCCGCTCGGCTTTCGGTTTCCCCAGTTCGAAACGGGCAACATTCTTTGCGGTCTGGTGTTCGAGAACAAGATTATTGCGAGTGCGGCGCTCGCACGGACGGCGATCCTGCGCGAGCTCGGCGGGTTCAACGAGCGGTACTTTGGCAGCGGCGACTGGGAGATGTGGTTCCGCGTGGCCGAGGTCGCCGAGTGCGGGTTTGTGAACGAGCGGTTGACGCAGTACCGTGTGCACGGCACGAATGCGAGCCACAAGCTGGAGCGCATTTGGCGCGATGACGAGCTGTTGCGCGAGTGGATTCACACCCGCCTCGAGATGCACCTGGCCTCGGGCCGTATCCACGGGCGCGATGAGGCCGAGTTCGGCCTGCGGGGGTTCAACTACGCGGCGCTGGGCACGGTAAAGATGCTGAACGGCAAGCCGACCGATGCGCGCGCCTGCTTCCGGAAGTCCATTCGCCATAGCCCTTTTCGGTGGAAGTCGTACGCGCGGCTCCTGCTGACGTACGCCGGGGCCGACACGTTCCGGCGGTTTTTATGATGGCCCGCGATCGGATTTATCTCGATTACGCCGCGACCACGCCGCTTGACCCGGCGGTGAGAAAGGCGATGTTGCCCTGGCTTGACGCCGGCAATGCCAGCAGTCAGTACGCGGAAGGACGGCGGGCGCGGGCGGCGGTCGATCTGGCGCGCGAACGCGTGTCGCAGGCACTGGGGGTGGATTTCGGTTCGTGTCTGTTCACCGGCAGCGGTACGGAGGCCGCCACGCTGGCGGTCGTGGGTGCGGCCCTCGCTCGACGTCCCGAAGGGCGCGACCGAGTGCTGCTGTCATCGGCCGATCACCATTGCGTCACCGAACTCCGATCGCTCCTGGAGCGGCTCGGGTTCCGGGTGACGATGCTCACGGTACGCCCCGACGCGACCGTCGACGTGGCGGTGGTCACGCGCGAATTGGACGCGACCGTGGCGCTGGTGTCCACGATGCACGTAAACAACGAAGTCGGTACCTTCAACCCGATTCCGGAGATTGCGGCGGCGGCGCACGCGGTCGGGGCATGGCATCATACCGACGCGGTGCAATCGTTTACCAAGGTCAGCTGGACGATGGATTCGCTCGGCACGGACCTTGTGACCGTTTCCGCCCACAAGATTTACGGCCCGAAGGGCGTGGGAGCGATCGCGATTCGGCCGGGGGTGAAGCTGATCAGCCTGGCCCCCGGCGGCGGACAGGAGCGCGAAATGCGGGGAGGCACCGAGAACGTCGCCGGAATCGTGGGGTTTGGCGAAGCGGTGCGGCGGGCGGAGCCGGCGGACGGAGCGGGGCAACTCCGAGCACGGTTGCGCGACGGACTGGCGCAGATCGGGGCGACGTTGACGATACCGCGCGACGTTCCGACCCTCGCGACGCACGTCCACGTCCGATTTCCCGGCATCCCGGCCGAGACGCTACTGATCCGGCTGGATCAGGAAGGAGTCGCGGCGAGTGCCGGGGCGGCCTGCAGCAGCGGCAGTCTGGAGCCGAGTCACGTATTGCAGGCGATGGGTTGGGATGAGGTGGCTGCGGCGGAGGGCGTTCGGTTTACGATCGGGCATCCGACCACGTCGGACGAGATTGACGAGGCGTTGCGGCGGATTCAACGCGCGG
Source organism: Fimbriimonadaceae bacterium (assembly GCA_033763535.1). Classification (GTDB taxonomy): domain Bacteria; phylum Armatimonadota; class Fimbriimonadia; order Fimbriimonadales; family Fimbriimonadaceae; genus Fimbriimonas. The sequence continues at coordinate 44,761 of JANRKI010000043.1, read as the reverse complement.
TTGCCGGCATTCGGAGCGCGCAGGCCGTTCCGGCTCGGGCCGCGAGACGGGGGCGGGTACCGTAAGTTACGTGATCGCTGAAGGCACCGCCGACCGACTTCCCATTGAAGACCTCACCCCGCGACAGATCGTCGCCGAGCTCGATCAATACATCGTCGGCCAAGCGGCCGCCAAGCGTGCGGTGGCGGTGGCGCTCCGAAACCGGTACCGACGCCAGCAACTTTCTCCCGAGCGACGCGACGACGTCCTGCCGAAAAACATTCTCATGATCGGCCCGACCGGGGTCGGGAAGACCGAAATCGCGCGCCGCTTGGCCCAACTCGCCCGCGCGCCGTTCGTAAAGGTCGAAGCGACGAAGTTCACCGAGGTCGGGTACGTCGGACGCGACGTGGATTCGATGGTCCGCGAGTTGGTGGCGAACGCGGTGCGCTTGGTCGAGCGCGAACTCTTCACCGCAATCCGGCCGGAGGCCGAGCGTCGGGCCGAAGAGCGGCTGATTGACCTCGTGTACGACGGTCCGACGCCGTGGTCGGTGCCGTACGGGTTCTTTGACTCGGATAACGCGGAAGACGTCGCCCGCCCCGAGATTACGGAAGACGAGTATCAGGCGCGGCGCAGCACGCTTCGCGACGAGATTCGGGCCGGAACCCACGCGTCGAAGCTGGTCGAGATCGAGACGGAAGAGGCGCAGAATCCGTTCGTCCAGGTGTTCTCGGCGCAAGGGATCGAGGAGATGGGCATCGACACGAGCGCGCCGGGCGGACCGTTCGGCACGCGTCGCAGCGTGCGCCGGCTTTCGGTGGCCGATGCTTTACCGGTGCTCGTGGAAGAGGAGTCACGGAAGATGGTCGATCGCAGTACCATCCATCGCGAGGCGATCCATCGCGCCGAACAGACCGGAATCATCTTTATCGACGAGATCGACAAGGTAGCCATCAAGAGCTCCGGCGCCGGCCCCGACGTCTCGCGCGAGGGCGTGCAGCGCGACCTGCTACCGATCATCGAAGGCTCGACCGTGCAGACCAAGTTCGGACCGGTGAAGACGGATCACGTGCTGTTCGTCGCGGCCGGAGCGTTTCACATCGCGAAACCGAGTGACCTCATTCCGGAGCTGCAGGGCCGCCTCCCGATCCGCGTCCAGCTTGAGGCGTTGCGGGCAGAGGACTTCCGGCGGATTCTGCGCGAACCGAAAAATGCCCTGACCGGTCAGTACGCCGATCTGCTGGCGGTCGACGGCGTGACCATCGAGTTCACCCCCGATGCGCTGGACGAACTGGCCGCGTTAGCGATGCAAGTCAACGAAAAGATCGAAAACATCGGGGCCCGGCGGTTGCATACGATGATGGAGTTGCTACTGGAGGACATTCTCTTTCAGGCACCGGACCCGGCGCTCGGCGCAGTCATCTTCGACGGCGAGACGGTTCGCGCCCGCCTCGAACCGTATGTCCGCAACCTTGAAGTTTCACGGAACGTGCTGTAAAGTTCCGTTGAGGGTGCCAACCATTCGGCTTGGCGATGATCAAAGTGGTGGGCAAAATCGCGATTCTGGCGGCGGCAACCATTTTGGCGCAGGACGGGCTGGTGCCTCAACTGGACGTCCGGACGCCGCCGTTCTCGGTGGATGACGCGACGGCGGTCCGGCGATACTGGACACCGGAGCGGCTGGTCGCCCAATCGAATCGTCCGTACGTTGCCCGGCAAACCGTCGCCGGGAGCGAATGGCTGTGGAACTTCCAGCGGCGAATCGGCTTGGGCAAGTCTCCCGCGCCCGATGCGGTGCGGCCGACTCCGGAGCGACTGGCGGAATGGCAACGCTGGATTGACGCCCGTTACGCCTTCGATCTCGCCGTCGCGACCGAGCAGGCGCGTTTGCTGAATGCCGAGCCGACCGCGGCGAATCCGCCCGTGGAGCCGGGACCGGCGCCGGACGACATGGTGGCGGCCGTCGGAGTACCGCCGATTCTGGCCGACCTCGCGCGCCCGACGGAGTACCGCGTTCAGATTGAATCCCGCGAGTACCGGTACGAGGATTTCGTGAACGTGCGGCCAAAGTACGCGTACCTTCGGTTCAACGAAGGCGTCATCGCGCCGGGCAAACCGGTCAAGTTGATGCCAGCGGGCGAATTGCAGGCGTTGCTGGCGCGGGCCGAAATCTCCGAGTCGCAGGGTCGCGTGTTCCGGGCCGTCTCGCTGCTCGAGGGCGGATTCGAATCGGTCAACACCTACGATACGGGCTACCTCAGCGTTGGCTTTATCCAGTTTGCGACGCTCCGCGAAGGCGGGCATAGCCTGGGCGAAGTCCTGATGGATCTGGAAGAGCGCGAGCCGACCGCCTTCCGGCTGTTCTTCCGGCGATTCGGGGTGGACGTAAATGAGAACGGGCAATTGCATGTGGTGAACCTGGACACCGGCGACGTGCTGGACGGAGAGGCGGCGGTGCGGGCGATCATCCGCGACAAGCGCCTGACGGCGGTGTTTCAGCACGCCGGCGAGCACTGTCCGGAGTTCCGCGTGAGCCAACTCCGCGTGGCGAAGGCCCGATACTTTCCGGCCGATGATGAGGTGCTGGTCAATCTGGCGAGCGGACCGGCGCGGGTTCGCATCGGCGAGATCATCAGCTCCGAGGCCGGCTTGGCCACGTTGATGGATCGCAAAGTGAACACCGGCAACTACGGTCCGCTCGCGACGTACGTGCAGAAAGTGGCCGATGCGGTGCAAGCGGCCGGGCCGGAGGCGATTCGTGCGCACGAGTTCGAGATCGTCGAGCGACTCAAGTTTCGTCACGCATTTCTCGGGGATGCGTCGCTGAGCCAGCCCGAAACGCCGCCTCGCCGGGTGCTCTCGGGTCGCCAATAGTCAATCGCCCGCGTTCGGATGCAACGCAGGTGAGCGCGCAAGTGTATGATGAAAGGGCCGGACGACGGCACGGAAGCTCGGGGCATGCAACGTTTTATTAACTGGCTGAAAGGTCTCTTTAATCGCACGATGGACAAGCTGGAGGATCCAGACATGATGCTGGATCAGGCCAAGCGCGACATGAGCCAAGCGCTCGTGGCGAATCGCGAAAAGGCGGTCCAGGCGATCACTCAGAAGAACCGCCTCGCCGGCATGCTGGAAGAAGCCAAGAAGGAGAGCGCACGCCTCGAAGCGCAGGCGGCCATGGCCCTCAAGACCGGCAATCGCGACTTGGCGACGCAGGCGATGCGCACCAAGATGAACAACGACGCGACGATCGCCCAGCTTCAGGTCAGCTACGACCAAGCCGTGCAAACGGTCGAGCAGGTCAAGGTGGCGATCAAGCGGCAAGAGGAAGAGGTTCGCAAGAAGACCGCCGAGGCCCTCGCGATGAAGGCGCAGTGGAAGCAGGCGCAGATTCAAAACTCGATCTCGAAGGCGCTGGAAGGGCTGACGTTTGAGAACTCGTACGAGGGGTTCGGGGCCGCGCAAGAAAAGGTGCGCGAAGCTCAGGCGGAAGCGGCGGCACGGCAAGAGATGCTCGGATCATCCTTGCAAGGCAAGGTGATGGCGATGGAGGATCAGGTCCGCGATATGGAAGCGGAGTCCGAACTTGAGAAGCTGGAGGAGCGACTGGGCCTGAAGACGGCCACGACCGAAGTCGCGGCCGATGCGCAAGTGGTACTGAACGGCGGCGTGAGCACGGCCGAGGGTGAGGCGGAACGACAGCTGGCCGAGCTCGAAAAGCGCATCTCCGACGGCAAGGCGTAACGGTTACGGGGCGGGCGGAGAGTCCGGCGATTTGGCGTTCAGGCGCTGCGCCGCCTCTCGCCGCGCTTCGCGTTGGGCCGTTTCCGCGCGACCGATCCGCTTGGCGAGGGTGCCGCCGAAGGCGATGAACACCCAAACGATCAGCGCTCCGACGATGACGGAGAACACGCCGAACTCCGTCATGAGTGCGACGAAGCCCGCATTGCCCGCCTGACTGTTCATGGCCTGACGTTACCCGCCGGACGCGGGGATGCCTTAGGACCCGTTCGGGCCGGCGTTTGGATCGTTGAACTCGCCCCGTTGCATGGGCGCGGGACGTTCGGGCTGAGTTGCCGGTCGAATGTAGGTGCCGGTGGCGTCCGCCTCCGGAATCCCCATCATGACCTCGAGGGCATGCAGGGCAAGGGTGCCGGTGACGCGGGGCGATCGGCCCTGATGCAACGCGTACGCGAGGTCAAGAATCCCAAGGCCGCGGCTGTTCTCGTTGAAGCTGAACGGATTCGGTAGCTCACGCCATTCCGAGTCGTCGTGGCGCTTCACCTTCACGCTTCCGCCGAAAAAGTTGGGATCGGGAACGAGAAGGGTGCCTTCGGTGCCGTAGATCGTGATCGGGTTTGACCAGTCGTGGCGATGGTGCCAAATGTCGAAGCTGGTGCAGAGATCGCCGATGGCTCCGTTCGCGAATTCAAGTACCCCGACGTAGTGGGTCGGAGTTTCGACCGGCATCTCGTAACCGGTCGCGGCGAACTCGGCGCGATCCGGGCGAGCGTAGTACTGCTCGTTGCTCCGGGGCACGGGGCGCGTCGCCTGACTGATGCGGGCCGACCCGCTGAGCCGCCGGACGGGGCCGAGCAGGTGAACGAGCGCGGTGACGTAGTACGGGCCCATATCCAGCATGGGTCCGCCGCCGGTGCGGTAGAAGAAATCGGGGTTCGGGTGCCACGCTTCCGGTCCGTGGGCCATGAACGCCGCGCTCGCGCCGATCGGGGCGCCGATCAGCCCGTCGTCGATCGCTTTGCGGGCGGTTTGGTGACCGCCGCCGAGGTACGTATCCGGGGCGCATCCCAGGTAGCGGCCGTTGGTATCGGCCAACGCGACGAGTTCCCGGGCTTCGTCCAGCGAGATGGTGAGCGGCTTTTCGTTGTAAACGTGCTTGCCCGCCGTGAGCGCGCGTCGAGCGATGTCGCCGTGGGCGGCCGGTATCGTCAGGTTGAGCACGAGGTCCACGTCCGGATGGGCGATAAGCGCGTCGGGCGTCAGAGCGTGGGGGATGCCGTGCTGCTGGGCCACGGAGGCGGCGCGGGCGGCGTCGAGATCGGCCACCGCGATCACCTCGGTCTCCGGGTACGCGGTGAGGTTCTTGATGTAGATCCCGGAAATGTTTCCGACGCCGATAATGCCTACCCGGAGTGCGTCCATGCGATTGCGGAAATCTACCCTACGCGGGCGCGGTCAGAGGTCCCGATCCGACGAGTGGCCGGGGAAGAGTTTGGCCTCCGGGTCCAGGCGCGTTTTGGCGAAACACACCGCCGTGGCCGCTTCGCCCACCCCGGTCGCGATCAGCTTCAACTTACTGCCGAACGTGGCCACGTCGCCTATAGCGAAGACCCCGGGACGCGACGTTTCCATCTGGTCGTTCACGACGATCTGGTTGCGATCCATCGCGAGCCCCCACTCTTTGATCGGCCCGAGACTGCTCTTGAATCCGACATTCACGACCACGGCGTCGCAAGCGAACGTTTCCCGCGCCTTGGTTTGGGTGTGCTCCAGTTCCAAGCCTTCGATGCCGGTGGCCGGATCGCCGAGAATCGCCTTGGCCGCGTACCAGAGTTTCAGGTCGACCGCGCTGTCGCGGACCTGCGCGACGGTCTCTTCGTGCGCCTTGAATCCGTCGCGGCGGTGGACCAGGGTGATCGACGCGGCCGTATCGAGCAGGTTGAGGGCCCAGTCAAACGCGGAGTCGCCGCCGCCGATGATCGCCACGCGCTTGCCCCGCAGGGCCTCTTTGTGCCGGACGCCGTAGGTGAGCCCGTGGCCTTCAAACTCGGCCTCGCGTTCCGCGCCGAGCCGGGTGGGTGAGAACGCGCCGGCCCCCGCGGAGATGATCACGGTGCGGGTGGCAAAATGTCCCGCCTCCGTTTCCACCGCATAATCGCCGGGCTCGCCGTGCAACGCTCGCGCGGTCTCGCCCAGTCGAACTTCGGGCTGAAACTGCGTACCCTGCGCGATCATCTGCCGCGCGAGGTCCTTGGCGAGGACCTTGGGGAATCCCGGCATGTCGTACACGTACTTCTCGGGGTATAGCGCGGTGAGTTGGCCGCCGAGTTCCGGCAGGCTGTCCACGATGCGGACGCTCATGCCGCGCAATCCGGCGTAAAAACTCGCGAACAGGCCGCACGGGCCACCGCCGATGACGGTGACATCTACGGGATTCATTGACTCAAGAGGATACCGGCCCGGGGAAATCCGCCAAAATCTCGTCATGATTTCTTCCGCATCCGCCGGGTCCGTGATCCGGTCGGTGACATCGGATCCGGCGGTCGGCCGCGCGCTTCGGCAGGCCGCGATGGCCGCGCTGGCCGAACTCCCGGGTTACGACTGGTGCGGGGTGTACCGCCTGGAGGGCGACACCTTGGTGCTGGACGCGTACGTCGGGGCCGCGACGGAACACGACCGGATTCCGGTCGGGCGCGGCGTGTGCGGGACGGCGGTAGCGGAAAACGCCAATCAGGTCGTGCCCGACGTGCGCAAGGTCGGCAACTACCTCGCGTGCTCGGCCACGACCCGCAGCGAAATCGTGGTCCTCATCCGTGATGCGGCCGGGGACATTCTGGGGCAGATTGATATCGACGGCCACACGGTCGGTCAGTTCGACGCGACCGACGAGGCGATGCTGGTCGAGTTGGCGGCAATCCTCGCCGCGCGTTGGCCGGACGCGCCGAACGCCGAGGATTGACCGGCCCCGCCGGGCGGTTAGGGCAGCAGGAAGCTCACGATGATCGCGCCGATGGCGACCAGAACGAGCAGTTCGAGGAGGGTGAGACCGCGTTCCACGACCGGAGTTGTACCCGGGCGATTTGGCCGCCTCGCTCGTTCGGGCGGCAACGAAGTGCGCTCAGTAAACTGACCGCATGGCGCATCTTCAGGTGGAGGCCGCGGAGGCCCTGCTCGACTCCCCGATCCCGGTGCTGGATCACGGCTTCGTCCGGCTGGTGGATTACCTCGGCGGCGACGACCGGATCGTGCAGTCGGCGCGGGTGAGTTACGGCGCCGGGACGAAGACGGTGAGGCAAGACCGCGCGCTCATCCACTATCTGATGCAGCATCGCCATACCAGTCCGTTCGAGCAGGTGCAGTTGACGTTTCACACCAAGATGCCGGTGTTCGTGGCGCGCCAATGGGTGCGGCACCGCACGGCGCGGTTGAATGAGATTTCGGGCCGGTACAGCGTGATGGCGGACGAGTTTTACGTGCCGCAACCGGATCAGGTGAGCTACCAATCGGCAAGCAACAAGCAGGGTCGCAGCGGTCCGCTGCCGCCGGACGAGGCGGCGGCGATCATCGGCACGCTGACCGAGGCCCAGCGCCGGGCGTACGCGGAGTACGAGGCGTTGCTGTCGCAGGGGGTGGCCCGTGAGCTTGCCCGCGTGACCTTGCCGATCAGCCTGTACACCGAGTGGTACTGGCAGATCGATCTGCACAACCTGTTCCACTTCCTCGCGTTACGTCTGGACCCGCACGCGCAGTACGAGATTCGGGTGTATGCGGAGGCGATGGCGCGGTGCGCGCAGGCGGTGGCCCCGATGGCGTACGAGGCGTTTGAGGAGCATGTGCGCGGGGCCCTCACGTTCTCGCGCACGGAGGCAGCGGCTTTGGCCGACCTGCTGGCGGGCCGACCGACTCGGCTCGAAGGCAAGCCGCTCGCCCGGTTCGAGGCGAAGCTGGAGGCGCTGCGGGCGACCCACGCGCCGGCGGAGGCCCCGGACGAGTTTGTGCCGCCGAGCGATGGGGCCTGAGCGGTACGCACGGAACGGATTGCCATGAACGGATCGTCATGAACGGATCGCAAGGGGCGGAGCGGTTGGTCGGACCGGCTGCGACCGAGGCGTTCGGGGCGGGGCTGGTGCCGCAGCTGCGTCCGGGCAGCCTCGTCCGGCTTGTGGGCGAACTCGGGGCGGGCAAAACGACGCTCGTGCGGGGGGCGCTCCGGGCGGCGGGTTGGTCCGGGCCGGTGCGGAGTCCGAGCTTTAGCCTGGTGCAGTCGTATCCGACCGATCCGCCGATGCGTCACGCGGACCTTTACCGGTTGCCGGACGACTGGGAGCGCGCGTGGTGGCAGCTCGGTCTGGCGGAGGATGCGGAGTTGTTGGTGCAATGGATCGAGTGGCCGGGGACGCTGGGAAGCGGCGAGACGGCGGCGCGGCTCGGGCTGGCGGTGTGGACGGTGGAGCTGACGATCGATCCAACGGACGCGTCGGCGCGTTGGGTGCGGGTGGTTCCTGACGGTTGCTGACGATGGCTGACGATTGCCGACAGTAGCCGACGATGGCAGACGATGGCTGGCAATTGCTGACGATGGCTGACGGTTGCTGACGATGGCTAGAGGTTGCTGACGATGGCAAACGGAGCTCCGGAAGCAATTGACGGCAATCGTCAGCAATCGACGGCGATTGCCAGCAACGGAATGCCAGCAATTGTCGGCCACCGTCGGCTATCGTCTCCCCATGGCGATACGGCTCGGACTCATCACGGCGGCGCACGTGCACACCCCCGGTTACGTCGCCGGTTTGGCGCGCGCGGCGGCGGGCCCGGGCGCGTTGCCGGCGGCGGTCTGGGCGGGGATCTGGGACCACGACGCCGGTCGCGGGGAGGCCTTCGCCGCCGCCCATGGGCTGCCGATCTTTGGTCAGCGGGACGCCTTGATCGCGGCGTGCGATGCGGTCGTGATCACGTCGGAAAATCGCCGGCACGCCGAGCATCTGATGGCGGCGATGGCGGCGGGGCGCCACGTGCTGTGCGAAAAACCGGTGGTCACCACGGCGGAGGAGGCGGCGCGGGTGCGGGCGGCGGCAGCCGCGATGCCGGCCTCCGCGGTGCTCATGACCGCGTTTCCGTGCCGCTACGCGCCGGGCTACGCGGAACTCGTGCGGGTGCTCGAATCGGGCCGGATCGGGCGGGTGCGGGCGATCGCGGCGACGAATCGCGGGACGTGCCCGCACGGCTGGTTCACGGATGCGGCGGAGTCGGGCGGGGGGGCGTTGATGGACCACGTGGTGCACGTGGCGGACGTCGTGCGGCACCTGCCGTTGCGCGCGCCAACGTCCGACGATTCGGGGGCGGACGCGCGAGAAGCCAACCGAGGGCATCGTCCGAACGTGGCGACGCGGATTCGGGCCCAAGTGGGCACCGGGATGTACGGCGGATTCGGTCGCGCGACGCCGGTGGAGGATGTCGCGATGCTGACGATCGACCTCGCGGACGGCCCGTTCGTCACCCTCGATGCGAGTTGGTCGCGCCCGGCCGCGTACCGGACGTGGGGCGACGTGATGATCACGGTCGTGGGGGACGCGGGGGTGATCGAGGTGGACCTATTCGGCCAGGAGGTGCAGCGGTACGGCGCGGCGAACGGGCGATCGCACGCGGCGCTCGGCTTCGGGGCGGATTTGGACGCGGCGATGATGCGAGAGTTTTTGACGGCCATCGGGGAGGGTCGCCCGGCCCGCACGACGCTGGAGGACGGGATTGCGGCGGCGGAGTGGGCGATGGAAGCCGGCCGGGCGGCGCGGGTTTCGAGCTAATGCCGGTTTGCCCGCTATATCGCGCAATTTTTGTGGCGGAATACAGGACGAAAGTACGGTAAAGTGAAGGAGTCGCGAGGCGAACGGCGGCGGCAATCCGTCCGTTCGAATGCAGAGCGCATGAAAGACGTATCCGGGGAGCTCCCCCTTTCGGACCCGGCGGTCGCGTGGCCCCTTCCGGGGATCGCGACCCATGCTTCGATGCATGCGGGCGAGCCGGTGCATGCGGGCGAGTCGGTACGCGCGCGCGAGCCGGACGGTGCCGCGCAACCCGAGCTTGCCGAGCATGAAGATTTCGCCGGGCATGGAGAATTGGTCGGGCCGGAAGATTTAGCCGGGCTTGCGGCGTTGGGGCCGCATCCGGTGCCGATGCCGGGGCGTCTCCCCCGGGTGCGGCCGCTCGATGCCCACACGATCAATCAGATCGCGGCGGGTGAGGTCGTGGAGCGGCCGGCGTCGGTGGTCAAGGAGCTCGTCGAGAACGCGCTCGACGCGGGGGCGCGGCGCATTGAGGTCGAGTTGGTGGACGCGGGGCGCACCCGCATCCGGGTGAGCGACGACGGGCACGGCATCGCGCCGGAGGACGTGCCGATCGCGCTCCAGCGGCACGCCACGTCGAAGATTCGCTCGGCGACCGACCTCGAGGCGGTCGCCACGCTCGGATTCCGGGGGGAGGCGTTGCCGAGCATCGCCTCGGTGAGTCGGTTCCGGCTCGAGTCGGGGGTGGATGCCCCGGACCTCGGGGCGGTGCGGCGGGTGTGCGCGCCGCGCGCGGTGTACGACGCCCCGAAGCCGGCCGGCGGTCCGATGGCGGCCGGACCGGAATCGGGCGGGGCCCCTCCTCATGGCTCGCCGTCGGACGGCGCAGGGATCCGGGTCCAAATCGGGGTGACGGGGGGCGAGATCGGACCGGTGGCGATGGTGCCGGGTCCGGTGGGCACCACAATCACGGTGGACGACCTGTTCTTTAACGTGCCCGCGCGGCGCAAGTTCCTGCGGTCCGATACGACCGAACTCGGGGCGGCCCTCGACCACGTGACGCGGTACGCGATGCTCCACCCGCACGTGGCGTTCACGGTGCGGGTGGCCCGTACGGAAGGCGGGCGCGCGGGCCCGGCGTCGCTCGCGCTGCAGACGCCCGGCCGGGCGGCGGCGGACCCGTTCGCGGGACCGGACGGCGGCGCTGAGGACACGCGTGACACGCACGGGGCCGGAGACGGGCCGAATCGCGCGGGCGATGCGCCGGCTCTCCCGGAGGCAGTGGCGGCCCGCGAAGCATTGGCCGCCCGCGAAGCATTGGCCGCCCTGTGGGGACGCGACGTGGCCCGCGCGCTCGCCCGCATCGAGCAGCGGGTGGGCGATGTCCAGGTGAGCGGGTTCATCTCGCCGCCCCACCTCACCCGCTCGACGCGCGCCTACCAGCACGTCTTCGTCAACGGGCGTCCGGTCCGCAACCGCAACCTGACGGTGGCGGTGGACCTCGCGCTCCGCGACATCACCCCTGACCGGCGATTTCCGTACCTCATGCTGATGCTGAGCATCCCGCCGCACCTCGTGGACGTGAACGTGTCCCCGACGAAAAGCGAAGTGCGGTTTCGGCAGGAGTCGCTGGCGTTCGACGCAATCCGGCGCGCGATCAAGCAGGCGCTGCTGGAGCACGGGATGATGCCGAGTGCCCATCAGATCGCGGTGGCGAACGACGCGCTCCGGCAGGCGCGGGGGGAGGGGGGCGACGCAAGTGGCGCGGACGATGGCGGACGATGGCGGGCGATTGCCGACGATGGCCGGCGATTGCCGACGATCGCTCCGGAAGCAATGGATAGCGATGGTCCGCTATTGTCGGCCACCGTCGGCGATGGTCTGCATCCGCCGGCGATCGACGGCAGTCCCGGACCCGTCGCCGCCCGTTACGCGACCGGGAAGTGGCCGTTCGCCGCGCTCCTCGAGGGCCTGCGCGTCATCGGCCAGGCGATGAACACCTTCATCATCGCGGAGACGCGCGGCGGGGTGGTGCTCATCGACCAGCACGTGGCCCACGAGCGGATCATTTTCGAGCGGCTGTGCGGGCTGAAGGGCAACGTGCCGGTGGAGCGCCAGCCGCTGCTCGTGCCGCAACCGCTCGAGCTCGACCGGCGGGCGGCCGCGCTGTTGCACGACCGATTCGACGAACTCCGGGGGCTCGGTTTTGAGATCGAGCCGTTCGGATCGGAGGCCACGCTGCTCGTGCGCGCGGCGCCGGCCGCCCTGCGCGGCCGGGACCCGATCCGGCTCCTGCGGGACCTCATCGACGAGATGACGGAGTCCACCGTGCAGCGTCGCCTCGTGCCGACCCGCGAGCAGATTTGGATCATGGCGAGTTGCAAAATGGCGGTCAAGGCGGGCGATCCGCTGTCGATCCCGGAGATGGAGCGGCTCGTCGCCGAGCTTGCCGAGACGGAGAATCCGTACCTGTGTCCGCATGGCCGCCCGATCACGGTGACTCTCGGCACCGCCGATTTGTTGCGGCTGTTCAAGCGGACGTGAGGGCGGTTGCGGGCGGTGGCGATCCATTGCTGACGATTGCCGTCAATTGCTTCCGGAGCTCCCCGTGCGATCGTGAGCCATTGCCAGCAACCGCCAGCTACCGTTGGTGAACCGTTGCTGACGATTGCCGTCAATTGCTGACAATTGCCGACGATGGCGAACCGTTGCTGACGGTGGCCGTCAATTGCTGACAATTGCGGACGATGGCGAACCGTTGCTGACGGTGGCTGACAATTGCCGACGATGGCGAACCGTTGCTGACGGTGGCTGACAATTGCCGACGATGGTGAACGATGGCTGACGATCGCGACCGGAGCTCCGGAAGCCATGGTTAGCAATTGACGGCAATTGTCAGCCACTGTCGGCAATTGACGGCTACCGTCAGCAATGCTCCGAGTGCTATCGTAAGGCCATGCTCGCCGCCCTCCTCCTCCTCCAGGCCGCCGACTACGCGAACTGGCCGGTCGAACGCATCGCCACCGGTTACGGGTTCACCGAAGGTACCGCTTGGCACGCCGCGACCCAGACCCTCTACTTCACCGATATCCCCGGCAACTCCATCCACACCTGGACTGAGGCGGGCGGGGCCAAGCCGTGGCAAACGCCGAGCGGCAACGCCAACGGCACCCTCATCGACAAAAAGGGGCGCATCCTGAGCTGTCAGCACGGCGACCGGCGGGTGGTGGAATGGCGGGAGCGCAAGGGCGAGCGCACGGCCGTCAGCCTCGCGGATCGGTACGAAGGGAAGCGGCTGAACAGCCCGAACGACGCGTGCTTCGGACCGGCGAAGTCGATCTACTTCACCGATCCGCCCTACGGCATCAACCCGAAGGATTCGGAACTCGGCTACGCGGGCGTGTTTCGGATCGGCGCCAACGGCAAGCTGCGGCTGATCGATCGGACGATGAACCGCCCGAACGGCATCGGCCTGAGCCCGGATCAGCGCACGCTGTACGTCAGCGACTCGGAAGAGAAGCTCATCCGAGCCTGGACGCTGGGCAAGGACGGTCTTCCGCGCGGCGAATCGCGCGTGTTCGCGCGGATCGAGGCGAAGGCGCCCAACTATCCGGACGGGCTGCGGGTGCATCCGGCGGACGGCCGGGTGTTTTGCACCGGCGGCGGCGGTGTCCATGTGTTCGCGCCCTCCGGCGAGCGGCTGGGCCTGATCCCGATTCCGGAAAATCCGACCAACTGCACGTTCGGCGGCAAGGACCTGCGGACCCTGTTCGTGTCGGCCCAACGTTCGGTGTACCGGGTGACGATACCGGCGCGGTAGCGGGACGATGGTCGACAATGGCCGACGGTTGCTGACGATGGCTAGCGATGGCGGGAGGGAAGCTCACGATGGCCGTCAATCGCCGACGATGGCCGACAATGGCTGACAGTGGCTGACGATGGCTAGCGGTTGCTGTCGATAGCCGAAAGAGCTCCGGAAGCAATTGTCGGCAATTGCCAGCAATCGTCGGCGATTGCCAGCATCCCTCCAGCTTTCGTGCCGCCACCGTCGGCAATCGTCAGCCATCGTCGGCCATCGTCGGCCATTGTCAGCCACTGTCCGGAATGGTCAGCAATTGTACGTCATCCTCGGCTACCCTTACCGTATGGCTGCGCCTGCCGAATCGTCCTCGCTCCGCATCGGTTCCATCGCCGGCGACGGCATCGGCCCGGAGATCATGGCCGCCACCCAGCGGGTGCTGGCCACCGCCGGATTCACCCCCGAATGGGTGCCGCTGGAGGCGGGTCAGCCCGCGTTGGACCGCGGGGAGCCCGCGATGCCGCCCGCCACGATTGACGCGATTCGCGACCTCGGCATCGCCCTCAAAGGGCCGACCACGACCCCGGTGGGCGGTGGGCACACCAGCGCCAACGTCGCTCTGCGCAAGGCGCTCGATCTGTTTGCCAACGTGCGGCCGTCGCGATCGTTCGCCGGGCTAAAGGGGCACTTCGACGACACCGCGATTGACCTCATCATCGTCCGCGAGAACACCGAGGACCTGTACGCGGGCATCGAGTTTCAGCCCCACCGCGACATCGCCCAGGCGGTCAAAGTGATCACCCGCCCCGGCTGCCAACGGCTGTTCAAGTACGCGTTTGAGATGGTGCGGCGTCAGGGCCGACGCCGCCTGACCGCCGTCCACAAGGCGAACATTATGAAGCTCACCGACGGCATGTTCCTGAGCGAGTTTTACGAGGCGGCCAAGGCGTACCCCGAGATTCAGGCCGACGACATCATCGTCGATAACTGCTGCATGCAGCTCGTCACCCGGCCGGAGCAGTTTGACGTGTTGGTGACCGAAAACCTGTATGGTGACATCGTGAGCGATCTGTGCGCCGGGCTCGTCGGCGGGCTCGGCATCGCGCCGGGGGCCAACATCGGCGAGCACCACGCGGTGTTTGAGGCGGTCCACGGCTCTGCGCCCGATATCGCGGGCAAAGGGGTCGCCAACCCGACCGCGTTGCTGCTGAGCGCGGTGATGATGTTGCGCCACCTCGGTCACTTAGAGACCGCCGACCGGGTGGAGCGTGCGGTGACCGCCGTGATCACTGCCGGTCGCACCGTGACCGGCGATCTGGGCGGGCACGCGACCACCGCCGAGTACACCGACGCCGTCATCGATGCGCTCTGACCGAACGGTCCGACCCCGGTGACGGCGGTAACGCCGTTCACGATGGTGCCCCGCTGACGATGCTCACCACGCTGCTCGCGCGACTCGGAATTCGGGCCGTCGCGGAACCGACGGCGGGGGCTCCGGTGATGATTTGGGAGGGCGCGTCGCCGTTTCCCGGGTACGCGTGCGTGCCCTCGGCCCACGCGATCTTGCTTCCGCGCGGCGTGTCGGCGGACGCGTTTCGGTCCAATCCGCGTTGGTACAACCACGAGATGGCGCATATCGAGCAGGCGCGCGGTGCCGGCGGATTATGGCTTGGCTGCGTCCTCATCGGGCTTGCCATCGGCGCGCGCCGGGCGATCGCGACAAGCGCCGGTCGTGGCCAGGCCGGTAAAGGGCAGGCTGGTAGGGGGCGGGCGAGGTGGCGGATGGACCGGGCGTACCGCGAAAGCCCGGTCGAACGCGAAGCGGACGCCCGGGCGGCCGCGTTTGGGAGCGTCCGCGTTCCGGCCCGCTGGTAGCGTATGGCGGAGCCGTCGCGATCAGTGCGCGGAGAGTCACGAACGCATCACATTGTGCGTCGCAAACATTGGGAATTTTGAGCCCTCAAAAAATTTTTGCCTCGGGTGCTAACACGCGTCGCATCGCCGGCGTAGCCAATACGGATGAGCAATGTGCTTGCTTTGGTGGCTGCCACCGCAATCGTCGGACCTGCGGGTCAACAAGAGCTCAAGGTAACCGATATCCTGAATCGGGATCACGCATTTCGCGATCCCCGAGTTGCCTTCCAAAAGCTAAACCTCGGTAATCGCCGATTCGTCGCCGGCAAAAGCGTTCACCCCCGCCAAGACGATAGTGTATTGGCTAAACTTGCCAACAAGCAAGAGCCGCACACGATCATCATGTCGTGCTCCGACTCACGCGTACCGAACGAAATCGTTTTCGACCAAGGCCTCGGTGATCTCTTCGTCATCCGTACCGCCGGGCAGGTACCGGGTGAAGCATCCTACGGAACCATTGAGTTCGGCGTCGCGGTGATCAAGACGAAACTCGTCGTGGTGTTAGGCCATACCGAGTGCGGTGCCGTCAAGTCGAGCATGGGCGAACCGGCCAACGTACCCGGAGCGATTTCGTACCTCATCAACTCCATTCGTGAAGGGATCGAGGGACACGAAAAGCACACCGGGAGTGATATGACCACCAAAGCGGTCGAGATGAACGTCGTCCACCAGGTCAACCAATTGCGAAAACGGCAACCGATTCTGAGCCGAGCGGTAAAGAATAATGAGATCATCATTGTCGGCGGCGTGTACAACCTGGCGACCGGGAAGGTGACGTACATTCCGGAAACGTTGAAGGGTACGCCGGTAGACCCGGCCGTTTTCAATGTGAATTTGCGGCTTCCCCTGCCGCCTGATCTCAAGAGCGGCACGTAACCGCGCGCCGTACAATCCGGCGAACGTTGTCCGGTATCGAAAGCCGAGCGCGTTCGCGGCAAGGGAGGTACATTCCGTACGGTCGACCGCGAGCAGACGGACCGTGAGTGTTTTCCTCCCTTCAACTCTGCTCCGTTATCCTCGGAAAGTACCGATCGAAGCGTCAGATGATTCGTGTAATCATTCGGACGCGTTCGGCACTGTCCCCGTTGCCCCATCCAGAATCGCTCCATGAATACTTCCTTTCGGCACTTCGCCCTCATCCCGATCCTCGTAGCGTTTATCCCAACCGCACGCGCGCTTGACGATATCGACAATCAAGGCTGGTTTCAGCTCACCTTTAACCGGCGCGATGCGAAGGGCTATCGGTACTTCGGAGAGCTTCAGCAACGGATTGGGGATAACTTCGACCGGCCCACGATTTTCCTCGGCCGGGCGGCCATCGGTAAGCAGCTTACCGACGATTTCTCCCTCTGGATCGGTTACGCATGGACGCCAAGTCAGCTGCCACGCTGGCGCAGTGAAGACCGGTACTTTCTGCAAGGGCAGTGGGAGGGTAGGGCCGGTGCCTGGAACAGCATGCACCGCACCCGGCTCGAGCTGCGTAACATTGATGGTACGGGAGGTTCCACCTACCGACTGCGCCATTTCGTCCGGGGTACGACGCCATTCGCATCGGGTTCAAGAAACTATTTTGCGGTACAGGGCGAATTGTTCTATAACGTAGCGCGGGTGGGCGGTAACGGTCCGCGCGCCGGCTACGATCAAACCCGGTTCTTCCTCGGGATCGGGACAAACCTCACTCGTACGTTCCGGATTGAGGCGGGCTATCAGCCGGTGTGGGTCGAGATCCCGCGGACGCGCCGCCTTGATACCCTCCTTGTATCGGCCAACATCAACTTCTAGTCGGCGAAGGGCAATCAAGCACCGCTCGGCCAGGATGCGCGACCGCGGGACAGAATCCGGCCGAAACGCTTGAAACTCGGCCCGTCTCGGTGCAAACTAGCGAAGTGCCCACGCTTGAGTTTCGCAGTGCCAGCGGAAAGCGGTTACCGGTTGCGCCCATCGGGTTCGAGCCGTTTGACGATCATGGGCAGAACGACCCGTTTCGCGTGCGGGACCTCATCGAAAAGTTGGTGAACGAGTCCGTGCGTGACTTCCACCGCCGCGAGTCGGACCGTCCGCTCGCGTTGCTGACGTCCGAGGCGATCGCGGAAGGGCTGTGGACCGGCAAGTTCGGTTCACCGCGCGAGGACGGGCAGCGCGTCCAGGTGGACGTCGCGGTGGCCAACGCCCTGCAAGCCTTCGAGGATAAGCTTTATCTGCTGTTCGTAGACGACGTCGAGAAACGGTCGCTTGACGAACTGGTGAACTTGCAGCCCGACACGCGGTTGGTCCTCATCCGCCTGACCGCCCTTTCCGGAGCCTAGTTCATGCCGCTTCCATCGCACGAGGTCGAGGTCCAACTGCTGGCCTACGCGGTTCCCTCCTCGGAAAAAAAGGCGCTGTACGCCAAGCTCGAGGCCTTGGCCAGTCCGGTCGGACAGGACTCCGTTGACGCCTTGGAGGCGTTGGGAGCACGGTTCAACCCGGCGGAACTCCGGACGCAGCGAGCACATTTACCGTTGGTCGCCGGGGCGCTGCAGGGGCCGTTCGAGCGGATGCTCTCCCGAATCGCGTCGCGACCGTACCTCATCGACGAAGGGCGTCAGCCGTTCCGAACGCGTTCGCCTGGCGTGCAGGCGCTCATCCGTGGGCTCGCGGTCAGGAACACGTTTTGGCTCCGTGCCCGCTACAACCAGCCCATCGAATGGTGGGCCGTCTGGTCGGGCTACCTCGAGCGGCAATACATGGTGGAACCGATCCTCGAAGCGATGCTCGCGTCAGAAATCGATGCCGGCAATCTTGAGGTGTTTCGTACGCTCGTGGATTCGGTCGAAGGGCGTCACCCGATCGGCATGATCTCGCGGACCGGCATTCGCGCGTTACTCACCGCCGGTCGCACCGATGGCTGGGCCGTGGTGGAAAGACTGTTGCTCCACGCCGGGCTCGCAGAAGGGCTGCGCCAAACGATCGTGGAGAGCCTCGACGAGGTGCACCCGCAGGTCTTCGCACGCTTTGTCCGGCTGATCATCGAGCACAACCTGCTGCGATTTTCGTCGGTGCGGCGCGCGTTTATGGTGTGGCTCCCCGAGCTGATCGACGAAGGAAAACACCGGTCGGCCGAGAACGTCCTATCGCGGCTCCTTGAGTTCCTGAACGACCCGTCGATACCGCCGATCTTAGAGTTCAACGACGTCTATCTCCGCCTCTGGGCCGACGCCTTCGTAGAGGCCGACGATGCCATCCGCCGGGCCGAAGCACTTTGGGCCCATCCCCAGCCGGAGGTTCGGCGCGCGGTCGTCAAGATCGCGGCGAGTACCCGGCTGAGTTCGGGCGATCCGCTGCTCCTGAAGGCGTTGCAGCAGGACGATCTCACGGTTGCCCAGTTCGCGATCAAAGGCCTCAGTTCGCGAGGCAAGGACGTCCGCGCCATCCCGTTCGAGCCGCACCTGCGCGCCCTCGCCCACCGTTGGCCGGCCAAGCCCGGACCGGAGTTGGAGGTGGATCGGCAATCCGTGTGGGCGGTCGCGGCGCAGTGCGCCCCGCCGGCGGCCCTCGCGCATTACTTCCAGCACATCACGGAACTCGACTCGTTCGACCGATTTTGGCTCGCCCGCCGCATCACCGAGATCGCGGACGCCGCCGAACGACGACGGGCCATCTTTACGTGTATTGCCGACCGCAGCACTCAGGTCCGCGACATTGGATTCGAGGAGTTGGAGAGAGCACCGGTGAGCGCGCACGAGGCCCCCGAGCTGGAGGCACTCCTCACGCGGCGGTCGGGCGAGTTGCGAAAGTCGATCCTCGTAGCGCTGTCTGCCCAAGCCAAGCCGCTGGCCGCGCAATCGGCCGCGCGTCTCGGCGCGAGCAAAAACGAGCTGCAACGTCAGGCCGGTCAAGAGCTCGCCGAAAAGCTCAACCCGCCGCCCGCTCCGCCGCGAACAAGAGGGGCAGACGACACCAAATCCCGGTTTGGCCTCATCGTGCCCAGCGAACTGACGTACGCCGACAAGCCTGCACCGCTCCCCGGCGGCACGCTCTTCACCCCCGGCGCGCTCCAGATTCTGACCGCGATTGATAACTATCTTTTTGGCCGTCGCGACGAGATGACGCTCGCGATCGGCCCCGCGGGCGGGAAGGAACAAATCGCGATTGGTGACTTGCTGGGCCATAGGATCTGGAGTGGTCTCCGTTACTCCTCGACCGATGTCGACGAGGAGGCCTTGCTGCCGCTGCACCACGAGTTTATGGACTGGTGCCAACGCACTTTCCCCAACCTTGAGGCGCGGTCCGGCGATTGGATTCGGGCCGAGCTGATCTCGAGCTTTGCAAGTGACGGCGAACACCGTTGGATCGAAGACGTCGAGTCAGAGTTCGCAAAACAGGTTCGGGTGCGGCCGCGCTACCTCTCGACGATTGGCAACCTGTTGAAAGTTTTCGCATTGCGTGCGCCCCTCGTCCCGACGGCATACCTCGATGTCGTGCAGCACCTCATCGCAACGACCGCCGATGATCGCTACGAATTCGAGCAGAACTATAGCTACACCGAGGAGCGCAGCTGGCGGTCCGGGCGTGTACTCGATAGGTGTATGGATCGGGCCGAGAGTCAGATCCATAAGTTCGGACCGGAAGACACGCGTCGCGCCGTGTTGCTCTGGCGATTCTTTGATGAACCGAAAGGTCGGATGGCCCGGGATGCGGCGTTGCAAGCGTACGAAAACGCCGAGAGGCTGCGATTCCGCCACACGATGCACGTGGGGAACAAGCGGTACCGCCTCGACGTGCCGCCGCGGTGCACCATGCCGATGGCACTGGTGTCACACGCGTTGCGGTACGGCGCCTGCACCGATTCCGACGGGATCGACGCGATCGCGCACGCGCTGAGGGACGCCACGAAATCTTGGGACCAATGGTCGCCGCGGGCCCGCACCTTGACGCAACGGTTCGTGGATCGCATCGTGGAGATCGAGTGCCGTCGCGGCGAACTGCCAACCGAGGCCAGCCGGTTTGTCGGCGAAATCTCGGGTTGCCTCTGGTTACGCCACGTTGTCCACATTCTGAACGCCGGCGGCGTCGCGACGCGGGGATACGTTGGCGACGGCGAAGTCCGTAAGGACGTTCTCGGTCACCTCCTCAGTCGATCTCGGCCCGCCGCGGAGGAGTCGCCCGAGCAGTGCGGAGCGGCGTTCGCCAACCTCAAAGTCAAACCCGAGCGGCTGGTCGAACTGGCGATGGTGGCGCCGCGCTGGGCCCGCGCGGTGGAACTTGCGCTCGGATGGGGACCGCTCGAGGACGCGGTTTGGTGGTTTCGTGCCCACACCCGAGACAGCGATTGGCGAGCGGAGGAAAGCGAAAACCAGTGGCAGTCCGGGCAGATATCGGAACGCACGCGACTCACGGCGGAGCAACTGGCCGATGGTAAGTGCGATCCGGACTGGTTCCGACGCGTGCGTTCCTCGTTCACCGATGCGCGGTGGAAAGTGATCCAGAAGAGCGCGAAGTTTGCCTCTTCGGGCACCGCGCATGGGCGCGCCGTGACCTACGGGCTGGCGATCTCCGGCGAATTGAAGCCGGAAACCATCGTCGAGCAGATTCGCGCGAAGCGGAACCAGAACTCGGTGCGGGCACTCGGCCTGGCACCGCTGACCGACCCATCCGGTGCGGAACTCCGCGATCGATACCACCTCCTGCAAGGATTCTTGGTGGAATCGCGCCAGTTTGGCAGTGCGCGCCAGGCGTCGGAAAAGCGCGCCGTCGAGATCGCCTTAGGCAACCTGGCCGCGACGGCCGGATATCCCGACTCGTTGCGGTTGTCGTGGCAACTCGAATCGGAGGCCGCGCAAGACCTGAAGGGTGCCGGCAAGGTGGTGACGATCCAAGACGTCGACATCCGGCTGTCGTTCGACGCGCTGGGGCAGCCGATCATCGACGTGGCCAAAAACGGCATGGCGATGAAGGACATTCCGGCCGCATTGAAGAAACATCCGGAAGTGAAGGAACTGCTCGAGCGCCGCACCGTCCTTCGCAAGCAACTCTCGCGCATGCGCCTGTCCCTCGAAGGCGCGATGAATGAGGGTGATTCCTTTACGGCCAGCGAGCTGCGGGCGCTCATGGATCACCCCGGGCTTCGGCCTCTGTTACGAAACCTCGTGTTCATTGGCGAATCCGGCGCATGCGATTTTCCGGACGAGCAGGGTTCCGTGGGGGCCGAAACCGGGAAACTTCGCGTGGCGCACCCTTACGATCTGCTGCGCCATGGCGATTGGCCGGAATGGCAGGCACGCGTGTTTCGGGAAGAGCGGGTGCAACCCTTTAAGCAAGTGTTCCGCGAACTGTACGTGCGCACGGCGGCCGAAGATTCGCAAAACGAAGTCACCCGATTTGCCGGTCACCAAGTGATTCCCACCCGCGCGCTCGCGATCTTGGCGAAGCGTGGCTGGATCGCACGTTACGAAGACGGCGTGTCGAAGACCAATTACAATCACTCGATCGTAGCTCGGCTCTCGCTCGAAGCCGTGGGATACTCGCCGGCCGATATCGAAGGGTTGCCACTGGAGGGCCTGACGTTTACGCGTGTCGGCAGCGACGACCCGCTGCCACTGACAGAAGTGCCGCCCGTGCTCTTTTCAGAGACGTTGCGCGACCTAGACCTCATCGTGAGCGTCGCCAGCGCGGTGGGGCACGATCCGGAAGCCACCGAGTCTACGGTGGAGATGCGCCGGAACGTGGTGGCTCAGACCGCGCGGCTCCTGGGTTTAGACAATGTGTCGTTCATTCCGCGGCACGTCGCGATCCAGGGCGCGCTGGCCGAGTACACGATCAACCTGGGGAGCGGCACGGTGCATCAGCGCGCCCGCGGTGAGCTCGTGATCGTCGCCGTCCGCCAGCCGCAACGGGGCCGACTCTTCCTGCCGTTCGTCGACGACGACCCCCGCACGGCCGAGATTGTGTCGAAAACAATCCTCCTCGCCCGCGATTCCGAGATTAAAGACCCGTCGATCCTTGGCCAGATCATCGTCGGTCGCCGTTAAACGACGTCGGGCGGTGTTGCCGTGGGATGGTACGGTGCGCGGTGAGTCGTGCAAAGGGTGAGTCCAACGCCATCGGTGATTGACCTAGAATTGAATTTCTCCCCGCCTGATTCTTCGGTGAGCCTTGGATCGCAGGAAGTATGCTCCACATGCGGTATACGACCCCCAAAGTTCCCATGTCCAAGTCCACGCTTCTGGCAACGAAAACAGTCAATCTCAGAACGTTGTTTTCGAACGGCACGCACTATGAAGTACCCGCGTATCAGCGCGATTACTCGTGGTCGGAAGAGCACTGGGAAGACCTTTGGGACGATATCGTGGCGAGCGAGAAATCGGGTCGACCCCACTACATGGGTGCCATCGTACTCACCGAACAAGCGGTCGACCAATATCGGATCATTGACGGGCAACAACGGCTAGCGACGCTGAGCATACTGGTGGTGGCTGCGCTTCGCTCACTCCAAGATTGGATCGCTAACGGAGTCCAGCCCGAAGCAAACGCGCAAAGACGGGAATTGTTGCGGAACGCATTCCTGGGCGGTCTCCATCCGGTGACCTTGCGTACCGCACCGAAGCTAACGCTTAATGAATCCAACCGTCGATTTTACGAAGGAATCCTGCTCAACCTGCAGAATCCACCGAGTGTCAGTGCGCTGCCGCCGGCGGAGAAGTTGTTATGGAACGCGCTTGAGTTCTTTCGAGCCAAGTTGCGGGAGAAGTTTTTTGCGGACCAGGATGGAGAAGCACTGGCGACCTTCATTTATGAAGTCGTTTCCACGTTACTCGTGTTTATTCAGGTCACCGTTGAAGATGAAGCCGGCGCTTACACCGTGTTTGAAACGCTCAACGCACGAGGGCTTGAACTGACCGCCGGGGACCTACTTAAGAACTATCTACTTTCAACGGTCCACGTCGCCGGTGAGGGCAGTCTGCGCCAGGCAGGTGAATCATGGCAGGCGATTGCAAACCGCGTGCAAGCGCGCCGACTCCCTGAGTTTTTGCGTCACTGCCTGAATAGCCGTCTTCCGTTCGTGCGTCAAGGTCGGGTCTACAAGAGTATCCGGACCGACGTGAAGGACGCTTCGCAGGTCTTCGCGCTGCTGGAGGAACTTGACCAAGCGTCGGTTCTCGTGGAAGCACTTGATGATCCGACTCACGGCTTCTGGGATGAGCTACCGGGGGCAAACAAGGCCGTTCGGAGTTTGAAGCTGTACGGCGTCGTGCAATACCGACCGCTCGCGATTGCTGTATTTCGAAATCAAAAGTTGCATGATCTTGAGCGAGTGCTGCGTGCCATTGACGTGATTTCTTTTCGTTACAGCATGATTGCGCAGCGCAATACCAACAAATTGGAAGACGTCTATAATCGGCTGGCGATAAAGGTTACTAACCAAGAGCTTTTGAGTGGTTTAGACGTTGAGAATGCGTTAAAGGGCGAGATTTACGTATCTGATGATGA
Source organism: Fimbriimonadaceae bacterium (assembly GCA_033763535.1). Lineage (GTDB taxonomy): Bacteria > Armatimonadota > Fimbriimonadia > Fimbriimonadales > Fimbriimonadaceae > Fimbriimonas. The sequence continues at coordinate 21,076 of JANRKI010000043.1, read as the reverse complement.
GTTCAAAGAAGCGTTCGCCAAGCGCGCAATCTCTACCGGCGGACAGAAAACGCGACTTGTGAAATACGTCTTGTTCGCGCTTCAAAAACAGGAGTTCAATACTGACCGTGACTGGGAGACGGATCCGGCGACCATCGAGCATGTGCTGCCGACGAATCCGGACGAATCATGGAAGCCGTACTTTGCGGGCGACTTACACGAGCGTTACGTTGATCGTCTCGGTAACTACCTTCTCCTCGAGTCGAAGCTGAACGCTAAACTTGCCGGGAACAAGCCGTACGCGGAGAAACTGGAAATCTACGCGCAAAGCCAGTATCCTGGAACCAGCCGTATTGAGTTTCCAGAATGGACCCCCCAGGCAATCGAATCTCGACAGCAACAGATGGCGAGGTTCGCGACCGCTATCTGGAAACTCTAGCTACCACGCTGCCCTCGCGAGCGTCCCGTAAAAGGATCGTCGGCAGTTGATAGACCGGAAACGAATCTGCCAAGCGGGCGTTTCTTCACGTAGCGTCCGTACCTGGTACGGTAACTAACCAACTGGTGCAGAATAGTAGATGCGTTTCGGAATGGTTGTCCCTTCGCCCTCCACGAGTGGTCATAGTGAGAAGAAAGAAACGAACGATCAAAAGGGCCCTTCAATCTGTGGCTTTGGCCTTCACCGCGCCAGAAACTCCTTGAAGGAGGATCGACCTGACCTGCCGACGGACCTCGGACGCGTCTGATACCCCCCCTTCGCGCATTCCCCGCGAACGGAGCACCCGGAACAAGTGGAGGGAGAGGCTGATCATGGAGGCGCCGACGAGCAGAGGGTCGAGGTCCTTCCGGAACGCGCCCGTCGCTTGGCCCCGGTGGATCAGTTCGACAAACTGGGAGACCCCGAGCTCCGTTGGCTCGAACACACGGTTCAAGGTCTCGTAACCGTCGACGGCCTCGCGCAACATCAATGAAACGTAACTCTCGTTCCGCTCGCAAAAAAGGAGGAAGCGGTCCAGGCTGGACTCTAGCTCTTCCGCCGGATCGCCATGGGTGGGCGGCGGCTGAGACGCCCGCTCTTCAAGCACCACCTCGCGAATCACCTCGTCGTACAGTCCCTGCTTCGATCCGAAGTGCGCGTAGACCATCCGGACGTTGACGCCCGCCCGCGCGCATATCTCCTCAATGCGGGACCCCGCGAGACCCTGCTCGGCGAAGGCGTCCCTCGCCGCTTCCAGGATCTTCCGCTTGGTCGCCGACGCGTCCCTAGGCAAGCCGCCCTCCCGCTTGACTGCGCTCGATAAGTAAACGTATACTTACTTTCATGGAATCACCTGATCGTTCCCTATACCCGTTCAATGGCCGCTGGCACCGGGGTCCCGATGGGCGGCAGCACTACCTCGACGAGGGATCTGGCGACCCGGTTCTCATGGTCCATGGAACTCCCACGTGGTCGTTCATGTACCGCAATCTGGTCCTGGGGCTGATGGACCGTCACCGTTGTGTCGCTCCGGACCACCTGGGCCACGGCCTCAGTGACAAGCCCTCGAATGCCGACTACCGACCTGAGGCGCACGCGGCTCGGCTGATGGACCTCGTCGAGACACTCGAGCTGCGCGACATCACGCTCGTCGTGCACGACTTCGGCGGGCCCATCGGGATGGACTGCGTGCTCCGGTCGCCCGACCGTTTCAAGAGGGTCCTCGTCTCGAACACATGGATGTGGCCGCTCGACGACCCCCGCCTCAAAACGGTAGATAAGGTGGTCAACGGCGCGCTTGGGCGCTTTCTCTATCTCAAGATGAACGCGTCCGTCAAGGCGATCATGCCTTCGCTTTTCGCAAACCGGCGGTTGCTCACGCGGACCCTCCACCGGCAATACCTCGCCCCCTACCCGAGTGCCGCGGACCGTGAGCCGCTCATCGCCCTCGCGCGGTCGCTGAAGGGATCGTCGGACATGTACGCGAACCTTTGGCAAAACCGCGACGCTATTCTGAGAAAGACAACGGCCGTTCTTTGGGGCGAGAAGGACCCGTCCTTCCCTGGCGCCCGCGAGCGGTGGCAGGGGCTGTTGCCGGGGAAAGTAGAAACACTTGCCGAGTCGGGGCACTTTGTCTGGGAGGAGTCTCCTGATGCGTGCCTGGCCTTCGTCCAACGCTCGCTGACGCAGGGGTAATGGCGGCGAAGTCACGTTAGCTCCTCGTCTCGCCGCGCCGAAAGCGACCCGGCTTCTTCGTTCAGGATTCCCCGATCACGGGTCTTCACAGGTCGCCGGCCAATTCGTTACTCGGTAATGGGCGAATATCGGAGCAGTGACATAAAGTCACTCAGAGAAGTATTCGGCGGCAAAGCAGGAAGGCACCACAGTTTAGTGCAGTGCGTTTCAATCACTGTCGCTACCGTTACGGTAGTCCAAAATGTTCGAGTCCTGTCATGTCGTTAACTCGAATTTTGGACAAATTAGATTCGCTTGGGACGCGAAAATAGTGGTGGAGGTAAGGGGATTCGAACCCCTGACCTCTTCCATGCCATGGAAGCGCTCTCCCAACTGAGCTATACCCCCGAGGTCAGACTGAGAATATACCTCAGTCAGGCGCGGTCGATTAGACCTTCGCGCCACGCGAATGCGGTGGCCTGGGTGCGGTCGGCCAGATCCAGCTTGGTCAAGATGCTGCTCACGTGCGTCTTCACCGTCTTCTCGCCGATCATCAGTTCGTCGGCGATGCGGGCGTTGCTCATCCCCTGCGCGACGAGTCGCAGGACCTCCAGTTCGCGGCCGGAAAGTGGCAGGGCCGGCTTTGGATTCACCGGCGCAAATGCCGAGCGTGCCAGCTGTTCCGCCACGCGCGGACTGAGGATGAGTTCGCCGCGTGCGGCTTTCCGCACCGCCGTGGCCAAATCGCTGGGCTCCACGTCCTTCAGCAGGTACCCGGCCACTTTCGCCTGGATCGCCCGCCGAACGTGCGTGTCGTCGTGAAAAGAGGTGAGCAAGAGCACCCGCGTCGGTACGTCCAAGCGTTGAATCCGCTCGGCGGTCTCGATTCCGTCTGCATCGGGCAACTGCAGGTCCATCAGGGCGATCGCCGGCCGAAGTTCGGCTACGCGTTGAACCGCCTCGCCGGAACTGGCCGCCTCAGCCACCACCGCGATATCTGGTTGAGTGCCGAGGAACGCGCAGATGCCTTGCCGAACCATCGGATGGTCGTCCACTACCACCACGGTGATTGGGGCGAGTTCAGGCATCGCCGCCGACCTCCCACGAGATCAACAGGGTGGTGCCGCTGCCGGGCCGCGAATGCACCTCCAGCGTGCCTTGCGGAAGCTGGCGGGCACGGGCGGCGATATTGGCGAGCCCCATGCCGGCGTCCATTTGCGGCGGATCAAACCCGATCCCGGCGTCGGATATGCGCAACGTCGCCCGGTCCCCTTCGGTCCGCAGGCTGATTTCCGCGCGCCGAACCCGGCTGTGACGCTCCACGTTCGCGAGCGCCTCATCCATGATCCGCAAGACCGTCAGCGTAAGGCGCATCGGTACCCGGATCTCGGCCTCGACGTTCAACTGCACCTCCATCCGGTGCGCCGATTGCCACGCGTCCACGCGCTCACGCATCGCGGCCGCGAGCTCGACCTCCGTGTCCGGCCCGGGACGAACCACGATCATCTCGGCCAGGTCCCGGCGCGCGACTTCCAGCAGTTGCTGGGCCGATCGCACCGCCTCGCTCCCCGGCGCGGCCTCGGGGACTTGGCGAAGGGCCACGGCCAGTTGCAACGACGCGGCGAAGGTGTGCTGTTTCACGGTGTCGTGCAAATCCCGGGCGATCGCCGCGCGCGTGTTGCCGGCGGCAGATCGCTCCCGCTCCCGAAGGAGCTCACTAAGCTCGGATCCCAGGCCGTTCAGTCGCCGCGCCAACGAGCTGAACTCGTCCTCGGGCCCCTCCGGAATCCGGGTGTCGAACTGCCCGAGGCTCCACGCGTCCGCCGCCCGGTGGATCGCTTCTAACTGCGCGGACCAGCGACGTGCCATCCGCTGACCGAAGCCGTACGCAAGGATCGACCCCAACCCCAGCACCCCGAGGAATGCGGGCAGAAACGCCCACAGCAGTTGCTCGGCAAACGCCGGCTGCAGCCGCCCGCGAATCTCCAGCAGGAGCGCGCGGCGGGACCGGTCGGATTCGCCCATCGGAACTTGCGTGTACGAAGAACTGGCACCGAACCCGCGGGGGCTCTGCGGTTGCCGTGCGCGCCGAAAGGTGGCGAGGTCGAGCGGCGCACCGGCGCGGATGAGATCGCGCGGCGAGGCGGCCAGTACGCGACCGTCGCCCCCCACGACTACGAGCCCCAGATCGAGCTTGACCAGCGGCGCGTGCGATCGCCGTTGCTCCTCACGCACGGCATCCATCGTGCGGACGAGGGCGGCCACGCGGGCGGGGTCGTCGGAGGTCGAGAGCACCTCGAGCGCGGGCAGGTACGGCTTCACCGCAATCACGACATCATCCGGATGCCCGAAGTCGGAAGCGAAGGCGACGAGCGACACCGCCGCCGTGACGCTGAGCAAGATCGTCAGGGTGGCAAAAGTGACGGCCACGTACGCCTTCACCAGCTTGGTCTGGATCTGGGACGCGGATCGGGATGAGAAGCGGTGCTTGCGCACGATGCCTCAGTGTGGACGGTTGCGGGCGTCGCCGGCCTCCGTCCCGAGGCGGATTCTCGGCTCCGTCGAACGGAGGAATTCAAGCCTGGCAGATTCAGGCTTCCGCCCGATGGCACGGGGCCGGGCTCAATTCCACGATATTGCCGATGGCACGCAACCTCCTTAACTCGTTCTTGTTTACTCGGCGTCTCGCGATTCGTCCCTCCGCTGCGGCACTGGCCGTGCTGGGCAGTGCGGTCGCGGTCGGCACGCTCGCCCTGGGCTCGGTGGGCTGCGGCGGATCGCGCGGCGGCCTCACGGTGGTGAGTTCGGTCGTGGGCCGAACCACGTGGACGGCCATCGACACGAGCCGGACGGAAACGTTCGGTCCGACCGCCGGCGGCCCGCGCAAGCTCGGACTCGAGGTGTGGTACCCGGCCTCGCCGCGGGCCACCGGCACTCCCGGACCGCTGCTCCCCGCGGCCGTGGCCGAGACCCTGGAGGCCGCCACTGGCATCCCGGCGTCGTTGCTGATGGCACTCCCCACCCAAAGCCTGCTGGAGGCGGTGATGCCCGACGGGCGTCAGAAGTTCCCGGTCGTCGTGTTCTCGCACGGCAACACCACGTTTCCGCTCGAATCCACCTCCACGGCGGAAGCCTTGGCGGCGCGTGGGTTCGTCGTCGTTGGCATCAGCCACACCGGCAACGCGCAATTCACGCGGCTCGACGACACGGTGGTGCCGGCCGATCCGCTTGCGCAAATCGAGGGCGTGACTCCGCTCCCGGTCCCCGGATCGCCGTTCAGCGTTTACGCCGAGTACCGCGCGAACGTCGCCAAGCAATCGCAGATCTTTTCGCGCGACATCCGCTTCGTACTCGATGAACTGGAACGCCGAAACACGTCCGACCCACGGCTGAAGCAACGCCTGGACCTCAGCCGGGTCGGCGTGTTTGGGTACTCGTACGGCGCGTCCCACGCGTTCGACGCCGGGAGGGCCGATGCGCGGATCCGGGCGGTGGCGGGCGTAGACGGCACCCTGTGGAGTGCCGATTACGACAAGGGAATCCGCAAGCCTTACCTCGTGTTCGTCGGCACGCGCCCGACCGCCGAGGAGTTCGCGGTGCTGCGCGCGGAGTACATCGCGATGGGCTACACCCCGGCGCAGGCAGACCAGGCGGTGGCGTGGTCGCAGACCGAACCGGCCTCCCACGCGGCGTCCCCCGGCAGCATTCTGGTCCGGATGCCCAAGGCCCAGCACTCCAACTTCACCGACTTCGGCATCTGGAAAGGCCTCGGCTTTCCCGCCGATGAGGTGAGCCCGGAGGTGCCGGCCGCATCGTTGCTGGCGACGTACCGCAAATACCTCGTTGCCTTCTTCGAGGAGCACCTCGCCGGTCGTCGCCAACCGATCCTGCGCGAGCCCAGCCGCGATCCAAACGCGGTGGTGAGCATTCAGGACTAAGCCGCGCTACTCGATCCGAAAGCCGGTCGGGACGCGGTGCGCCTCGGCCGGCAGTCGCAGGGTTGTCACCGTCACGATGCCGGGGCCGGGCACCGAAACCACCATGTCCCGGCCCGCCGACTTGATCGCTGACTTGGCGAAACTTCGGGTGGCGTCGGTGGTCCAGACGTCGGGGGCGCTGATCGGCAAGTTCTTCAGTCGAAGGCGCGCGGTGCGCGGCTGCTTGCCGGGGTTTACGAGCACCACGGTCAGATCGTCGGGAGCCAGATACGCCGAGACGAGCAGGTCCCCGTACGCCGGCGTGGCCCCAATCCGCACTGAGCCGGCGGGGATGAAGCGCGAGAAGTGCCGCACCGCCAACGTCTTCTTGCTCGGTCCTTCCAACGGCATCAGGTTGTGCTCGGTCCGCGAGTTCTCGGCGAACTGCCAGGGCACGAACGCGGAGGCGTTGCCCGCGACGAACGCGTGGTGCAGCGCGGTCGCCACCCCCTTTTCGCCGACCGGATCCGGCCACGCGTGCTCGCCCGTACCGCCTTCGGTTACCCAATACGGCCGCTTGTCGCCCGCCACGAGTCGCCAAAACTGGGCGGACGAATTGGAGGAGATATCCCCTTTCACCCCGTCGGCGTAGCCGTGGGTCGCCCACATGCCGAGGGCTTGCCAAGCGGATGGGTTGGCGCGCATGGCACGGGTGTACTGCACGTTCGGGCCGTTCTCCCAGTTGAAGCCGGTCATTGTTTCCGGCCCGAACATCCGGATGCGACCGAGCCCACGCCGCTCGAGCTCGCGGTGAGTGCGGGCCGTGACGTCGGCGAGGTCGGCGGCGGTCCACAGGCAGCTTTCGAACGACTGGGTGAACTGCGGCTCGTTCGACGCGCTGATCGCCTCCAGCGGGAGCCCCGCCCGTTCGTAGTACCGGGCGAATTCGGCGAGCCACACCGCGACGTGGTCGAAGTGGTCCGGTTTCACCCGGTTGACCGCGTCCGACTTGGCCCCGTTGCGATCCACCTGGTACGACGTTCCGTCGATCGCCCCGGCGGCCGCGTCAGTGATCTTCCCGTTCACCTTCATCCACGCGGGCGGGCTCCAGCAGCTTCCGATCACCCGTAGCTTCGGCTGGAGTTGGCGGAGCCGACGGCCGAAGTCCAAGAAAATCGGAGTGCGCGGGTCCGTGCGCGCGAACGCGGGGTCCTCCGCGCGAATCTGCTGCGGCTCCCGGACCGGTCCGATCGTGCCGTCGCCGTACAGGCTCGTCCGCAAAATGTTGAACCCGAGGTACCGGGCGTACAACTCGGCTACTCCGGGGCGCCGGTAGAACGCCGCCATCTCGGCGTCCCAACTGACGAGGCAAGTGCCGAACCCGTCCATGCGCTGATGTCGCTCCGCGGGATCGATCGTGATGACCGGACTGCTCGCCGCCTGGCTACCTCCGGCCTGGGGCGAGTTGGCCCGGGAGGAGCGAGTTTGGGACGCGACGATCCCGGCGGGCGAGTCGCCGGTTCGGTCGTCCGCCGTCGAGGGCGTGCGGCAACCGGCGGCGGGGAAGGTGAGCAGAACGAGCGGGGCCCAGGGCGTCATCGCCATGCCCGCATGATAACACGGTTTAGCAATCGCCGCGCAAGGGTCGAAACGCGCTACGCCGCATTCGCAAAGTCGAAGACGACTTTGCCCGCGCGCCCGGCCGACAGCAGTTCCATGGCCGATTCAAACTCGGTGTACGGCATTCGGTGCGTCACGATCGGGGCGAGCTGCAGCCGGCCCGAGCCGAGCAGTTCGCCCATTTGATCCCACGTCTCCCACAGACGGCGCCCGACGATGCCTTGCAGCTGAAGGCCCTTGAAGATCACGTCGTTCATCGCGACGGACTGCGCGGCGTCGCGGTACACCCCGAGGCAGCTGATGCGTCCGCCCGGCCGCGTCTTGTCGATCGCGAGGGCAAGCGATGCCGGGTGGCCCGACATCTCGAGGGTGGCGTCCACCGGGCCGATCCCGGCCGTTTCCTCCGGTCGGAGTACGCGGTCGATGCCGAGTTGTTCCGCGAGGGCGATGCGAAACGGGCTCGGCTCCACGCCGATCACCTCGGCGGCCCCGAGGGCGCGGCAGATCGCAATCGCAAACAGTCCGATCGGCCCGAGTCCGATGATGAGCACGCGTTGGCCCGCCACCGGTCCCGCCATCGCGGTGTGGACGGCGTTGCCGAGGGCATCCTGAAAGCAGGCGATCTCCGGCGGGACGTTGTCCGGGGTGCGCCGCGCGTTCTCCCACGGAATCGCGACCCGCGGCGCGAATCCGCCGTCGATGTCGACGCCGAGGATCCGGGTGTCCGGATCGACGTGCCCCAGCCCGGCGCGCATCCACGGGCTGTCCGCGTCCACCACGTGCGATTCACTCGCCACGTAATCGCCGACCGCGCGCTCAGTGACGTCGCTCCCGACTGCGATGATTCGACCGCAGAACTCGTGCCCGATGACGCGGGGCGGCTGAATGCGCGACGCGCTCCAGGCGTCCCACTGGTAGATGTGGAGGTCGGTGCCGCAGACGGAGGCGGCCTCGACCGCGATGAGCACGTCCCGGGGGCCGAGGACCGGTTCCGCGACCTCGCGGAGTTCGACGCCGAATTCCGGTCGCGCCTTGACGATCGCCTTCACGCTCCGGAGGGTACCGGAGCGGCCGGACCGTCCACCGGTGCGCTTACGGGCGCGGGCGGCAACAGGGCCGCGAGGATCACGTCGATCGGGACCGCATCCCGCGCCGCGCCCGAGATCGGACTTGAGATCGGACTTGAGATCGGATCTGGGATTGGGCCCGGGTCAACGGCGCCGATCGGCACGCCGAACGGGCGCGCGCCGAGGCGCACCAACGCTCGCACCGCATCGGACCCGTCGTCATACACCCAGACCGCCGGGTGCCGCCCCGCCGGGTGCCGCCCGGCGACGCGGCCGTACCGTCGATCCAAACCGCGCTCCCCGTCCAGACCGAATGCCGTGTCCAAACCGCCCGCCCCGTCCCGACCGTGCTCCCCGTCCAAACCGTGCTCCCCGTCCAAACCGGTTTCCCTGTCCAAACCGGTTTCCCTGTACCGATCGGGGGCGGCATCCCCGTCAAATCGCGGTCCCGGACCAGGTCCAAAGCTCAGCCCGAGGGGATTGTCCGCGCCCGCCTCGGGATGTTCGCGGCGTCGGGCGGCCCGCGCACGTTGCAACGCCTGCACCGCGCCGTGCCACGTGCCTCCGACCCCCAGCCGAGGACCGAACACGAACACGACATCAGCGAGCGCGTAAATCATCGCGTTGCGGACCATCGCGTGAGCGGCGCAGAACTCCGCGTCGGGATGAAACGGCGACACGCGGTAGTGCCACCCGGCCCCGTTCCCGACGCCGGTCCCGGACACAATGCCGGTCCCAGACTCAACGCCGGCCCCAGAATCAAAGCCGTCTCCATACTCAAAGCCGTCTCCATACCCGAAGCTGGGCCCGGACCCGAAGGCAGGGCCAGCACCCGTTCCGAACCGGTGCAACCCGCCCGGCAACACGGTGATCAGCCGGCGGGTGGTCGCGGCCGCGAGCGCGGCGGCGGCAGTATCGACCCCCGGCGCGCCGCCGCTCACGATCCACGGTGCGGCCAGCCCCAACGCGTCCCGCCCCGGCAGATTTCGTCCGGACGGCCCGCCCGGGGCGCCGTAGGCGCGGGCCACCGCCTGCCGAAACGCGGCCGCGAACGCGCTCCAAACGGCCGACGGCGAAGGCGGTCCGTTGCGGACGATGGCCGACGGTGAAGGCGGACCGTTGCTGACGATTGCCGACGGTTGCGGACGATTGCTTTCGATGGCCGACGGTTGCGGACCGTTGCTATCGATAGCCGACAATTGCGGACCGTTGCCGACAATAGCGGGCGATGGCGGACCATCCGCATCCAGGCCGTGCCAATCGCGGGAACCGACGATCGCGATGCGCAGTCCGTCGCCAAGGGAGGGCCAAGGCTCGGCCGCTCCGCATGCCTCCACCCAAATCGTCCGGAGGCTGCCCGTCTCCGCCCACGCCGCCGCCCAACCGGCGAACGATGGCGGACCGTTGCTATCGATTGCCGACGGTTGCTGACCGTGGCGGACGGTGGCTGACGGTTGCTGACGATTGCGGACGGTTGCCGACGATGGCGGGCCATCACCCTCGCCCTGCCCCGCGCCACCGTGAGCGATCGTCCGCAATGGTCGGCCATCGTCCGCGTCTTTCGCCATGCAACCGCCCTCGCCTTTCCCCGCGCCACCGTCGGCCATGGTCAGCAATCGTCGGCCGTCGTCGGCGCATCTCCCTTCGCCTCCGCCCTCGCCCTGCCCCGCGCCACCGTGAGCGATCGTCCGCAATGGTCGGCCATCGTCCGCGCCTTTCGCCCTCCAATCGCCCGCGTCTTTCCCCGCGCTATCGTCAGCAACCGTCAGCAACCGTCGGCCATCGTCGGCGCATCTCACTTCGCAACCGCCCGCGCATCGCCCTTCGCTCCCCACCACGGAATGCCCGTACGGGCTCACGACCGCGACCGCCGTGCCGGCAAACCGTTCCGCCCGGCCGGGATCGGACCAGACCAGGCCCGCCGCGCACGCGTCCAGCACTTCGAGTTCGTCGGCGGCGCGGCGCACCCGATCCTCGGCCGCGCGGAGGTTGGCCTCCGACGGCAGCCGGGTGTCCGGACCGTCGCCTGCCTCGCCCCCAAAACTTTGCCCGCCTCCGTAACTCAGCCCGTTCCCGTCACTCGGGCCGATCCCGTCCGCGCGCCGCGCGCCCCGCCCGCGCATCGCGGCCGCGCGCAGCGCGTCGAGCGCGTCCCCGAACGACGCGTCCCCGAACAACCCGTCCCCGACAAACCTGTCCCCGCCAAACCCGTCCCCGATCAACCTGTCCCCGATCAACCCGTCCCCGATCAACCCGGGGCCGATGACCGCTTCGCGAGACACCATCGCGAGCAGGTCCCGCCCGGGGAGCCAGGTCGCCACGTGCCAGTGGTGCAGCCCGCGTTGCCACGCCACCGGGGCCCAATCGGCCCGCGCCCGTTCTGCATTCGCCCCCAAAGCGACGGCGTCTGCGCCCGATCGCCGAAGGGGGTCGGCGTGCCGGCCCGCAGTCCGAAACGATCCCGCGTCGCGCCCGCCAAACGTGCGCCGACGCGTCCCGATCCCTCCGTATCCCACCGTACGATCGTACTCTATTTCCCGTCCGAACGCATGAGTACACTTGCCCGTTCACCCGCGCACGGTCGCCATGCAGAAACACCCGGAACTTACGCGTCATCGCATCGGAACTTTCCTCGGGCAGGTGTTGCGCCCCCGAATCCACGGTCCCGAGCACCCGCTCACGATCGAAATGCACGACGCCGACGCCCCCGACCAGCGCACCGCCATCGCCGGCACGTGGCGCCCGGTGACCAAGGGCGAAGCGTGGGGACCCGCCTACCGGACCGTCTGGTTTCGCCTCCGCGGTACCGTCCCCGCCGATTTTGCCGGCCAACGCCTCGCGGTCGTCGCCGAACTGGGCGGCGAACGCACCGTCTGGAAGGAGAACACGCCCTGGTGCGGCGTCGACGTGGAGCACAGCGACTTTGGCTGGCTGACCGGGGCCGCCATGGCGGTCAATGATCCCGTGGCCGAGGGCGGGGAAGCGGTGGAGTACTACGTGCAAGCCTACGCCCGAAACTCGGAAACCCGCGTGCACGGACGCGAGGCCCCCCGGCGTGCCACCACCGAGGTCGTCGATCGCGCCGCCATCTGCCCCATCGACTTCGGCATCAAGGCCCTCGTGTACGACATCGAGTTCGCCCTCAATCTGCTCGATACGTTGCCGAAGGACGATCCCGCCGCCGCGACGCTCCTCCGGGCGCTCAACGACGTCGTCAACGCGTTCCTTCCCGGCACGCCGGAGCAGATCGCCCGCAGCCGCAAACTCATCGCCGAGGCGCTCGGCACCCTCAACGGGGAGATGAAGCACACGATCTATCCGGTGGGGCACGCGCACCTCGATACCGCGTGGCTTTGGCCCATCCGCATCACCCGGCAAAAGATGGCCCACACCACCGCCACCCAACTCGGGCTGATGGAGCGGTACCCGAACTACGTCTTCGTCCACAGCCAGGCCAGCCAGTACGAGTGGCTCGAAACCGAGTACCCCGCCCTGTTTGACCGCGTGAAGGCCGCGATCGCCCGGGGGCAGTGGGAGCCCGTGGGCAGCATGTGGGTGGAAGCCGACTGCAACCTCACCGGGGCCGAATCCCTCGTCCGCCAGTTCCTCTACGGACGCCGATACTTCCGCGAAAAGCTGGGCGTCCAGACCGAAGACATGTGGCTCCCCGACGTGTTCGGGTACTCGGCCGCCCTGCCGCAAATCCTCCAGAAGTTCAACATCAAGTACTTCCTCACCCAAAAGATCAGCTGGAACCAGTTCAACAAGTTCCCGCACCACACGTTCTGGTGGCAAGGCATCGACGGCACCCGGGTCTGGACCCACTTTCCGCCCGCCGACACCTACAACGCCAGCGCCGAACCGAAAGAGGTCGTGTTCAGCGTGCGCAACTACAAAGACCACGCCCGGTCCGACGCATCGCTGTACGTTTACGGCTTCGGCGACGGCGGCGGCGGCCCGACCGAACGCCACATCGAATTCCTGCTCCGCGGACGCCTCGCGCCCCACTACCCCGACGTCGCCTTCGGCAAGCGGGCCCTCGATTTCTTCCGGGAGGCCAAATCGAAGAGCAAAGACCTGCAAACGTGGTCGGGCGAGCTGTATCTCGAACTGCACCGCGGCACCTACACCAGCCAGGCCGAGAACAAAAAGCAGAACCGCAAGTGCGAGTTCTTGCTGCGCGATGCCGAGTGGCTCAGCACGTTCCGACCCGGCTACCCGCACCACTACCCGCAGGCCGACCTCGAGCGCGCCTGGAAGCTCGTGCTCCTCAACCAGTTCCACGACATCATCCCGGGCTCGTCGGTGCGCGAGGTGTACGAAGACTCGGACCGCGATTACGCGGTGGTGCGCGAGATCGGCAATCGCATCGTCGCGCAGGGCCTCCGCAGCATCGGCAAACTCCACGACCGCGCCGCGATGGAACGACCGGTCGCGCTGTTCCGTAACGTCGGCGCGCTCGGCATGGGGGCCAGCAAAGTGGGCGGAGAGGCCGAAATCGCACTGCACGAACTGCCGGATGCGCCCGATCCGCTCCCGAACGCCCTCGTGGTGGGCCCCGACGTCATTCCGGTCCAGGAGGTCGATGCGTTCGGCGAGCGCAAACTCATCTTTGCCACCCCCGAATCTGCCATCGGCGCGGTCGTAGTCGGCGACCTCACCACCCGGCCGCTCCCGCCGCGCGGACGCCTCAAGGCGTTCAACCGCCGCATCGAAAACCACGAGTGGTCGGTACGGTTCGACAATCACGGCAACATCACCGGCATTACCCGGCTGGAGGATGGGCAGGAGTTCATCGAACCGGGCCGCCTCGCCAACGTGTTCCAACTCTTCGAAGACCGGCCGAACTTCTGGAGCGCCTGGGACATCGACGCCTTTGCCCTCGAGACCGGCGTCGACCTCATCCGGAGCGAGTCGTTCGAGGTCGTCGAACGGGGACCCGTGCGCGTCGCGGTCGAGGTCGTGAAAAAGTTTGGCCAGAGCCGCATCCGCCAGCGCATCTCGCTCGGTCCCACCCCCGGCGTGCGGTTCGATACCGAAATCGACTGGCACGAGGAGGATCGGATGCTGAAGGTTGCGTTTCCCGCCAACGTCAACGCCACCCGGGCGCACTTCGAAATCCAGTTTGGCAACGTCGAGCGTCCGACTCACCGCAACACCTCCTGGGAGATGGCGAAGTTCGAGGTCTGCGCTCACAAGTGGGTGGATATCAGCGAAGGCGAACTCGGCCTTGCGCTCATCAACGACGCCAAGTACGGCTTCGACGTCCACCAAAACGTGGTGCGGATGACGTTGCTCCGCGCGCCCAAGGCCCCGGACCCGGAATGCGATATGGGGCGGCACCGGTTCGGGTACGTCCTTTACCCGCACGACGACGATTACGCCCGCAGCGGCGTCGTGGCGAACGCGTACGCGTTCAATGCACCGCTCCGGTACGCGTTTGTACCGACCGATCTCGCCGACGACCAGGACGACGGCGACCGGACCGAGGAGTTCCCGGACTTCATCGCTTGCAACCACCGCAACGTCGTGGTGGAGACGGTCAAAAAGGCCGAGCACGGCCACGCCCGCATCGTTCGGCTCTACGAATGCCACAACACCCGCGGGCGCGGCGAGCTCGTGCTTCCCGCCGCTGGAGTGCGACGCGCCACCCTGTGCGATCTGGAGGAGAATGAGTTGGTGGAGCTCGATGTCGCGGACGGCGTAGTCACGTTTGACTACAAGCCGTTCGAAATCCTGACGATCAAGCTCGAAAACTGATGGCGAACGCGGCGCGATGGCGAGAGTGGCGGGCATCTGAGCCCAAGGCCCAACGCCTCGCGCCGTACCTCGTGTTTCTGGCGGTCGTGGCGATGACGATCAGCCTCTGGCTCTACGCCGCGCGCACCGCCGCCAACCGCGACGAAGAGCGCTTCCAAGCCCTTTGCACCCGCGCCCGCGCCGCCATCGAAAATCGCGTGCGTGACCATATCACTCTCGCCCGCGTGTCGGCCGCCCTCCTCAGCCGTGAACCCCGCGTCGACGAGGACACCATTAACACGATTGCGACCTCCGTGATGACCCGCGAGGGGTACCGCGATCTCCTCGGTCTGGGCTACAGCGAAGTCGCGATCGAAAACGGGCGTCGGACCGTCCGCGTCAAGTACGCCGCCCCGAAATCGGTCACCCGGCGCGGCCTCATCGGGTACGACATGTACGCCGAACCGACCCGGCGCGCCACGATCGACCGCGCCCTGGCCGAACGCGACTCCTCCATCAGCGCCCCGGTCGTGTTGTTCGTCGATCAGGATAACCCTCGGCCCGGATTCTTGATCTTTTCGCCCGTTTACGAGATGACCGATCCCGCCCGGGTGCGTGCGTTCTTCTACACCCCCGTCCGCGCGAACGCCTTCTTCGACTCCATCCAGTCGTCCGTGCTCGGCCGCCAACTCCGGGTCGAGTTGCGCGATGCCGCGGGCGGAAAGGACGCGCTGCTTTACGCCAGTGGCGACGGCGGACCCTCCCGGTTTCGGGATCGCGAAACGCTCGCCGTGCTCAACCGGCAGTGGACCCTCGAACTGAGCAGCACGCCCGAGTTTGAATCCGAGCTGAGCGGCCGCTACGTGGCCCTGGTGCCGTTCCTCGGGTTCGTGATCGCCGCCCTGCTTTTCGCCCTCTCCCTCGCCCAACGCCGGGCCCGCGAGGAGGCCGAAATCAGTGCCGCCGCCCTCGAACGCGAACTCGTGGCCCGGAATGAAGCCGAACGTGCCATCCGTCAACTCAACGAAGAGCTCGAATCGCTGGTCCGCGAGCGCACCGCTGAACTCGCCCGCACGAACCAAGAGCTCGAAGCGTTCGTGTACTCCGTCAGCCACGACCTCCGGACTCCGCTGCGGACCATCGACGGCTTCGGGCACGCGCTCCAACAGGACTACGGCACTCAACTCGACCTGGAGGCCAACGACGCGATTGCTCGCATCCGTCGCGCCGCCAAGCGCATGGACGGGCTCATCTCCGCCTTGCTCGGGCTCAGCCGCATCAGTCGCGCCCAGCTCCGGCCGGAACGGGTAGACCTCGCCGCCATCGCGCGCGAAGCGATGGCCGAACTCGCCGCGCACCGCGATCCGACCGCCCCGGCCCCGGTGTTACGCATCGCGGGACCGATGACCGCCACCGCGGACCCGCAGCTCATGCGCATCGTGTTCGACAATCTGCTCGCCAACGCCCTCAAGTTTCAGCGGGCCGGAAACGTGCCGGAGATTGAACTCCTTCGACGGGACGACGGGGGGATCGAAGTCCGAGACAACGGTATCGGGTTCGAGCCGGAATACGCCGCCAAGTTGTTCCAACCGTTCGAGCGACTGCACCCGGAGCGCGAGTTCCCCGGCACGGGGATCGGCCTCGCCACCGTGGCGCGAATCATCACCCGGCACGGTGGACGCATTGAGGCGGAGGGTCGGCCAAACGTCGGCGCGACCTTCCGCTTTTGGCTCGACGCCGACTAGCGCAGGATCGAGGCTTGAACCGCCTCGGTGTTCTTGCCCGCTTCCGGCTTGTGCAGAAAGAAGCCGGCGAGCGCGCCCCAGCCGAGCAGCGTCAGCAGGACGAAGGCGCCGAGCGAAAACTTCTGGATGCGCACTTGCGCGCGGTCGCTCACCGTGATGCCCCACCGAATGCAGAAGTTCCAAATGCCATACGCCAAGTGGTAGCTCGCGGTCAGCACGAGCAGCACGTAGAACACCATCCACAATCCGTAGGCCGAGGACAGCTTCTCTTGCCATGCCGCGTACTTGATCACCTCGGCATCGCCGGTCACATACTTGCGAATCGTCGTCATCGAGACGTGGATGATCAGCGCGAAGAACAGGTAAATGCCCGTCCAGCGTTGCAAGAAGAACATCCGGTTCTCGTTCCAGCCGTACTTCGTGCCGATGAAGTTTTGCTTGGCCCGGGCGCTAATGAACAGCCCGTAGATGCTGTGAAACAGCAGCGGAAGCCATATCGCGAAGACCTCGAGCCCGAGCAAAAGATGCTTCGGCATCGCCTCGAAGAAGCCGATGAGATCATCGAACGCCTTGGGTCCGGCGACGGAAAATGTGTTCAGCGTCAAGTGCTGAACCATGTAATAGCCCACCGGCACGATGCCCGTCAGCGAATGGACGCGGTGCAGAAAGTAGTTCTCTCGGTTCAGTGCGAGTGCCATGTGCCTTGCTCAGAGTGTACCGATGGTTTCTACGATGCCCGGCCCCAGGCGTTCCGGTACCCTTCGCGTGATATGCCGTACATCCTCGATCTGCACGCGCGCGAAGTCCTCGACTCGCGCGGGAACCCGACCGTTGAAGTTGATGTGACGCTCGAAAGCGGGGCCACCGGACGCGCGGCCGTGCCCAGCGGCGCCAGCACCGGTGCCTTCGAAGCGGTGGAACTGCGCGATGGCGACAAGGGCCGGTACCTCGGCAAGGGCACCCTCACCGCCGTCGCAAACGTCAATGACATCATCCGGCCGGAGCTGATCGACACCGACGCCACCGACCAAGAGGGCATCGATGCGCTGATGCTGAAGCTCGACGGCACCCCGAACAAGTCGCGACTCGGCGCCAACGCCATCCTCGGCGTGTCGCTGGCCGTGGCCAAGGCGGCCGCGGCCTACCAAAAGACAACGCTGTACCGATACGTCGGCGGCGTCACCGCCCGCGTGTTGCCCGTGCCGATGCTCAACATTCTGAACGGCGGCAAGCACGCCGATTCCGACGTCGATTTTCAGGAGTTTATGATCCTGCCCGTCGGCGCGACCAGCTTTGCCGAAGCCCTGCGCTGGGGAGCCGAAGTGTTCCACGGCCTCAAGAAAGTGCTCGCCGGCCGCGGGCTCAACACTGCCGTCGGCGACGAGGGCGGATTTGCCCCCAACCTCGAGTCGCAAGAACTCGCATTTGACTACATTATCGAGGCGATCCAGGCCGCGGGATACACCCCGGGCAAGGACATCTACCTCGGCATCGACGCCGCCGCCACCGAGTTCTTTGAAGACGGCGTGTACGTGTACAAGGGCGGAGTGAAGCGGGACAGCGCCGCCCAGGTCGAGTATCTCGTCGGTCTGACCGAGAAGTATCCGATTCTGAGCATCGAAGACGGCTGCAGCGAAGACGATTGGGCGACCTGGAAGGGGCTCACCGACGCAATCGGGCACCGATGCCAACTCGTCGGCGACGACCTCTTCGTCACCAATGTCGAGCGACTGTCGCGCGGGATCGAAACGCAAACCGCGAACTCGATCCTGGTGAAGGTCAACCAGATCGGCACCCTCAGCGAAACCCTCGCCGCCGTGGATATGGCGAAGCGCGCCGGTTTCACCGCCGTCATGAGCCACCGATCGGGAGAAACCGAGGACACCACCATCGCCGACCTCGCCGTCGCGACGAACTGTGGCCAGATCAAGACCGGAGCCCCCAGCCGCACCGATCGGGTCGCCAAGTACAACCAACTGCTCCGGATCGAAGCGCAACTGGGCGAGACCGCCGTGTACGCGGGCAAGTCGGCGTTTGGGCGATTGGCCGCAACCCTAGGCTAGTGCACCGACTCTTCGTTTACGGCACCCTGCGCGATGCCGATGTGCAACGCGCGCTCTGGGCTCGGGAAGCTCCGCTGGTACCGGCGGAACTTCCCGGCTACCGGGTCGATTCGCTCCGGATTCAAAACGATATTGTCGTGCGCCTCAGCGGTATCTCCACGCACCGGATCCTGGTAGCCGACCCTGACGCGAAGACTCCGGTATCCGGTTACGTCATCGAACTGGATGACCGAGAACTGGGCATTACCGACCACTACGAAGGGTCGGAGTATCGCCGCGTCTCGGCGACCCTGACCGATGGGAGCCGGGTCTGGGTGTACGTCCGGTAGCCGGTGCTCTTGCCTTTTGAAATCAGGAACGATCATGATCATGGTGTTCAAACAAAGCCTTTGCAAAAGGCGACTCGACTCGGTTTCGGCGGGCCAGAGCAATGAGCTACCGGCGAACCGAGGCGAGTCTATCGGAAAGGCTCAAAGTTCCCATGCGCGTGGCCCGTCGGAAGAACATTACCGGGCGTGCCGGCGAGAATGACGGTTTAGTCCAACCTTGGGGTCGTGAACGTGTCGAGCCGCATTGACCCCCGTATACGGACGTAGCCGGTTTGGGCGTAGGTGGACCGTATCCGCATATCAAACCGAATTGAATAACGAGTAACTTCGCCCTGATTTTCGGCACGCGTGATTTCCAGAAGCACTTCATCCTTCCCGTACCGTTGGCTACCGAGGGTTGGGAATACGCGGTGACCAAAGCCTTGGGGCGGGATATCCGAACGCCGTTGCTCTCCGGGGTAAAGGTAGAAGCCGGCCATAATGTCGGAGTTCGGGATGATCCCAGTCTGGCCTAACTGGCCGACCGGACGCCGAAACGTCAGGTAGAAATGACGCGAGAATCCGGGGGTATTGGACTTGAATATCCACCCGAGTACATACTCTCGTCCTACTAGGTCGGCGTTAATCCCCTCCCTTTTGTCAAAGGGTAACTGCTCCAAAAATCGTGGAAATGAACGATCAAGCCCATCGGCATTTAATGGTCCAACTTCGAAATTCGTCCCGTGGGCCGTTGCGACGGCGAAGATTTCGGGAACGGTGGCGAGAGGGGTTGAGGTCGGGACTTCAATGTCATCTACCGAAAGGGGCGGTAAAGATTCTTCCGACCGTTCTCCGGTTCCGCCGCACGCAGCAAGACACAAGATCGTAATGCACGAAACGAGATGAGTGGGATTACGCATAGGTTTTCTCCGGTCCAAGTTGCCAAACAAGAATTTGCGATACCGGGGCGGTATCAGGAATGCTGAAACTGCGGTAGACGTCGACAAGGGCCGAGCTACTATTGCTCACGGTCTCAAGGCCACTGGTGATGAGTTTTGTTCGCTGCTCGGTCCGAATCCGGCGACGGAGTGGTGCTTCACCTTCGCCGTACGGACTCTTGAACGAGTGATCCACTACCCACATGACGGAAGTATCAGGACGCACGGCATTCTCTTGTTGCACGCCCAAAGTGATCTGGTGCCGGGCGTTACCACCGGCGGTGCGAACGCGCCACCACGTAAAGTTGCCGAGTAGTACTGAGTAAGTGGTGCTATCCCACGTCGCCGTAGTTACAAGTGCAACGTCTTGGATACAGGGTCCCCCAGCGAGAGTGTAACTGCTGCCAATCCGGATGGATCTTGAACTGTAGTGGTGGGTGCTGAGCTGCTGGGAATTCGCGAACTCTTGCGATGCGCATCCGGCGTGGACAAAACGACAACGATCCTCCAGTATGTGCGGATGAATCCCGTTCGCGCCGCGGGTGTCGAGACCATCAGAAACGGTGTCACTGATCTCGCATTGCGTCATGATACAACGAGCATTACCCTCAATACCGACCGCTTCGCCTCCGAGAGCAAGGCTCACCGCCGAGCTACTATTGATCTCATATCGTCCACCCGCAAACCGGAACGCACACCTAAACAGCAGTAGCCGATCCTTCTGCGCCTGAGCGTTGTAACTGAAGACAGTTTGTCCCCCCCAAAACTCAATGTCACGAATGAGTACCGTTTTTCCGCTCCCGCTACGATTGACGTACTGAAAGGCCGTCGTCTTGCTGTCGTCTAGCAAGGTAATCCTTGACACAAAAGTCAACGCCGATCAGCCCAGGAAAAGGGAGGATGCGTAATGCGTCACTGCTTGCCGGTTCAAGAACGATCGGACCAAGGATGGGTGCAATCCCTTCGGCGAGGACCCAACGCGCGAAGTGGGCACGAATCCGTACCAATGATAGCGGACCGGAAATCCGTATTGCCCCCCCCCCGACAACATGGGTACCCATCGTGCTGCATCTGTCGTTGAGTTCGGGACCAGCAACGATTCCGGCTCAACGTAGCTCGCGCCGGCCTGAACCGCCGTCGTGAAAATCGCATCACTGATGACCGTACTCACTCCCTTATGTTACGACACGTCTTTACCGAATGCAATCATCCTTACCGAGAAAATCGGCTCGTTTATCCGACTCGACGACGAGAGCCGTTGCCGCCGCCACCCAGATCGGCAGCAAGATCGCATTGAGCCCGGCGACGATACCCGCCCAGCCGTACAGCAGCTTCCACGGCCACCGCCCCGGCAAGGTTCCGCACCGCCGAAGACTCGTCCCGAGCGACTCGCCGCGCCGCGTGAGTGCCGGTCCCGTCAGGTCCACCCACGCCAAATGTCCGCCGAGCAACAACGGACCCACCACGGGAAGACACACGCCGCTCAGCATCACCACAAACCCGCCCAGGAACGAAAACGCCATCCGCGCCAGATTGTCCCGCCCCGCA
>JANRKI010000042.1:0-3345 GCA_033763535.1 Fimbriimonadaceae bacterium | reverse complement strand
CGAACTCGGCGTTAGTTCAACACCGCGTAGATTTGGTCTTCGTCGAGGATCGTGTAGTCCTCGCCTTCGACCGTGACTTCGTTTCCGCCGTACTTGCTGAACAGCACGCGGTCGCCGACCTTGACGGTGAGCGGGTTTCGTTCGCCGTTGTCCAGCACGCGGCCGTGGCCGGTGGCGATGACGGTGCCCTCTTGCGGCTTCTTTTTGGCGCTGTCGGGCAGAATGATGCCGCTGGCCGTTTTTTCTTCGGCCTCGACGAGCTTAACGACGACTTTATCGCCGAGTGGTTTCAGGTTCGACATGAATATCCTCCATGGTCCGCCGGGCCGGGTTTAGCAGTCCGAGCGGTTGACTGCTAAAGTTTGGCACTCTCGGGCCGCGAGTGTCAACGGGGGGCGGGACTGGTTTTCGCGGCGGTCACCCGCGTGGGGTGGTGATGGCGACGGGGCGATCATCGGATTTCTCTCGGCGCAGGGTGGCGCGGAGCCAGGTTTCCGCGCAGACCTGACCGGCGTAGCATTGGACCAACGCCAGTGCCCCAAAGCCGAGGGCCGACGCGAAAATGCTTGCCGCTGACATCGACGTATGCCCGCTCAACGACAGGATCGGGGAAAGCGCGGCGAGGGCGGCCAACAAGTACGTACCGTAGTGGCGACCATTGGTAATGCCGATGCCAAACGGCACCGCGAGGACCATGAGCGCATGCGCGAAGTTTTGCGTTTCGGCCGGGTTTACGCCGTAGTGCGCCATCCAGTAGGCGGTAATTACCATGGACCAGAGCACCACGAAGGCCGGCCTCGGTCGGAGTCGACGCGCGACCGCGATTTCAACTTCCTCCGCGAGGTTCGCCTCGGAGTCGGCCTCGGCCATCGCCTCGGCGAGCGCGGACTGGCTAATGCCGAGTTCGGACGCGACGCGCAATAGGTCGTCGCGGGTCAACGTTTCCGAATCACCGATCGCGCTGGCACGCTGGATGATCTTACTGGCTTCTTCGACGGTGTAACGCGATCCCATGGCGACCCGCTTCTATTGTAGGGCATCGGCGGGTGTGGATTCATCGCTTTGGCGCCGTTGCCGAGGGTCGGTTTTGTGGAGCGCGCATCCGCACGGCATCGAGGCGCGCCACTCGATGCGAGCGGGCAACGCTCGCCGGAACGCTCGCGCCGGTCAGCCGAGGATTCAAGCGTCGCCGGGCTACCGAGCGAGGGCGTCACGAATGCGGGCCGCCGCTTCCGCAGGACTGAGCCGACGCGCGTGGGTGGCCGCGCGGAGCCAGTGCGACCCTTCGCCACGGGCCAACAACCCGTTGATCTCGTGGGTGAATCGTTGCCGATTGATTGCAGAAATGCGGCGTCCGGAGGCCTCGACCTCGTACGTGAGCAGGCGATGGGCCACCGCGGCCAATTCGAAATCGCCGGCCCGGCCGAAGAGGTCCGCCGCCCTCACCCACAGGAGATCGGACGCGGACGGCGCCGGGTCGGCGGCGACCTGCTCCGCGTAGCGCGCCAGGGCGGCTCGGGCGGCGGGCAGGTCAGCCCGTTCGAGGGCCGCGGTGCTGACGTTCGCTTCCAAAAACGCGGAACTCGGATCGAGTTCGGGTACCGCTCGCCGGGCCCGAAATTCTGCTTCGCGGGCGCACGCGGCGTGACCCGCGCAGGCGTGGGCAAACACCAGATTGAAATCCAGCATTCGCCGGAGGCCCGGGGTGAGGTCGCGACCGTAACGGGCAGACAGCGCGTTCAGCCCGCGTTCGCCCGCCGTGACCGCGCCCATATCCACCATCACTCGGTGGACCTTGAAGCGCATTCGCCAACCGCTCTGCACCGCCCCGAGCGACTGGTACCGGCGACCGGCCTCCAGAAATGTGGCGATGGTCAAGTGGTAATCGCCCAGACCGTGGGCGGCGTTTCCGCTCCATTCCAGCGCGAAGGCTCCGTACGCGGGCGTGCACCAAGGTTCCGGCGCGTCATCCCAGAGTTGCAACGCGGCCTCGAACCGGTGCTCCATCACCGCGGCGAACATGGCGGTAGCGCGCCACAACTCGGGATCGGTGCGGGCCAGGTGACGGGTGAGATCTTGGGGACGTCCCAAGTACGGGAATGTCGGCGCGTCCCCGGCTTCGATCATCGCATCGAGCCATTCCACCACGGCGTCGGGGCGGACCGGTTCGGGGGCGGCGTGGTGGGAAGCGTGATCGGGCATCTGCCCCCACGGCAATCCGGGTAGGCCCAGTTC
Organism: Fimbriimonadaceae bacterium; assembly: GCA_033763535.1. Classification (GTDB taxonomy): domain Bacteria; phylum Armatimonadota; class Fimbriimonadia; order Fimbriimonadales; family Fimbriimonadaceae; genus Fimbriimonas. The sequence goes on along the minus strand of JANRKI010000042.1, from coordinate 1,110 downwards.
GTCGAGGAAAATTTTCGGCGAGGGGACGGGCTCGAGGATCACGCGCGACGCCACGAGCGCGACTGCCTGACGGTCGGCGGCAATGTGGGAGCCGAGCTGCGTTCGCAACGCGTGCAACCGCTGCCGAAGGCTGAGTCGGGCTGACGCGAGCGACGATGCGGGCCACAACTCGCGGGCGAGGGTGTCTCGCGCAACCGATTGGCCCGCCGACAACGCCAACCGCGCGACGATGGCGCGCTCGTGACGCGTGGCGAGGGTCACGAGTTCGCCGTTTACCGCGACGCGAACGCCGGTGCCCAGCCAAACCTCGACCATCCCCCGTTATTTTACGGGGGAATCTCGACGATTCGGGCTCGTTCAGCGAAGATTCACGCGAAGCACGGTCGCTTGTTTCGGCCGGACCGCGTCGTCGTAATGCGTGAACTGACCGAAGGTGAGAACGAAGTCTTGCGGAACGGACCCGGCGTCGACCTGCCAAATGATCGCGCCGCATGTCTCGGCCCCGGGCAAGATGGCCTTCGTGATGTTGCGGGTGCCGTCGAAGTTCAGGTCGAAATCGCGGGCGACCTCGGACACGCCGCTCAGTGTGAGCTGAGAATCCCCGAGTTCGAGGCTGCCACTGGTGCGGTTGCCGTTTCGGGCGGCGAACTCGACGATGACGAGCGTCTTCCCTTCCTCGGCCGAAATCTCGGTCTCGCTGTAGTACGGGTACTTGCGTTCGTGCCGATCGACCCGACGGACCCCGGTGACTTGGAATCGCCAGCCGCCATCGAACAGCCAGTCGCCGGTGCGGCCGGTCAGCCGAGCGGAGACGCCGTTGGATCCTCCGGCTCGCGTGAGCTCGTACCCGTTGCCCCGCGGGACCACGGTGAGGTCGAGCGCCTTCGCGATATCGGCGATCGGGGCGTAGGCGCGGCCGTTGATCATGCGGACATCGGTGCTGGCGACGCGACCGTTGATGACGAGGATTCGGGCGGCCTGGGCACCGACGACCGCCGCGATTCCGGCCGCCGCGACGATGAGGAGGGCGATGTTTCGGTTCACACGGGGAGGTTGGCGCGGGGTCGCCACCGTCCGGACCGGGTTCCGTTACACGGGCGGTTCCGTTAC
>JANRKI010000041.1:0-3041 GCA_033763535.1 Fimbriimonadaceae bacterium | reverse complement strand
TGCCCGAATCGACCTCAGCGAAGCGTTGAAGCAGCTGAAGGCGATTCGGGAGCCGGTGACGGCGGTAGGTTAGGGCTTGGCCGGGTTTTGGCTGAGGGGTTTGGGTTTGGCAGGCGGGACGCCTGCCTCACTCGTGCGGTTCACTCGGCAGGCGGGACGCCTGCCCCACATCAGGTTCCCCTGGCAGGCGGGACGCCTGCCCCACATCAGGTTCCCCTGGCAGGCGGGACGCCTGCCCCACATCGGGTTCCCTTCGCAGGCGGGACGCCTGCCCCCACGTGCGGTTACGTGCGGGAATGCGATGGCGGGCGGGAACTTCGGCGGCAGAAGCGAATTTCGGTACGCATGCAAGCAGAGCGGATGACGCACTTCCTCACGTTTTTGCTTCTGGGCGGAGTCGCCCGCACCGCCCTGGTGCTGGGGATCGTGCCGGAATCGGGCTGGGCGGTCGGGTTCGGCGTGGCATGGGGGGCAGCGGTGCTGGTGGCGGTTGCCGCGACGGTGGGTCCGTGGGCCGACCTTTGCCCGGCAAGCTCGGCGCGGACCGGGCTGATGTATCTGGCCCTCAGCGCGACCCTGCTGTACTTCGGCGGGGGATTCGCACCGGTTTTGGTGGCCAGCCTGGCGGCGATTCAGGCCGGACACATGGTGGCGACCCGACGCAAAGCGGCAACGGTCTGCGCTCGCAATTCTCGCGCGATTCGTACCGGGAGTACGGCGTAACTGTCGCCGCTCACGTTTAGGGCGTAAACGTGAGGTCATCGGCGTAACGCGTAAACAGTTCGATGTCGTCGGCGGAAGACAGGGGTTGGTTTCCGTAGGTACATTGTTCGAAATGCACTCCGGATACCCGGTGGTGTTCGTCCCAGCCGCCGATGACCGAGACGGTGTATCCGGCGTTGTAAATGGATTCCTCGGTATCGATTCTTCGGAATCGGATATTGCGGATGTGGCCACGCGCGTCATCGCGATTGAAGCGTGATTTCATGACGCGCAGGCTGACCCACTTGTCGTAGTGGTGCTCGATTCGAATGTCCTCGAACGTCACGTTTTCGACGGTGGCGCGGTCTCCGCAATTGATCGAGATCGGCGCGCCGCTACCGTGGCAATGCAAGATATCGATGTCGCGGAAGGTGAGCTCGCTGACACGATCGACCGTAAGTTCGTGGCCGATTTCGAGGGCGTTTCCGGCGCGGTCATTGGCAAGGGTGATGCCTTCGACGAGGACGTTTTGGACGTCGCGCGCCCACGTGGTCGAGCCGCGGTGGGCAGATTCTGGGTGATCGAACGCCTTCACCACGACGCAGTCGTCATTGTTGCGGAGGAGGCCGCCGGTGATGTGGACGTCGCGCGAGCCGACGATATCGATGCCATCGGACCCGATGACGTCACCGATTTCGTGTAGGTTTTGGACGCGAACCTGGTCGCATCCGCCCAAGACAAGCATCCAGCCCGGGGTGTGCGTCATGGTGATGTCGGAGATGGTGGCGTTCTGAACACCATCGAACACGACGAATCGCCGCCAATCGGCACCCCGCACGCCTTGCAGCACGCCGCCGCCACCGATATGGACGTTTTCGGCCGGGTGCGCGCGCACGACGCCACGGACGACGGCACCGGGCTCGATCCAGAGGGTTTGCCCGCTGCGCAGGGTGATCTCGCCGACTTCGTGCACTTCGCCCGCGGCGTAACGCAGGATATCGGCGGTGGGCGGCGCGGCGGGCAGATGGCCGAACGCGTAGACGCTGTCTTCCCCGCTGCGGAGCTCGGCGTTTGCACCCGCGGGCAGTTCGAATTCGAGCACGTCGCCATCGGTTTCGGGCGTGATGGCGAGCCGCTTCGGGTGGACGCTGGGGGTTCCCCAGGGGGCGCCATCCCGACGGCGGACGCGGACGAGGACGGGTTCTGACGCGTCGAAGGTGACGAAGCTGGCGGTGCCTCGGCCGGCGCAGACGGGGGCGGGAAGGCAGGGCGCGGGATGGCCGTTGATCCAGACTTCGAAGACGGCGGAAGGGATCGCTCCGATGGGGTGAGGGGCGGTGACGCGGCGCATGACAAGGAGCCTATCTGAACAAGTTTTGACCGGATGGGGTTGGGGCGAATTCGGGCCCACCGGTCGCAGCGGCGGAGGTTGGGGTCGTCCGGAAGAACGGTTGAATTCAGGAAGTGATTTACCGGTAACCTCATGCGCGCATGGGTAAGGGTCGGATCGGAATTCTCACCAGTGGGGGCGACTGCAGCGGCCTCAACGCGGTGATTGCATCGGCAGTGAAGGTCGGCGTCGCGCGAGGATACGAATTCATCGGCTTTATCCGCGGGTGGGAGGGCGTGTTGGACCCGCTGGACTACGTTCCGCTCACGCTGGATTCGGTGCGGGGCATCAGTTTTATCGGCGGCACCATCCTGAAGACGACGAATCGAGGACGGTTTGGCGGCAAGGTGGGGGCGGGCGGCGTGCGCATGATTCCGCCGGAGATCATCGCGATGGCGAAGCGGAATCTGGATTCGCTGGGCGTGGAATCGCTGATTGTGATCGGCGGCGACGGATCGCTGAGCGCGGCGTTGCAACTCGCTGACGCGGGCGTGCGGATCATCGGCGTACCGAAAACGATTGACAACGACCTGAATTCGACCGACCGCACGTTTGGGTTTGCGACGGCGGTGCAGGTGGTGATGGCGGCGCTGGACCGGATTCATACCACGGCGAGCAGCCATGACCGCATCTTCTTTGTGGAGACGATGGGGCGACACGCGGGCTGGATCGCGCTCCGGGCGGGGATTGCGGGCGGCGCGGACGCGATCTTGGTGCCGGAGTTTCCGTTCCGGGTGCAAGACCTGACCGAATTTTTGCTGTGGCGGCACCGCGAGTTTGGCAGCAGCATTGTGGTGGTGGCCGAGGGCGCGAAGGTGGACGATCGGCTGGTGACGCAGGGGAACGCGAATACCTCGGAAGTGCTGCTGGGCGGCGTAAGCACGGAGATCATGCGGATGATCGAGCGGCTGGCACCGGGCGAGTTTGATATGCGCGGCACGGTGCTGGG
>JANRKI010000040.1:0-3070 GCA_033763535.1 Fimbriimonadaceae bacterium | reverse complement strand
CCCGAACGCCATGTCCGACATGGCACCCTTCGCCATCCCGGAAAAGAGTTGACCGGTCAGAAGAAGGGGGTCGGTAACGCCGTTACTCACCCGATCGGCAAGCGCATTCCCCGACAGCGCACGGGGGGAATGAATCGGTCGTCCAGTCGCCGGATCGTAAACATCCCCGCCCGAAGCGATCACGTATCGACCCGTGAGGTCCGCGCGAACCTCCTCTTCCATCCGCCCGCCAAATTGGGCAAACGAAGCGACGGGATCGGTTAGTGCGAATTGCTATCTGCGCGAGAGGGCACTATGCGTTCATTCTCAGAATTCACAATTCGCCGTGCTCTGCGTAGTACCTCAGCGCGAAATCATTAAGTGGTGCTTGTTCGTTTGGTGTCGGTGGTCGCTTTCCTTTGTTCAGACGGTATTCAACACGCCTGGGCATACCGTCTCCCGGGAAAGGATCCTCCGGAACAGTAAACTGTAGATTAGTCCACTGATGCTCGACCGCGAGTTCCCAGACTCGCTCGGTACAAAAGACAACCGCACCAAAAATGGGATCGCGAAAAATATCTGAACCGTCCCACGTATTAGGTTGAAACAAGTAGCGCTTCTTTTCTCCAGGAGCTCTCCTCGGGACGAACTGGCCGCTTGAATCCTGCTCCAGCCGCACATGCATCGCGTCAAGGTCGAGCTTCACCCGTCCGTCTACGCGCAGGTGCCGGTACGGCGGAAATTCAGAGTTGCGCAACAAACGATTCGTGCTTTTACGAATATCGAGCGAGAAGTCGGCAAAGTTCCCAATTTGGTTTTCGCGCAGTACGCTCACTACTTCAGGTGCAACGATCAGGTAGAAGTTCACGCTTGAAAGAAAGTCCGGAAACTTGGACCCACCCTCCAGCAGAGCGTAAAGCTCCTGGTTAGGATAGCTTAACGGCGGCCAAGGAGGAACCGCCGACCTGGCCAGCATCGTTGGCAACAAGTACTCGTTGTGCACGTATGCGTACTTCGGACTGCCCTCTGTGCTCAACTTGAAAAATCTCGTCATAGAAATTACCGAAACTTTCCGGTGCCGCGCAGGTACTCAAGGTGGTTGAGAATCTCGTCTGTCATTTTCGGACCTTCATCGAAGAACTCCTGCCACGCCTTTTGGTACTCGTGTGTCCACGCTCGGTGATTGACCCGCGGCACCCAAATGCCGTAAGCCGGATTATTCGGTTCAAGTCCTTGAGCACGGAACTTCGCTCTGAACGTAAATGGTAGCTCATGATGCGCCTGCGGATTTTTCATGCCTTCGGGAAATTCATCTAGTCCCTAGTGAGCGGTACGGTTTTGGCGCGTATCCCAGCCAAATTCCATCACGCTCACCTAAACGAATGACATTAAAGCTATAGTACGATTACACTTTCGTGCGGACCAGTACACCAATAACACCGCCGGTCCAATTGTGTTGATACTGGATTGATGCATCAGAAAAGGCTTGTGCTGCTTCTTGCTCAACCAGCTCATCTCGCAAAACAATTGGCACACCGTTCACCACTTCAGACGCGCAGAGTGGATCGAAAGAAGCGTCTACATAGCGCGGCACAAGCAAAATCTTGTTCACGCACAGGCCAGAGTCAAACTGAAAGTACTGGTCAAAAAGCGCAAGACATCCACTGGCACTCATCCAACCACCAGAAATCTGAAATGGGCCTGAACCGTTGATCGTCACAAAGTTCCATGAGTCACTGACTGTAAAGGCAAACTGACCCGGATATACGCGAGTTAGTATCGCCATACCCGCTCAATTTGTACCGGGATCGTCCCGCTTGCCGTACGCTCCAAGCCACCACCACGCATCCCAAACGCGGGCGCCACAGTTGAGGTTGGTCCGAAAACTCCCGCACGCACCCGAAACGTTACCAGGACCTCGGGCGATACTGGGAGTGCCAAGCGATCACGTGCTGCAATTGCCGAGCGGCGCGTGATCGCGGGGCTCACGTAATGAAGACCCTCACGACCACCTCTAATCAATCCTGATTTAATTGTGGCGTCCAGTTCGGCTTGGGACATAGCGCGCATCACCATCTCGTACCCGTCTTCGGACGGATATCCATTAGTCTGACGTGTTTTGCTTCTGCGCCTTACGCCTCCGATTCGCGGCTCCGGGACTGAACGCGACACGTTGCGTCGTATGGTCCGGCTGCCTTTGGCTAAACCCCGTGGCCTGCCACCTCCGGACCCGCCGGAAACGGAGCCAAGCGTTGCCCCGATCGGCATCGCGGCCGCCTCCAACTGCGTGCGGGGGCGGAGCATCGGCTCGTTCGCGAATAGCCCGAACGCCATGTCCGACATGGCGCCCTTCGCCATCCCGGAAAAGAGTTGGCCGGTGAGCAGGAGAGGGTCGGTAACGCCGTTACTCACCCGATCGGCAAGCGCATTCCCCGACAGCGCATCGGGGGGAATGAATCGGCCACCCGCCCGCCAACCCTCCCCGAACGCGTCCCGGAACGGCGGCAGGTAACCTGATCTTTTGATGGCAGAGACCGTACTCGTCCTGGGCTCCGGACCGATCCGCATTGGGCAAGGGATTGAGTTCGATTACTCGTGCGTCCACTGCGTGTGGTCGCTCCGGCGGATGGGCTACCGGGCCATCATCATGAACAACAACCCGGAGACGGTCAGCACCGACTACGACACCGGCGACGCCCTCTACTTCGAGCCCGTCACCCTGCCGGATGTGCTCGACATCATCCAACACGAGCACCCCATCGGCGTGGTGTGCCAGTTCGGCGGACAAACCGCCATCAACCTGGCCGAAGGGCTGGCCGAACACGGGGTGCCCGTGCTCGGAACCTCACCGCAAGCCATCGCGATGGCCGAAGACCGGGCGCAGTTCGAAGCCTTGCTCGAATCGCTGGATATTCCGCGGCCCCGCGGCCGAGCCGTCAACAGCCTCGCGGAAGCCCACGCGGTGGCGGCGGAGGTCGGGTACCCGGTCCTGGTCCGGCCCAGCTTTGTGCTCGGCGGTCGGGCCATGGAGATCGTGTTCTCCGCGTCGCAGCTCGATGCGTTTTATGCGGAGGCCGAGGCCGCCAATCCG
>JANRKI010000039.1:0-9972 GCA_033763535.1 Fimbriimonadaceae bacterium | reverse complement strand
GCCGTCGGCGGACCCAAGTACGACAACATCCAGCCGCCCGAACTCCGGCCAGAAGTCGGCGCCCTCCTCCCCCTCCGCAGCGAGCTGAACCTCTACGCAAACGTGCGCCCCGCCAAGGCCATGCGCCCGCTCCTCAATGCGAGCCCGCTCAAAAATGGCCGCGGAATCATCGACCTCGTCGTCGTGAGAGAACTTACCGGCGGCATCTACTTTGCCCAACCGCGCGAACGCCGGAACAACGGCCATACCGCCGTCGATACCGCCATCTACCACCGGCACGAGATCGTACGCATCACCGAGCGCGCCTTCGCCATCGCCCGCCAACGCCGCCGAGAAATCGTCCACGTGGATAAGGCAAACGTGTTGGAGACCAGCCGCCTCTGGCGCGAAACCGTCACCGAAATCGCCCAGGCTAACCCCGATGTCAAGGTAACGCACATGCTGGTGGATAACGCCGCCATGCAGCTCGTGCGCGAACCCAGCCAGTTCGATGTCATCCTCACCGAAAACATGTTCGGCGACATCCTGTCGGATGAGGCCAGCATGATCACCGGCTCGCTCGGGCTCCTCCCCAGCGCGTCGCTCAGCGACCCCACCCCCGCCGGCCGCGTCTTCGGACTCTACGAACCCGTGCACGGTAGCGCGCCCGATATCGCCGGCCAAGGCCGCGCCAACCCCATCGCCGCCATCCTCTCCGCCGCCCTCATGCTCCGCTACAGCTTCGACGACGACGAAACCGCCGTCCGAATCGAGGCCGCCGTCGAACACGCGCTGGAAGCCGGCCTCCGCACCGCCGACGTCTTCGAGAACGGGTGCCGCCTGGTCAGCACGTCCGAGTTCGGCGACGCCGTCTGTTTCAAACTCGCCAGCTCCGGGTAGCCGATCCCCAAATACAAAGTCGAGTCGGCAACAAAAAAGACCGCCCGTACGCTCACTCGGGCGCGCGGGCGGCTCGAATGCTTCCTACTCGTTCAGCGGAATGGCCTTCACGTGACCATCGGGGTACCACTCGGAGATGCGGTCTCCGTGTGATGTCTCGTACGGATAACCGGACCCGCCTAAGCGCCGACGAACGCTATCGCTTAAGTAGACGACGTCCGGCTTGATCTCCGACATGCGCGCCGTCAAGGTGCCGTTCTCCTGCACCCGCCAACCGAAGAGTTCGATCGTCTGGTAGCTCGTGAACTCATTGGTTCGCACGCCCGAATCGGAATGATACGCTTCCGCCTTGTTCGCGAACCCGTCCAACGGGCAGTAAAAGACCTGCTCGCTGCCGACGTAGCGCAAGAGCGAGTCGCGCCACCGCTTCGGATCGCCTTCGACGGTCACCATGCGAGAGCTCCCTTCGATCTGCCGCATCGTGGTCTGCGTCGGAGTAGCCGGCATGCTATCGTCGTGGTCCCCCGCATAGAGGTGGATCCCCGTGCCGATCTGCCGCAAGTTCGACATGCACTCACTCTCCTTCGCCGCGAACCGCGCCCGCGCCGAAACCGTAAAGGTGATTCCCGCGATCACCACGATGATCGCGATCACCACGAGAACTTCCACCAGCGTAAAGGCGCGCTTCATGTTTCACACGATGGACGGGTGCACTCGTGCCGAATTGCCGAATGCGGGACCGCCCCCAAACCTCATCCTCTGCATTGTTTCGTACGGATGTTAAATCCACGTTAAGTGCATCTCTTTTTGAGATGGTGTTGGCCATCACCCGCGACGCCTCCCCGTTACCGATCGCACGCAGATCCCGCGAAAGCAACCCGAATCCGCCGCCCGAGCCCCGGCCCGCCCCGACCGGTACACTCCGCCCAATGCTTCGCGCCGGGAATGTCGGCCTGCCGAACGTCGGCAAGTCCACGCTGTTTAACGCTGTTGTCGCCAACGCCCAGGCCCAGGCCGCCAACTTCCCCTTCTGCACCATCGAGCCAAACGTCGGCATGGTCTCCGTGCCCGACCCCCGCCTCGATGCCCTCGCCAAGATCAGCGGTAGCGAGCAAATCATCCCCGCCCGGCTGGAATTCGTGGACATCGCCGGACTCGTGAAAGGGGCCAGCCAAGGCGCCGGACTCGGCAACCAATTCCTCGCGAATATCCGCGAAGTCGATGCCATCGTTCACGTGGTCCGATGCTTTGAAAACGACGACATCATCCATGTGGAAGGCTCGGTCGACCCCGCCCGCGACATCGAAACGATCAATCTCGAACTCATCATCGCCGACTACGGCCAGGCCGAACGCCGTCTGGAGCGCGCCCGCAAGGACGCCCGCACCAAAAAGGAGGCCGTTCACGAGGTCGAAGCGCTCGAGATCCTGCTGCCCGTCCTCGATGCCGGCCAACCCGCCCGCAGCGTACGGCTGAACGAAGATCAAGAACTCGCGATCAAAGGCCTCGGCCTCCTCAGCAAAAAGCCGATCATCTACGCCGCCAATGTCAGCGAGGACCACCTCGCCACCGGAAACCCGTTCGTCGATCGCGTCCGAGAAATCGCCGCTGCCGATGGCTCGCAGGTCATCGTCATCTCCGCTCAGGTCGAGGCCGAGCTCGTCGAACTCAGCGAACCGGACCGCGTCGAATTCCTCAGCGCCCTCGGAGTGCAAGAGGGCGGCCTCCAATCGCTCATTCGCGCCACCTACGACCTCCTCGGGTTGCAGACGTACTTCACCACCGGCCCGAAAGAAACCCGCGCCTGGACAATTCGAAAAGGCATGACCGCCCCGCAGGCCGCCGGCGTCATCCATACCGATTTTGAACGCGGATTCATCCGCGCCGAAACCGTCGCCTACCGAGACCTGGTCGAGTGCGGCACGCTCAACGCGGCAAAAGCCAAAGGGTTAGTGAGGTCCGAAGGCAAGGAGTACATCGTTCAAGAAGGCGACGTAATGCACTTCTTGTTTAACGTCTAACTCGTGCGCCCTACCGTACTACTCTTCCATCCAAATCGCGCCGCATCGCGCGCCAACCACGCGTTCGCCCTCGCGGCCGAACGCGCCGGTTACGCCGTACGCGACCTCTACGCCGAGTACGCCGAATCCCCCATCCGCATCGCGCCCGAGCAATCCGAGCGAGAACGCGAGACCGACCTCGTGCTGCTCCATCCGTTCCACTGGTACTCCGCGCCCTGGCTCCTCAAGCGGTACCTCGACGAAGTCCTCACTTACGGCTGGGCGTACGGCGAACGCACCGCGCTGTCCGGCAAGCGCTGGCGACAAGCCATCACGGTCGGCGCCAGCGAACCGGAATACCGACCCGGCGCCAGCCGCCAGTACTCCGTCGCCGAATTCCTGCGCCCGTTCGAACGTACCGCCGCCTTCTGCCAGATGCCGTACGATCCGTTCTATCGCCACGGCGCTGGTTACGTCTCCGATTCGGACCTCTCCCGATGGAGCTCAGAATTCGTCGACTGGCTACGGTCCTGATGCTTCGCAGATGGTTGATACTCCCCGCGAGGCGCAACTTTATCGGTGACGTACGATGCGCCAAATATCGCGATGAACGAAATGAAGAACATATAGGCGATATCGGGTAGTTCAACGCCTGCTGTACTTATCGCTGTAATTGGAATTACGACTAATGATGAAGCAAGCATACTCCGAATAAGTGTTTGCCCGGGCAGACGACCCCACATTAGGGCCGTACCATAACTCGCGCAGCCAACGACAGCCATCATCGGTACTGGAGTGCCTGCCCAAGAGTCCGGGGTGACGGCATACGCTATACCGTAAAGAGCCAAGAGAGTAGTTGTTCTAAGCAGAATGTGATTGGCCATACTGTTGGATCAGTCGCGAGCCCACGAGCGTCATGACAGCTCCGATCACTCCATATACCAAACCCATCAGTACCTGTTGAAACAGTTCTCCATAGTTCACCGGCACCCGTACTGCTACGTTTAGCACCGCCCTAATGAGAAACGGTATCCCAAGATAGATGACTACAATAAGCAGAACGAAGCGAAAATCAACTCCCTTAATCCACCGGAATGCGCATGCAGAAATGATGGAATTGATCGCAAAGCCGGTCGCGAGACTTGCTGGGTTTAACGCTTGAAAAGAGCTCTTGCCGATGGCGACTTCGAATACGCTTAGGAAGAGATTCACAAGTGGATATATCACCCAGAGTTGTAAATTCGCTGGGTGACAGCCTGTGCGGACCTTTTCAATAATAGTCTTCATCATTCTTCCGCTCGTCTGAAAAGAACCACGGTGACCGTACTAATCGCTCTTTTGTTGACTTACCAGGTAGCAGTTGCCAAGGCACCGTGCGCCGTACCACCGCTGTATCCGCTAACACGCGGTAGTAAGCACCCTCCACCGCGAGAGGCTTGCTACCCGGAGTAATCGGACGCGTATAGGTTACGTCAATGAATGCGCCGGCCATCCGCTCCTCATATACCTGGCGCAGTATCGGCTCACCAACCGCATCCCGAATTGAGATATAGCTCGTGCGGTGCCGATTGCTTGCGGCCGGAAATCGATTTTCACGATACTCGGTTGCAATCCCCTTCGCGGAGCGATCGTTAGAGTTGTTTGCAACAGCAACTGGTATCAGCCCTGCATCGATCAGTACGCCGGCAGAAGGCGGTACCTCGATTCGATCATCCGCGTAGATACTTGCCGCAACTGCAAGCTGACGCAATTCAGCAATCGACTCCGAGTGTTTTGCCCTGTCTTTCGCCTCGGACAATACCGGCAAAAGAAGGGCAAAAACTGCGATGAGGACTGCGACAACGATAAGCACCTCAACTAGGCTAAATCCTCGCTTCATATCTTTTTCTGATGAACCATCCGGTGGTTTGACCGCGTAGGCTCCTAGGGCGGTAGCAAACCCGTGCTGCACGTGTCTGAATTGCAAGGAGGACAACTGCCTCCACCATTCCAAGTGCAACCGGCTTCTGACCAGCTACTGCAGATGTAGGTTTGCCCGCCTTGATAGATCTCAACTGTCCTCACTCGTTCGAAGACATACGCGTTTTTCACGTTCCAGACCTGCGTTCCGTCGCAGTCCAGTCCGGCCACAAGTCGGTCACAGTACTCCGTCGCGCTCTCCGACCGGATCCACTGTCCACAAGACGGTAAGAACTTCCGATGTCCGGCCATGTCATCCGGAAGCCCAAAAGCAAGACCGTAGGCAACGGCGAAAAGTGCAATTCCTGAGATTTCAACCCTCATGCCAATAACATATAGGGAATTTCGTGAATTGCCAAGGTCTATCCAAAGAATTGTTGGGGGGGGGTAAAACTAGCAAAATTGCTAGCTTCACAGGGACCCGCCACCCCATCCCGAATGCCCCTCATCTTCACCCACCGCCTCGACCCGCACGCGCCCGACCGGTCTCCGTACGCCGCCGCCGCCATCCCGATTGACCAGTTCCGACCCCGGCGCGACGAACTCCCCCCGGAAGGTGCCCCGATCCTCGTCACCCCCGGACCCCTCCAATCCCTCGCCATCGCTGCCCTTACCGAACTGGGACTGACCGCCGCTGCCGACCCCGATACCCAACCGCCGCCGGCCCAACCCGGCCACCGGTACGCCGTTTGGCGGCCAAACCCCGCCCTCCCGGAGGTCACCCTCCCCGCCCGAGTGCTGGATATCGGCTGCGGATCCGGCCGCGATGCGGTGACGCTCGCCGACCGCGGCGCCCACGTCACCGCCGTCGACCACCTGCCCGAGGCCATCGCCCGAGCCCAACGCCGACACGCCACCTATGCGCCCGATGCCCCCATCGACTGGTTCCTCGCCGATATCACCGCCCTAAGACTCGACCAAACTTTCGACCTTATCCTGATGCTGCGTAGCTACGATGCCCGCTTCTTGCCGACCGTCTTCGCCCACCTCGCCCCCGGGGGAACCGTGCTCATCGAATGCCTCGATCACGTCCGCAGCCCGCTCAAGCGGTTCGATCCCGCCCACCTTGCGCCTTTCGCCGATTTCGGCCCTGTCCCCCAAACCCTGGCCGCTCCACCCGGCATCCGGCGCCTCCAATTGCGCCATCTTTCATTTTTTCCTGAAAACCCCGACGACGACGCGACGCCGCCGGAGTAACATAAGGAAGACGCCATGGCCGAATACAAGCTCCTGTTCGAGCACACGCACGATCCCAAGTTCCGCACCCTCGACGGATACCGCGCGAAGGGCGGCTACCAAGGCTTGACCAAAGCCGTCGCCATGGAGCGCGCCGCCATCGTCGACAGCGTCAAAACCGCCGGCCTGCGCGGTCGCGGCGGTGCCGGTGCTCCCGCCGCCCTCAAATGGGGCGGGATGCCGAAGGAAAAGCGCACCGAGCATTACCTCATCTGCAACGCCGACGAAGGCGAACCCGGCACATTCAAAGATAAGCAACTGCTCGAAACCTGCCCGTTTGAACTGGTCGAAGGCATGACCATCGCCGCCTTCGCCGTTCAGGCCGATGCCGGATACGTCTACATCCGGGGCGAATTTGTGGATGCCGCCCGATCGCTGCGCAACGCCATCGACGAGGCCTACCGCGCCGGACTCCTCGGCAAAAACATCATGGGAATCGAAGGCTTCAACTTCGATCTCTACATCCACCTCGGCGCCGGCAGCTACGAATGCGGCGAAGAAACCGCCCTCATGAGCAGTCTCATGGGCGAGCGCGGCATGCCCCGCCTCAAGTTTCCGCACGCGCCGTTCCCGGTCGTCAAGGGCGTCTGGGACAAGCCGACGCTTATTCATAACGTCGAGAGCTATTGCAACGTCCCGTACATCATCGACCGTGGTGCCGAATGGTGGGCGTCGCTCGGGGCGAGTACAAAGAACTCGCGCGGAACGAAGATCTTCTCCGTCAGCGGCCACGTCAACCGACCCGGCAACTTTGAGGTCGAGTTCGGCACCCCGCTCATGGAACTCATCGAGCTGGCGGGCGGCGTGCGCGGCACCCTCAAGGCGTGCATTCCGGGCGGATCGTCGATGCCGATCCTGAACGCCGAAAAGACCCGCGAGGCCATCATCGGCTACGAAGAAATGATGGCGTCCGGCTCCATGGTCGGCTCCGGCGGATGCATGGTGCTCAACGACACCACCGACATCGTGAAGTTCTGCTGGCGAACCGCCGTGTTCTACGCCAACGAATCGTGCGGAAAGTGTACGCCGTGCCGCGAGGGCACCCGCTGGATGGTCCAAATCTTGGAGCGCATCGTCAACGGCCTGGGCCAGCCCGGCGATATCGACCTGCTGGTCAACGTGGCCGACCAGATCGACGGCCGCAGCTTCTGCCCGCTCGGAGACGCCGCCGCCTGGCCGGTCAAAGGCATGGTGAAGGTGTTCCGCGAGGAGTTCGAGTACTACATCGCCCACGGCACCAGCCCGGTCGGCCGCGAACTCGCCACGGCGTAATCCGCCTCCGCGTCCCCCCTCTCCCTTCTGAGGGAGAGGGGGTTAGCGGGTAAGGGCTCCGAGTCCCCCCTCTCCCTTCCGAGCAACAGCAGCCTAGCGGCTAACGGCTCCGAGTCCCCCCTCGCACTCCTGAGGAAGAGGGGGTTAGCGGGTGAGGGCTCCGAGTCCCCCCTCTCCCTTCTGAGGGAGAGGGGGTTAGGGGGTGAGGGCTCCGAGTCCCCCCACTCCCTTCTGAGGGAGTGGGGGTTAGGGGGTGAGGGCCAGTATCCCCGTATCCCGTCCAAAAAACAGCAGCCGAGCGACCAACGCCAACGAAACAACTACCGGCTCAACTCAATCCCCTTACCGCGCAACGTTTCTGCTCAGAACTTTCTCCGATACCCGCTCGGTTGTCGGAGACAACGTTTCGATACCTTCAACGATGTCCATACGGACAAACCGCACTCCGCCCGCATCGCCATCGTCCTCGAAGATTTCCAGCATCATCAAGTTTTCTCCGATCGACCGGATGACGCCAAAGATGTCGCCGTGAAATGTCTTCACCATCGAAATCGTGCGACTATCGACGAGCCAATCGAAAACTTGATCCGTATCCGGCACGCGCGCCAATACCGATTGACGCAGTTCATCGAAATCTAGGCTCCCGCGGAGGTACTCGAGATACGGACCACCGGTGGTCACGGCATCGACGTCTTCGATCTTCGCCACGACCAGCCCGTCAAAACGCGCACTCTCGTCGATGGCGATCGCCAAATAGTACGGCTCCAGGACCGCCAGAACGTGCACCACCATGAACTGTTCGAACGAAACTTGCGAACGGTGAAGGCAAACCAGATTGTCGCTCGTTCGACTCAGCTCCTCAAGGAGTTCGGGGATGGCCCAACTTTCGTCGTACTGCGAAGGGAGATGATGGTTCATTTGCATTTGGATTATCCTTTTCCATGGAGGCATCAGACTGGAGGGCTTTTGTGTTGCATCCGATTCAAGCGAGGGTCTTGGCCCTCAGGACCGGCAATGCCGTGCAAACGCATCCCGCACGCGCGGCTTCCAGCAACTGAGATTGGACCTCCTCCGAAGTCCGGCGGGGACAAGATACCGGACGGCGCGACCGCTCGGACATTTCCAAGAGCCCGTCCTGACGTGCCCGAGAAACCCAAAACGAGCCCGTCTGGCGGGAAACACCCGCAGAGCGGCTCGCTTCAGCCACCGACCAGCCCTCCTCGATAACTCGCCAACACAGCAAACGACGCTCATCCATCTTCGACCGGCAAACGAACGGCACACCGTCAAGGATGTGTTGTCCGAGGTGTCAAGGATGTCATGTCACCGAACAGCTTGATGGAGAGGGAGTAAGCGGTGAGCGCTTTAATGTTCCGCCGAAATATGCCGTCAACTCTGGTACGCCGAACTCCTTCTTATCCACGAATACCCACATCAAGAACAGATGTATCGCATACATTGGTAGTCGAGTTAATCTGCTGTATCGACTTGTCGCTCTAAATAACGCGAAACCGCCGCCGAAACCCAAGATTTGAGCGCTGCATCATCATAATATTCCCCAACGGCGTAGTCACCGTGACTTTCTGATGAATCTGGACCGTGATTGTTCGTAAGGCGAAGCAACTCATCACAGAGCAAAGACGCACGCAGTCCAAGACTTGGATCGTATCGGTAGCTGTCGTATTCATCACGCGCACGGCGACGGTACCAAGGTTGCTGCACACATCGCGTCGCGTACTCAACGGCAACATCTAGCCAGCCCTCAGTAAGGGTAATCATACCATCAATCCAAACCAACTCGTCTTGCTCCTTCGACAAATGATTCACGAGACGGTTCCGCGCGATCAAGGTAGAGTGCGATCCAAATCCTACTACTGACGAACAGCGAACGAGAACATTCGAATGCCGGCATAGCTCAGTAAGTAACGATATAGGCAACGGATCCTGAAACGAATTAAGAATATCGAGAGTGTCAATCATCAAATTCAACTCCCGAGATTGGAGCAAAAGTCGGCCGAGTCGAAGTCGTCGCTTTCGTGAGACTCGTTCGAAGTAAAACAGCAGTGTTCTCTCGGGAAACTCAATCGAATCCGATTCCGCAGTTGTCATGCTGTAAACCACTTCATTTGCGCCGCTTCCGCAAGTTACGAACACCCTTATGCTTGAGAACCATCTGCAATCGGTCCAATTCCGCCTGCGTCAATTTTGTTCCATCAGGCCAACGGCCCGTGCTCCACATTTCCAATCGCGTCGCGACACTGAGGGAATAAAAGGGATCGTCCCCTCGTCCCTCGTCTCGCCCACCTTTTCCGTTCGTGGGACGTGGGATTATGCGATCGGCTGGTAGGTAGTCTTTATTCCCACCTAGCCAGTTTCCAAGACCGGTGCTAATGCCCGTTGCCTCGTCAATTTTACGGCCAACCCACCAGCCCAAACCAGCGACAACTACCCCTGCCATTACCGGAGCGGCGAGACCACCACCGGCTGCACCACCAGCGGAACCACCGGCACCTACCACGCCTGGTAATCCACCACCCAAACCTACAGGAGGAGGTGGTGGCGCAACTACTTGATAACCCTCCGGATCCACCGCCGTCAGCGGATTATTCTCGCAGTAGCCATACCA
>JANRKI010000038.1:0-33183 GCA_033763535.1 Fimbriimonadaceae bacterium | reverse complement strand
CACCGCTGCCGCACCTGAAGCAGCCGGTACGGACGCTCCGGCAACGCCTCCGATTGAACCTGCCGAACCGGCCGCAACTCCGGAATCGGCGGTTGCCGACGCCGAGGTTGCACCGGCCGACGTGATTCCGGCCGAGGTAACGCCCGTGGAACCCGCTCCGGTCGAAGTCGCGCCTGTCGAGGTTGCACCCGTCGAGGTTGCACCCGTGGAGGTCGCTCCGGTGGAAGTTGCTCCGATGGCCGAATCCGAACCGATCGTCGAGCTGGCTGTTGAAGTGCCGCCGGTCGCGGAAGTCGCGGCGACCGAAGTCGTCGCCGAAGTTCCGGCGGTAGAAGTGGATCCGATCCAGTACGCCGAGCCGGAAGGTCCGGTCGTGTCGGTGGCGAACGACCTCGACTTGTTCGAACAGTTTCTCAAGAGCGATTCCTCCGGCGATAGCGCCGCCGCCGAAAGCTACGGCGGATCGGCCCGATTGATGCGAGGCGAAAAGGTCGAAGCGACCGTCATCCAGGTCGAGAAGAACCGAGTTCTCGTGGACCTCGGGACCAAGACGGAAGGCATTATCCGCCTCGAAGACCTGAGTTCGGAAGCACTTGACTCGGCGGAAGGCGCGGTGGTCGTCGGCCAAAAGATCAAGGTCGTGGTTCTGAAGCCGGGCAATGGTAGCGACGGCCCCATCGTCTCGAAGAAGGAAGCCGACTTTGAAGAGGTTTGGGACCGCATTGAGCGGGCTCACCAAACGCAGGAAACGGTCAACGCGACCGTAGTAGACCGCGTAAAGGGCGGCCTTGTGGTCGATGTCGGAGTGCGCGGGTTCGTACCCGCCACGCACGTCGGCAGCGGCAAGCTTCGCAACATCGAAAAGTTTGTGGGTCAGGTGCTGCACCTGAAGGTCATCGAGATCGACCGCGAGCGCAAGAAGGTGGTTCTTTCGAACCGCCAAGCCGAGGAGGAATCCAAGCAGGCGGCGAAGGAAGCCATCTTTACCAACGCCAAGGTGAACGACATTCTCGAGGGCACGGTTCGACGGCTCGCTGATTACGGTGCGTTTGTGGACCTGGGCGGCGTGGACGGCCTTCTTCACATCTCCGAGATGAGCTGGGCGCGGATCAACCACCCGCGCGAAATGTTCAAGGAAGGTCAGAAGATCAAGGTCGTGATTCTGCGGCTGGAGCCGGAGAAGGGCAAGATCAGTCTTGGCCACCGCCAGGTGCTTCCGGATCCGTGGAACCTGATTAAGGAGCGGTACCGCCGTGGTCAGCGCCTGACCATCAACATCAGCCGCATTGTGCAAAGCGGGGCGTTCATCAAGCTGCCGGAGGGCGCGGAAGCGTTCATGCCGCTCAGCGAGATGAGCATCCGCCGGATCAAGCGTCCGCAGGATGTGGTGGAAGAAGGTCAGGAGGTCGAGGCCGAAATCATCGACCTGCGCACCGAGGATCGCCGGATGGTGCTCTCGATGCGGGCGATCGGGGGTGGTGCCGAACTGCGACCGGGGGCAGAAGTCTCCGACGACGGCGGCCTGCGATCGAGCGGCGGCAGCAAGGGTCGCGGTCGGCGCGACAATAACTTCGACGACGACGCGGCGGGACGGCGGGGCTTCTCCACCGGCGGTGCGACGATCGGCGAGCGACTGGGCCTGCTCAAGGGCTTGCTCAATCGGGAACCGGCGGAAGAAGCCGAAACCACCGAATCGTAAGTCAAGCGGTCGGATTGATCGTGAATCGCCCCGGTGCCGTACGGTGCCGGGGCTTTTTCGTGCCCTGTGGGCCAGGCGGACGGTAAACCTGCGGAATGCAGCCTGCGCAGTTTGACCGGCGCATCGCGATCACCGGTGGGATCGCCGAGGGAAAGTCCACCGTGATGGCGATGATTCGTGAGGCGGGCTATCCGGTGCAAGACGCCGACGCGCTGGCGCGGCACGTGGCCGATCAGCCGGACGTGCGCGCGGAGATTGCGGCGCGATTGGGGCTGGAAGCGGATTTCACCCGCGACGACCTCCGGCGGGCGGTGGCGCAAGACCCGGGCGCGCGCGAAACGTTGAACGCGCTCATCCATCCGCGGGTGCGGGCGTTGCTCCGGGCAAGCGGTCCCGGCTTCCACGAGGTGCCGTTGCTGTACGAGGCGGGCATGGAGGGCGACTACGACGCGGTTTGGGTGGTGATGTGCGGCGAGGCGGAGCAACGGCGTCGGCTGGCGGCGCGAGGGATGGATCCCGCGCTGATGCAGGTGATTTTGGCGGCGCAATGGCCGACATCGCAAAAAGCGCAACGTGCAAACGCGGTGATCCGAACCGATCATCCGATAGAATCCGTCCGGGAAGAAGTGTTGGCTCGGCTCCGTGCCCTGTCGAACGCGGCTTAGGTTCAGCGAGAGAAAGTTTGTTGCGTCAAACCTGACGATCAGCGGGCAATTTTGAGGGATCGAGGAAGCGTTTGCGCGGCTTAGGGGATCGTGCTATACTCGCCCTGCCTGCGGTTGAACGCTCGGGGGAAGTGTCCTCTACGGGGGTTTAACTTCAAGCGATTCACCGTACGGGATGAGGGTCATACCGAGGGTGCTGGGAGAATGATGGGAATTGAGGGAAATACGTTGGTCCCAGGATGGGTCCAACCCAACAGGACATCGGCATGGGTGCGGCCCGTATCGCGACTTCTGGGCATGAGCCCAAACCGAATGAGGATGTACAAGGAGGAAGCGTCAGAGTGAGGCGGTTCATTGAAACATTGCCCGGAAGGGTCATCAGCCAATTAGTCATTTTGGCGATGCTGATGCCGACCTTGACGATGGGGCTGCTCGCGCGAGCGACGGCTCAGGATGTCTTGGGCGGCGTACGCGCGCCACGCGAGTATCTCGCGGTCGTTGAGTTTGCGAACCTCAAGGAATCGGGTACCGATTTCGGGGCTCGTACTCAGGCCGCCCTGACCGGGGAGTTTGCGAAGATCGGGGATCCCGATACGGAAGTGTTGCCCCAGGAGGTCGTGAAGCTCGCGATCGACCGTCTCGGAGTGGAAACTCCGCCGAAGACGCTGACAAACCTTCTGCGCATCGCTCAGGAAGCGAAGGCGACGAAGATCATTAGCGGCGACATCGTGGACTACCAGATCCGAAACGTGGAGGGTGGCCGACAGGCGCTCGTCTCGATTCGGGTTGTGATGTACGACACGGCTTCGGGCCTGCCGGTGAACGGTGCGGCTCTGAAGGGTGAATCCACGGTTCGTGCGGCTTCGGTCGACGAAAAGACTTTGATTGCCGACGCGATTGCGCAGGCATCCAACGGGGCGGTTCGCGAGATTCGTGCGCGACGTCTCCCGCAAGGCACCGTCCTCAACACGTTGACGACGACCGCTTTGATCAACCAAGGCACGCGCACCGGCTTCAAGCCGAATATGACGGTCATCGTCAAGCGTGGGCGAGAGCAAGTGGCGACGGCCCGGATCACGGAAGTGGAACCGGACAGCGCGACGATTCGCATTGAGCGTTCGCTCAAGGGCCTGAAGCCCGGCGACAAGGTCGAGGCGATTTTCGACGTTCCGGCGGTTGCGGCGGGATTCTCGAAGACCGGCGAACCGAACGTGGTGAAGCGACGCAAGTCGGGTAACCCGAGCGGACTGATTTCGGCCCTTCTGGTGCTTGGTCTGGTGGCCGTGCTCTTGGGCGGCGGCAACAGCGGCGGCAACAGCCCGGCGGCGGACGTGACGGCTCAGGCCTACACGGACGCAACGATCAGTGAAGCGGATGCGGCAGTGCTCATCAGCTGGCGCGTGAACGCCTTCTCGGTGGGGCGCGACAAGATTCGCTGGCAAGTGTGGCGCAACGACATTGCCGATGCGCCGGTGACGTTTGCCAACGGCGTGGATTCGAGTGTGATCAATCGCACTTCGGATGCGGGCGTCGCGTTCAACTGGCTGCAAGGAACGGGCCAGCCGATCAACCAATGCTTCCCGGGCAACAGCAACGCTTCGGGCACGACGCGTGCGATTCAGGCGGGCGTTCCGTACCAGTACTCGGTTGAACTCGTCCAGGCGATTGACGCGGCCGACGACCCCAATCAGGGCAGTACCGGCGGTCAAACGGCCGGTGGCGGTCTGACGGCGGGCGGTAATGCGACGGCCGGCGGTAACGCGACGGCAGGTGGCAACACCACAGGTACGGGCACGACCGGTCTCACGGCGACCACGGGCACGACCACGACGACGACCGGTACGACGGCAACCACGGGCACCACGGCAACGGGTGGTGGCGCGACGGCGGGCGGTTCGACCTCTTCGTCGATCTGCTTCACCCTCTCGGACCGCGTTCCGGCTCGCGGAATTGCGACACCGCTGCGGCGACCGTCGTTGACGGCTCCGGCAGACCAAGCGCAGATCAGCGGCGTGAACGTGTTCTCCTTCCAGATCACTGGCCAGGGCGGCTTCGCCACCTCGCTGGAAGTCGTGTTGGAGTTCTCGAACAACCGCGACTTCACGCAGGGCAACACGTTCCGCGTCGCGACGAAGAATGGCCGCATCGGTGCGGATTCGTTCCCGTCGGTGGACGTGGGTAGCGCGTCGATTCCGGGCAACATCCGCACGGCGCAAAACGTGTGGTGGCGCATTGGTGTGAAGAACGCGTCGGACCGACCGGGTCCGCGGGCCGAACGAGCCGGATGGGGCAACTACATCTACAGCTCGCCGCGCACGTTCCGACCGCCGGTTGGGCCGCCTCCGCCCCCGCTCTAAAGCGATCGCCGTCGCAAGGAAGCAAAGCCTCGCATCGACCGTAAATCATTCCGGACCCCGTCTCTCTCAGGTGGGGTCCGGTTCCCGGAAAAGAACGAAACATGAAGCGTGTCTATCGAAAGAGTTGGGGAATCGCGGCGCTCGTCGCCTGCGCCCAAGTTACGTTTGGTCAAGCGGCGTACGATCCCGACTGCTGGCCGCCCATGTCTACCACCGGTCCGAGCACGGACTACCTGGTTTACAAACTGACCGACGACCCGATCTTTATCGCGGGCCCGCAGACCAACAACGGTCTGTTCGGCATGGCGCTCGGGATCAGCGGAACGGATACCTACGATAAGGCCTGCGTGGCCCCGAACGGCGCGACGTTCAACACGATCGGTCGATTTGGATTTAGCGTTGGTTCCATTGGCTCGGTCCAGTCCGAAGCCGACAATTTTCTCCGCATCAGCTACGGCATGCCGTACATGGTCGGCGGCTCGATTGGCTACGCGATGCTCATTACGCAAGCCGTCGGCGCGACCGCGATCACCAAAACCCGATTCGGTTCGGGCGGCGTCCGACTCGCCTTCGTCGGCGCTTCGGACCGGTACTGCCTGCTGGAAAGCGATACGAACGGTTTCCGAATCCGCTTGCAATGCGACGTGATCGGAGATGCCGCGCGCCTGAACTGGCGCATGACGAACACCGGCGCCGACCCGATCAACGCGGGTCTGTGGATCGGCGGTTCGCTCGACTTCTTGGACGCGAACGGCTCGTTTGCCGGTCCGTTTTACGTCACGACTCCGGGCAGCCGGGCGATTGTGACTCCGCGCCGATGGCGACGCGGGGCAACGGGTCTCGGTACGGATGTTGATGGCATCACGCTGTTGCCGATGCCGAGCGCGTTGAACTTCGGCATCTCGCAGGAGCTGGCGTACGGGATGCAGGTCGTCACCGAGCCGATCCTCGTGAACGGCATTCCGAACAGCGACCAGACTCCGGTGGACGAGTTGGCGTACGGAAACGAGACGTTCGGCCAAGCCAACAACGGATTGGTAGGAAGTTTTGCCAACAATGACGCGACGCTTCCGGACGAACTGATTTCGACGGACGTGAACGTGGGCAATCCGGCGTGGTTGCAGAAGTGGGATCCGGTCGTGGTGACCGCCGGTGCCACCCGCGAGATCAACACGTACTTCAAGAGCACTTGGAGCAACGCGGATTACTCGCGACCGTTCTCGGTGGTTTGCGACGCGCCTAACGTGATTGCAACCGATGCGGTGGACCCGACGGCCCTCACGCCGAATCCGTACACGTTCCGCGTGTACGTGGACAACACCCGTGGTTACTCGACCGTGGACCGCGAAGTGACGCTGAACAACGTTCGGGTGGAGCTTCAGCTGCCGCCGGGCATGTCGGATGCGAGCGATCCGACGCGCACGACGTTGGTTCGCACGATTTCGAGCATCGCCCCGCGCACGATCGGCTTCGCCGACTTCTCGGTTCGGGTGGATGAAAGCGCGAACGGCTTCTTGCCGTACACGGTCAAGGTGAACGCGCCGACGGGGGCAAGCAAGACGATTCCGGGACGCATCAACGTGGCTTCGACGCCGCGCTTAACGTTGCCGGCGACCGCGAACCTCGTGGCGTCGCCGTGGACGTTCCAGTCCTCCAGCTGGGAATCGGTGCTGGGCCTGCAAGTCAACCAAGACTTCCGGGCGTTCACCTACGATCCGCAGCAAGGCGAGTACGTCATTCAGACGGCGCCGGTCCGCGGTCGGGGAACCTGGCTGATCACCGACAACGTGCTCGGCACGGTGGTTCTGGGCGGTACGCCTTCGGAACCGACCGACACGACGAGCGTTGAAGGTGCGCCGGGCATCACCCTGCAACCAGGCTGGAACTTGGTCGCGAACCCGTACAACTTCGCGATTTCGCTCGGCTCACTCAACGGCGTGTCGGCGGCGAACCCGGGCAACGTGCTTACGTTCTTGGAACTGGCGGCGGCCGACCTCATCGGCGGCGCGTTGGCGTTCTACGATACGAGCTCGCCCACGCCCGAGTACCGCTTCCTGAGCCAAGGCACCGACCAGATTCTGCCGAACCGCGGCTACTGGATCTTCGTGAACACCCAGCAGCAGTTGACGCTGTTCTTCCCGCCGGTGAGTGAACCGTTCATCCCGGCACGTGCGAATACGTTCGCGCAGACGGACAAGCAGTGGCGATTGCAGCTTGCGGCCCGAAACGAAGAGATGCTCGACTCGCAAAACTTTGTCGGTTTGGCGAAGGACGCGGCTTCGGCCAAGCGTTTGACGGCACAAGAGCCGCCGATCGCGCCGGTCAAGAGCGGCATCAGCCTTTCGGTGAAGGAGTCGGGCGGAAGCCAAAAGCTGGCCCAAGCCTTTACGGACAAGCTGGCCAAGCACAGCTGGGAGATTGAGGTCAACAGTCGCGTTGCCGGACCGGTGACGCTGACCTGGCCGAACCTGCAAAGCGTGCCAAAGAACGTGCAGTTCCGCCTCGTCGATCCGTCGACAGGTCGCACGGTCAACGTTCGCCGCACTTCGGGCTACACGTTCCAGGCGGAGGCGCGGGTGAACCGACGCTTCACGCTGGAGATGGAGCCGGGGGTGGCCGCACGACCGGTGATCGGTCTGATTACGGCGACGCGATCGAGCAAGCTGGCCAACGCGCCGCTCACCATCAACTACACGTTGGCGGCCGATGCGACGACCACGGTTCGGATTCTCAGCGGCGGTCGCGAAGTCTTCGTTCCGGCGCGAGCCCGGGCGGACAAGCGCGGTCAAAACACGATTGTCTGGAACCTGCGTGACAGCGCGAACCGCGTGGTCGCTCCGGGGGCCTACACGGTCGAAATCACGGCTGAATCGGATTCGGGCGAGCGCGTGCGCAGCTTCTATCCGGTCAACATCATCCGCTAACTCGCGGATCAATCTCTCCTCCTTCGGCAAAAGCGGGCGACCGTTTCGAAGGAGGAGATCGTCATTCTTGACGGGGGACATTTTTGGGGATCACGCCTTTTTGCCGCAACGTCTCGATGCGGTCGGGATGCCGAATCGCGGTGCTGATGGCACTGGCCGCGACGGCGGCGGTTGCGTCGGCCCAACAGTCCATCCAACTCAGTGCTTTTCCATACCGGAGCGTGGCCGACGGCCGAAGCACGACTACGCTCACCGCGATTGTGCGGGACAACAGTGGGCGTCCGGTGCCAAACGGGACGCGGATCGTCTTCGTTGCGACGAACGGGGCGACCTTCCGCGAGAGTATTGTCTCGACGGAGAACGGCGTGGCGCGTGCGATCCTGATTGCGGGGACAGTGCCGGGGATGGCGCGGGTTACGGCGACCGCGCAGGGCGGAAACGCGGCCCCCGCCGTGCTGGACTTCGAATTCGTTTCCGATCGCAAGCTCCTCAGCTCGGCGCAGGAGTACATCGAGATCGTGACGGCGGACACGGCGCAGTACACGACGGACACCCGAGTCGTGGCGGCGTCGGCGGCCAATCAGGGGGTCAATCTGCGGTACCGCGACGTGCAGATTCAGGCGGACGACCTGCAACTCGATATCGGGGGGTACCAGGTTCGGGCGCGGCGGGCCAAGCTCCGGATCGGAAAGTTTGAGCAGGATTTCGAAGAGTTGTCGTTTCGGCTGAACACGCGCGAGGGGTTCGGCACGACGAGCTACATGGCGCAGCGGGCGGATACGATCGCTTGGGTCGGCGGGATGCCGGCGGCGGTCGAAGTTCGGCCCGGCGACACGTTGGAGATCGCGACCGAGCGGCCGAAGTTTGGTGTAGTGCGCGTGCGGGCGGCGGGGTTCGAGCCGGCGACATTACCGGAAGGCGAGAGCCCGTTCCAGTTTGCGGACCTGAGCGCGGCGGTGAGCACGATTCGGGCGAAGAAAGTGACCGCGTTCCCGCAGCGTGGCGTGCAGTTTCAGAAGGCGGAAGTTTACGTGGGCACCACGAAGGTGCTGTCGATGCCGTTGTACGAGCTGAATCAGCAGGCGGCGGCCGCGACGCCGATCATCACGGACCAGTTCGTGAATGTTCAGGACAGTACGCTGGCGGTGAACTATCCGTACTACCTCAGCATCAAGCCGGGGCAGACGAGCCTGTTTCGGCTGCGCACCGGGGAGCTGTACGGTCGGAGCACGGCGGCGAACCGAGGGTCGTTCCTCGATTACGAGCTGAACTGGAATCGCGGGGACGAGATGGACGGCGGTGTCACGTTCAGCGGGATCGCGCGGAACGATTGGAACCTTTCGGCGCGGCAGTGGTGGCAGGTTGATGACCGGTCGAGTGCATTCTTTCAGGCCCTGACTCCGGCCGGGCAGTCGTTGTTGGGAAGCGTGGGTTACACCCGGCAGTTCGAGGGGTTCCAGACTACGGTGAACGCGAACGGGAGCCAGAACCTCCGGGGTCTTCAGTTCAATTCGCAAGATGCGCTCATCGCGATTGAGCGGGATCCGGCCAAGGTCGGTCGGTTGCCGGCCCGGTTGTCGTTGGGGATGAATCTGTCTTACAACGCGAACAGCTTGACGAGTTTGCGCGACCGGAGTGCAGGGGTTTACGCGCGATTGCTGACCAACGGGATGCGGACACCGATCGGCGGGACGCTGACGCTCTCGGGCACGGTGCGGCAAAACCAAAGCTCGCTGCGAGGGGTGAACACGGCGTACTTTGCGACGGCGTCGTACTTCCGCGAGTTGGCCAGTGGCGTTTCGGTCAATACGGTGTACGACTTCGTGCAGGATGGGTTCGACGATCGGACGTACGGCAAGCATCGTCTCAGCTACCTGGCGAACGTGTCGCGAGGGCGCACGTTGCTGCAGTTGAACGGCTTGCGGAGCCTGACGCTGGACCGTCAGAACTTTTTTGCCGACATGTCCTACCGGGTCGGTCCGTTATGGCGGTTGGGCTACCGGTATACGTTCGACCGGTTCAGCGGGGTGGAGTTTATCGATGATCAATACGTGCTGGGGTATCGGCTCGGCTGGCGAGAGGTGGGTCTGGTCTATTCGCGCAGCACCAAGCGTATCGGGCTGCAAGTCGTTGGCGCGACGATTTTTTGATCGGCGGCCATGCTGAGCGCGCTTGTCTTCGGCCTATTGGCGTCGGCGGAACCCGGGCGGGCGGCGAACCTTAACGAGGGGTTCGGGCGGTTTGGGTACGGCTCGATCGGCACGGCGGAATCGCTGCGGTGCACCGCCACGGCAATCGAAGGTCCGGATGCCGAGCCGCTGCGGCTGTTTCCGCGCGATGACGGCGAGTTTCCGGCGTGGCGGCCGGTCGCGCTGGATCCGACCCAGACGGAATTGGTGCGAGAAGGCGTGTTGGGTGGGCCGCACCGGCAACGGATTTCGCTCACGGCGCCGGGGATCACGTTGCAGTCGGGGAGTCCGATGCGGTTCGGGGTGCGGTCGATTGCCGCGCCGTACCTGACATGGGCGGAAGGGAGCGTGGGGCCGGGCGTGCCTTCGCCGAACACGCGTTGGCTTGCGCTGTCGTTCGGCGACCGGCGTATGAACTACGTGCTGGGGTTTCCGGCAGGGGGGCAAGCCGAGGTGGACGGTAAGCCCGGCAATTGGACGTTGACCCTGCGGAGTAACGACGGATGGGTCCGCATCGGTCGGCTGCCGCGGGCGAGCGGGGCCAACATGGCGGCGATGCTGGGGAGCCTGAAGGGATTGGCGCAGTCGCGGGCAAAGTACTTCACCCAGCTTCCTCCGCGGATCGTGAAGCGCACGGTGGCGGGTGACGCGCAAGGCGTGGTGGTGAGTTGGGCGTTCGATGCGCCGTGGGCGATCGTGCCGTCCGCACTCTTTTTGGCCACTTTGGACGGGTACCCGTTGCAGTTTGAGGGCAAAACGGAGCGGTTGCAGGCCGACAGTCCGACCGGGCCAGTGGATGCATTGGCGGGGCGGGTGTTGCGGGTGCGGTTTCCGGTGAAGCGGATTCCGACGGGGCGTGCGGTCGGGGTGGGGAACCCGACGTTTCAGCCGCTGAGCACAGTCAGCCCGATCGATCCGCCCTCGGTGATTGAACTGGGGTTCGACTGTCTGCGGGCGGTGCGGGAGGATTCGACCCGGTTGCTGGCCGAGCAGGTGTACACCCAAGGGCTCAGCGACATGGAGTTTTCGGTGGAGCCGACGACGCAGGCCGGGTTGTCGTACCGCGAGGACGGGGCGATGGCCTTCGAGACAGCGGCGTTGGCCCTCATCGGTCAGTGCCTGTCGATCGCAAAGCGCCCGAGCAGCGCAGAGAACGGGCTCCTGACGTCGCTGGCGTGGCGACGCGACTGGCAGACGTGGCGGTTTTACGTGCCGAACGCGGAGCTTTCGCGGCGCGTGGGGGCGGTGGCGGCGGTCGCGGGCGCGTTGTGCGCCGAGCCCGAGCGTCGGTTGGACGCAGCGATGTTTGAAGCGGGGCTGGCGGCGGAGCGAGGGCTTGTGCGGTGGAAGCGTCGCGTCAATCCCTCGCTGGAGGTGAAGCCACCGATTGATCCGCTGTGGGGCGTTCGAAAGGGGCTCTTCGGGTACGCCGCGCCGCCGGATCGGGACGAGGCGTTCGTAACGTACTTGCGGAGTCCGATGCGGGTCTACACCGATTCGCCGGTGTGGGTCGAGCAGGACCCGATCGGGGATCGGCTGGTGTGGAATGCGGCGTCCACCCGGCCGACCACCGCGACGTTTGCCTCCAGCGTGAGCTTTGGGCTGAGTGCGCGGCACAACCTCGGGCCGGAGTTTACGGTCACGCGGTCGCTGGGCGTGACGGAGTTGACGGCGACGGCGTTGGAGCCCGGGCCGTGCATGGCGAACTTTACTTGGCGGGATGCGCGGCTGCCGCTGCCCTTGGTTCAGTTGCCGCCCCGTTATTCAGAATCCGCGCGTTCAATAGGTCCTCGTTGAAGTGGAGGCCGACGTTTCGGTCGCGGGCGAGCGCGCCGGAAACGACGAACTGGGCGGATGTGAGGAGGTTGCGCGCCTCCAGCGGGTACCGGGCAAGCGGCGCGGCGGGCAGTTCGTAGTACCGGTGAAGGAGTTCGGCCACGGTTTTCTGGGCCCGGTGGAGCCCTTCGAAATTTCGGACGATGCCGACCTGTTGCATCATGGCTTTTTGGAGGGCCCGGCGCAGGACGACGGCGTCGTTTTCGGGGATGCAGTGGATGGGCGGCTCCGGCGGGAGCTCGCGGGCGGGCAGATCGGGTTCGGCGCGGACGGCCTCGGCCGCGGAGGTGGAGAATACGATCGCCTCGAGGAGGCTGTTCGAGGCGAGTCGGTTGGCGCCGTGGACGCCCGAGCGCGCGACCTCGCCGCTGGCGTACAGACCGGGGACGGAGGTGCGGGCGGTAAGGTCCGTCACCACGCCGCCACAGCTGTAATGTTGGGCAGGGACGACGGGGATCCACTCTTTATCCATCTCGATCCCGATGGACTTTAGTTGGGCGTAGATGCTGGGAAACTCGTGTTCGATGGCGGCGCGCTCGCCGTGGGCGAGGTCGAGGTAGACGCACCAGGTTTCGTGCTTTTTGAGCTCGGCCTCGATGGCGCGGGCCACGACGTCGCGGGGAGCGAGTTCGAGCCGCGGGTCGTAATCGTGCATAAATCGGCGGCCGAGGTGATTGCGCAAGGTGCCGCCCGCGCCCCGGACCGCTTCCGTAATGAGGAAGCTGCGCATTTGGGGGTGGTACAGCGTGGTGGGATGGAATTGCATGAACTCCATATCCGCGATCTCGGCCCCCGCATCGGCGGCGAGGGCGATGCCGTCGGCGGTGGCGACGGCGGGATTGGTGGTGTGCTGGTACATCTTGCCGCAGCCGCCGGTGGCGAGCATGGTCGCCCGGCCGAGATACCGGGCGACGCCGAAATCTTCGACGGTGGCGACGGCGCCGACGCAACGCTCATCAACAAGGGTGAGATGGGTCACGAAGGCGCGCTCGACGACGGTGATGTTCGGATTGGTCCGGACGGCCTGGACCACGGCGCGCTCGACCTCGGCGCCGGTGCGGTCGGCGTGGTGCACGATGCGATGGCGGGAGTGACCGCCCTCGAGGCCGAGGGAAAGTTCGGCGGCAGGGTTGGTGTCGAAATCGGTGCCGAGGGCGATGAGCCATTCGATAGCGGAGGGGGCGTTTTGGACCAGGAATCGGACGGCGGCGGGATCGTTGAGCCCGGCACCGGCCGTCAGTGTGTCCTGCTCGTGGAGTTCCCAACTGTCGGCCTCTCCCACGGCGGCGGCGATGCCGCCCTGCGCCCATTTCGTGTTGCTATCGCTGATGTCACTCTTGGTGAGCACGCACACCCGACCGTGCTGGGCGGCGCGGATGGCGAAGGTGAGCCCGGCGATTCCGCTGCCAATGACGAGAAAGTCGAAACGGTACGTTTCCATACGGATTTAGGGATCGGTGCGGTCGAATCGGTAGGCGACGGTGCCGGTGAAGGGGGGCGGTCGAAAGGTGGCGACGCCGACGGTGGGGACGCGCAGGGTTCCGGCGGGCCGAACGACTCCGGTTTGCGGATCGTGCAGGGTGACGGCGTACCTTCCGGAGGCGAGTCCGCGGAGTTGGAGGGCGACCGGCGGCGAAGCGGGGACGGGCCGGCGTCGAACTGCCACATGCTGCCAAGTCATATCTTCATGACGCATCCAAAGCAGGATGTGTCTCGCGCCGTGGGTCGCCCAGGCTTGGACGGGCGGACGAGGGGTGGGGATCGCGTCGCGGAATCGGTAGCTCGCGGTGAGTTCGGCGGGGCCGACGTTGCGGATGACAAGGTTGTGATATCCGGCGGGGATGACGGCGGAGACGGCACGGGGGGCCGATGGGCGGGGGACCGACGGGCCGGCGGAAGTGAGGCGGGCACTTCGGACCGGCTGGCCATCCACGAAGATTTCGGGAATCGCACCTTCGGGCCCGACCTCCGTGACGAGCAGATCGAACGTGATGTCGCGGCCGAAAGCGGTGCGGAATGTGACCGGGTTAAGGCCCGGCGAGCGGGGGCCGACGCCGTGCAGGACGGCGGGCGGAGTGCCGTTGACTCCGCCCGTCTTGCTGACTTGGACCCGGATCGGGCGGCGGGGGTCGTTCGGTGCGTTCGGATCGCCGGCAATTTCGAGCGGGCGTCGCCGGGAGCGCGGTTTGCCATCGGCGTAGGTGAGGTTGATCGGCGTCGGCCGCATCTCTTGGGCGGCGAAGTCGATGCCACGGGTGAATTCGGCGATGGCGCGCAGGGACCGGAGCCCGATGCCGGAGGAATCGGGGCCGAGTTCTTGGTCCGTGATCGTGACGCGTGCGGACCCGGCCGCACCCGCGACGATCGAAATCCAGAGCGGGTCGCGGCGAAGGAAACCCGTCGGATCGTTGAGCGCGATCGGGCCGGTTTCGGCGACCCATTGCGGTTTGCCGAAGTTCGATTTCCGCGCGAGTTGGTCGGCAAGGGTGCCGGTGGGATCGGGGCGCTCGTCGAGGATGGTCGAGACGATTTCGAGTTCCGGGAGGGCATCGAGCAGACGGACCCCGCGCGGATCGGCGGCGACGGTGCCGACGGGATGGCCGTAGGGATCGACCTCACGCAAGAATCGGGCGGTGCGCTGATGCCAGCCGGTGACGGTTTCGGCGTCGAAATCTGACGCGCGATCGACCGAGTTCCAGAGTTCCCAGCCGAGCAGGTTCGGCAAGGCGCCGTAGCGGGCGACAAGGTACCGGATGCGGGCCTCGGATCGGAGGCGCATCGTGTCGTCGGTCCAGTAGTCGCTCCAGATGCGGAGGGGGCCGCCGTGATCGGAGCTGTACGGGGAGTTGTCCCAGGCGGCGTCGGGATCGCGGTGACGAAGGGACCGGGCGTGGTCGAGGTTGAGCCACACGTCGATGCGGCGGGCGGCGGCGTCGCGGAACAGCCGATCGAGCCGCTGGGCGGCGGCGAGGTCGTACTGGCCGAGGCCGAACCCGTCTTCCCGACGACCGCGACGTTCGAGCGCGAAGGGGGATGACGACGGCTGGACGGTGGCGGCAACGAGGTTGACTCCGGCGCGCGCAAGTTGGTCGAGCGCCTCGGGCGAGACGGCTTTGCCGGGGGGGTGGAGCGGGAGATTGACGCCGACGGGGTACGGCATCAGACCGTTTTCTCGGCGCAAGTACCGTGGATTTTGCTCGGAAGGAACGGCGAACCCGGCCTGGGTTCCGGACGGGATGTCGATCGTGATGGGGTCGCCGGTGCGGGATTCGGCACGGGTGCGAACGACGAAGCGCAGGCGATGCGGGCCGGCCTCGCGGGGGGTCCAGCGGATGCGGAAGCCGGCGGGCGCGTTCGCACTCGGGGCGTCGAAATAGGCCGGCACTCGGTACGACCGGGCGGGGGATTCGACCTCGAGGTCGACGGCGATGTCGCGCGGATCGAACGGGTTTCCGAAGCTCGCGGTGACGCCGGTATCGAATTCGGCGAGTTCGAATTGGCGGTACGGGACGGCGTCGGGCGCGGGCGGGGGCGGAACGAGGAGGGCGTCGCCGCGGGCATACGGGCCGGTGAGGAAGGCCGCCTGGGCCGCGAGCATCCAAACCGGCATATCGCTTAGTTTGGCCGATCGCATCCGGATTTCGGCCCCGGATTGGCCCGCAAGTCCTATACTGGCGGCATGTTGAGCCCGCTGGTGCTGCTCGCGATGGGTCCGAAGGTTGATTATCCGGCGTTTGCGGTGCCGAGGTTGGAAGGGGTTACGCGGCGGGACCTGCCGGCGGTGACGGGCCGGATCGCAGTGGACCAGTTTGGGTATCGGCCGAAGGAGGCCAAGGTCGCCGTGATATCGGACCCGCAGCGCGAATACAACGCGGGGGATGACTATACGCCGGGGCCGGAGCTGCAACTGCGCGACGTAAAGACCGGACGCGTGGTCTTTTCGGGCAAACCGGTGGCCTGGCGCGGTGGAGCGGTGCACGAAGATAGCGGCGATAAAGGCTGGTGGTTTGACTTTAGTTCCGTTCGGACGGCGGGGGAGTATTACGTGTACGATCCGACGTCAAAGCAACGTTCTCCGGTAGTTCGGATTGGCGATGCGGTGTTTCGCCCGGTGCTTCGGGCGGCGTCGCGAATGTTTTACTACCAGCGATTGGGCGAGCCGATCCTCGCGAAACATGCGGAGGGTCCGTGGGCGGAAGAAGCGGGACTGCTTCAGGATAAGCGCGCGCGAAACGTACGGGCGAAAGAGGATAGCAGTCAGGAACGCGACCTGAGCGGCGGTTGGATGGATGCGGGGGATACCAACAAGTATCCGCCGTTTAACGGCGATGTACTCCACCCGCTGTTGTACGCTTACCGCGCGAACCCGAAGGTGTTTGGGGATAAGAACAATATTCCGGAATCTGGAAATGGCGTGCCGGATCTCTTGGACGAGATCAAGGTGCAACTTGACTGGTTGGTAAGGATGCAGTTTCCGGACGGGTCGGTTCCGCTGAAGATGGGCAACATCGATTACAACGGAAAGTGGCCGATCAGCACGGATACCCGAACTCGGTACTACGGGCCCAAGGATAGCGGGGCAACCATTTACACCGCCGCCAACTTTGCGCACGCGGCGCGGGTGTACGGCAAGTTTCCGCGTTGGAAGGCGTTTGCGGCAGACCTCGAGCGGCGGGCGAAGCTCGCCTGGGCATGGTACCGGGCGAATCCGCGAACGACGGACCTGGATAACGGCGAGATTAAGTCGGGTAGTGCCAACCGCAGTTTGGTAGATCAGGACGCGTACGAGGGTTATACGGCGATCCACTTGTTTGGGCTAAGCGGGGACCCTTCGTATCTGCCGGTGATTCGTGAGCGGATCATGAAGACTCGGCAACTCTCGGAGTACTTTTGGAGCCCGTATGGTGCAGGGGCGGGGGAAGCACTCGTGGATTACCTCTCGATGCCGGGCGCAGAGGCGACCGTCAAGAAGCTGATTCGGGAGCGATTGGCGCGTTCGGCAGCGAGTAAGGACTGGGCACCGGCGGCAGATGCAGACCTGTACCGGGCGTGGATGGTACCGACGAGTTACCACTGGGGAAGCAACTTTGTGCGGGCGTCTTACGGGATTATTTCGGTACTCGCCGCGAAACACGGGCAGGTTTCGGCTACGGAGTCGACGCGGTTGCGTCAGCGCGCGAGCGACTTGCTCCACTCGTTTCACGGAGTCAATCCGCTGAGCGCGGTGTATCTGAGCAACATGACTCGGTACGGGGCCGAGTTGTCGATGAAGAGTATCTATCACGAACGGTACAACGTGAATACTCCGTACAAGCGAAATCCTCCGCCCGGGTATGTGGTCGGGGGTCCGAATCAGCAATTCGGCGGGAAGTCGGCGGAGAAGGGGCCGTCGATTGACTGGATCAAGCAGCAGCCGCGGGCGAAGGCTTACGCCGACTTTAATGCGGTATGGCCCGAGAGTAGTTGGGAGCTGAGTGAGCCCGCAATTTACTATCAGGCCATGTACATTCGGTTGCTGGCGGAGTTTGTGGAATAGGCGGAAGGCGTTAGGCTGGTTCTACGGTGAAGAGCAGATAGAGGAACTGGTCTTCATCGAAGGTGGCCGGATATTGCTCCAGAATCGGGCCGCGATGAAATTGATAGGGCTGGGTGGCAAGTTCGGACGCGAAGAACTGTTCGATGCCGTCGCGGATTTCACTGAGATGGACGCGCTTTCGCAGGTAAGTCGCGGGTGCCAGCGTCCACATCACGAAGTTTGGTGGGACCGGCGTGAACGCAGTTACCTCGTAACCACCGAGGTACTGGAACGTATCGCCATCGCACGGGCGGCTGATTCCCCAGAATTTGAGTTCAGTTTCGTGCGGGAATTGGGCGTCGTACTCACCCCAAAGGGCCGCGATTTCTTGCTCGGTATTTTGCCCCTCGTAAAGGA
Source organism: Fimbriimonadaceae bacterium (assembly GCA_033763535.1). Classification (GTDB taxonomy): domain Bacteria; phylum Armatimonadota; class Fimbriimonadia; order Fimbriimonadales; family Fimbriimonadaceae; genus Fimbriimonas. The sequence continues at coordinate 15,581 of JANRKI010000038.1, read as the reverse complement.
AGCCAGCGACAGAAAATGCGGGAAGGTGGGTGACTTCAAGCATATCGGAACGTTACCATGCGGACGGGAACGCGTCAAGATAGACGCATGGAGTTGTCCATCCTTTCTTCTGTTGCCTTACTCTCCGTCGTTTCGAATCCGCAAGGGGCGGCGCCTCGGCCCGCGCCGGCGAGTTTGCCCATGACGGTGACGGTGGACGTGAGCTATGTGAGCCGCGTTGCGCTGACTGCAAGTGCGGTGGTCACGGTTTCGCTGGACCGATTTGATTCGACCGGTCAGGTCAATCTCTCGAGCGTGACGCTTCGTCCGCAGGGCCAGCAGGTTCCGTTCCGCGTGATGCTTCCTTATACGAAGGCGGCGATGCGGGCGGGGGCGACGTACGGCGTTCGGGCGGAGATATCCGACGGCGGACGGACCCGATTTGAGACGGCTCGGCACGGCATGGTGATTTCGAACGGCGCGATGAAGGTGTCGCTGCGCTTGGTGGCGGCCGCGGCGCCGACGGCGTTTGCCTGGAAAGGCATTGAATGGGAGCTCTTGGCCATCGATGGAAAGGCGGTGGAGCTTGACGGAAAGCGGCCGACGATCCTATTCGAGACGGCGCTGCCGCGGTTTCGGGCGTACACGGCGGTCAATAGCCTCAGCGGTCAGTACTCGGTATCGGGCGGTTCGGCCCAGCTGGACCCGGGTCCGATGACGCTGATGGCGGGGAGTGACGAGCGGATGCGCCTCGAGAATCGCATTGTGGACCACCTGCGAATGACGAATCGGCTGGGCGTGATGGAAGGCGAACTGGTATTGATGCGCGGAAAAAAGGAGCTGTTGCGCTACCGAAAGAAGCCCGCGATGGGCGGGAACTAATTTCCGCGGGTCGCATTACCCGGATCGGTGGTCAGCAGTCTTGCGATTTCGGCCGGGCGAGTTCCGGAAGCGATGGCGAAGTTCGGTATGGTTACTGTACCGATGACTAAGCCATCGTTCTCTGCGATTGTGGATCGTGAGTTGGCGACGCTTTACCGCGTGGCGCGTCGATTGGCGCGTCGAGCGGAAGATGCCGAAGACCTAGTGGGTACCACATTACTGTTAGCGGCTAAGGCTTGGGAGCGATTTGATGGCGCGTATCCGCGGAGTTGGCTCATTCGCATCATGCGAAATGAGTACTACCATCAGTACGGTAAGCAGAAGGCCGCGCCGATGATGGTTACGGAAGGCTTTGCGGAACCGAGCGAAGAAGGCTTTTGGCAAGCGATTGACTGGAAACTGGTCGGCAGCGAGATCACGGCCGCCATCGATGCACTACCGGACGACTTTCGGATGGCGCTCGTGCTGTGCGATGTCGAGGAAATGAGCTATCAGGAAGTCGCGGACGCGCTGGATGTTCCGATCGGAACGGTGCGGTCACGACTTTTTCGAGCGCGCAGACTATTACGGGCGAGCTTGGTCAACTTAGGGATGAACGAACAAGAAGAGGCGAATCATGATTGAATTGCATCCGGACGACGGACCGCCGTGCACCTATATGGAGGACCTGCTTCAGCGCGAAGCGGAGGGCAGTTTGCACGGACTATCGCGCTGGTACGCGCTGGCCCATGCGGCTCGATGCGCGCATTGTAAGACATTTTTGGATCGCTTGCGCGAGACTTTGGACCGCTTGCATGCACTCCGCAACACGCCGGAATCGACGGATGCGCTGGATCGATTGCGAAATGGTGCCTGGCGGAGTGCGCTTTCGGGCGAAAACGATCCGCAATCGGAACGAATCTGATATTCTGATGTGATGGCCGGTTGCCACGTCATTCGAAATTCGGACACTTACGAAGGCAAGCAGGGCCTGACGTACTTTACGGGAATTTGCCGGGAGAATGTGGGAGCACAAGGCGTTTGTCTTCACATGCTGACGGTTCCTGGCGGCGGGCGTGCGAATGCCCACTATCACGATGGTCACGAGAGCGCGATTTACATGATGTCAGGTCACGCCGTGCAAATGTGGGGCGATGCTTTGGAGCATATTGACGAGGTGTTTCCCGGAGATTACGTCTACATTCCGGCGGGGGTACCTCACGTAGTGATGAACGCAAGCATGACCGAGCCGATGTCGGCGATCATCGCCCGCACGGATCCGAGCGAGCAGGAAAGCGTGATATTAGCGCCTGAGTTAGAATCGATTGTCTCCGAATTTATCGCGCGTCGATTTGGCGGCTCGGTGAACTCTTAGCTGTTTTCAGCGTTAACGCCGTTATGCTGTGGCTGACGATCGCCCTCGGGGCCGAGATTGAAACGCGAACGCTGGAAGTAGACGGTCAGGTTTGGACTTACCACGCGGTTGCGGCGGGCGCGGATCGGCCCTTGGTATTGACGCTTCATGGCGGCGGCGGCGACGGTAAGGGCTACCTGGAGAAGAATCATTGGGCGGCTGTCGGGGCAACCGAGCGATGGAACGTCGTCGCACCGGATGGACTGGCGGCTCGGCCCGGGATGCCGGCCAGCTTTCGCACCAATCCGCGCGTATGGAATAGCGGGCAATTACGAAAAGGTTCACCGCGTGAACGGATTGACGACCTTCGATTCTTTCGCCAGCTCCTGAGTACGGTGCCGTGGGATCGAAAGCACTTATTCATTACGGGACACTCAAACGGTGGAAGTATGACGTTTCGGTTGGCCCGCGAACTCAATGCGCAAGTGACGGCGATCGCCCCGGTGCTGACCCAGTACCTGCAGGACGGGACACCGCTTGCCCGGCCCATTCCTTCACTCCACTTTATCGGTACGGTTGATCCCTTGATCCCCGTTGCCGGTGGCGAACGAAGTACGCCTTGGGGCCGGTCTTCGGTGAAGCCTCAGGCCGAGGCAATCGAGAATTGGGCGCGAGCTAATGGACATCGCGCGGGCGGTAAGGTGGTGTCCGAGACGAGTACGATTCGAAAAGAGCGGTTTGGTAACCACTACCAGGTATGGTGGCTTGTAGGGCACGGACATGCGTACCCGGGCGGGCGGGCGTCGGGACTACCGCCGGGCACGATGGGACCGAACACCACACCGGTGGACGCAACCCGCGAAAGCGCAGCGTTCTTCCGCGGGTTCATCAAGCGTTAGCGGCGACCGCTTCCTTGATAGATCCGGACAGGTTCGTCGAAATCGAGCCGGATGACGGTGGCATTCGGATCGGTCGCTTCCGTGGGGACTTCGATCCAAACCACACCGGGAGTTTCGCCAAGCCCGCCGATCTTTCGGTGCGCAAGGGTCAGTTCCTTACCGACTACTGTCGCACTCTTTACCGGGCTGAGTAGGCCCTTTACCGCGATTTCATCCATCGGTGGGTCGAATGCGAAGAGGAAGAGCGATTTTCCATCGCGGCTGAGCGTACTGGCTCCGTAGAAGAGGCCGGCCGGCAATCCGGCACCGGTGGGATAGATCGCTTTGGCGTGCTTCTCGATCCATGCGCCGAGGCCCTCCAGTCGCTCTACCTGCGCCGACTGAAGGGTGCCATCCGCGTGAGGTCCAATATCTAGCAGCATGTTGCCGCCCATCCCGATGGTCTCGGCAAACATGCGGACAAGCTGGCGTACCGACTTGTGATTGTGGTCTTGCACTTGGTAACCCCACGAATCGTTAATGGTTACGCAGAACTCCCATGGGCCTTCCGGGGGAACGATGGGTACGCCTTGCTCGGGAGTCGCGTAGTCTCCGTGGCCGAGTAAACGACTATTGAAAATAGCGTTTGGTTGCCACGCTTCGAGCTGCCTCCGCAAGCCGGCCATGTCGAACTGCTCCGGTGTTCGTTCCCATTCTCCATCAAACCAGTAGAGGTCGATGGTGCCGTACTGGGTGCTGAGTTCCTCCATTTGCGCACGGTGGAACCTGATGAAGTTTTTCCAGCGTTCTGGGTCCTGTTTGTCGGGTTCTGGGAAGGCAAAGCGGTTTTTATAGTAGTTTGCATTGCCTGCAATTTCGGCGTCTTCTCGGTCCGGTAGGATCGTTGGGTAATCCGGGTGCGACCAGTCCAAGTGCGAAAAGTAAATGCCGACCTTGAGGTCGTGTTCGCGAAGTGCTTCGACGTAAGGCCGAAGGAGGTCTCGCCCAGCCTGCGTGCGCTTGACTACGCTGAGGTCGTTGGCCTGAGTGTCCCATAGCGCGACACCATCGTGATGCTTTGCCGTCATGACCGCGTAGCGTGCTCCGACTTTCTTGAACAGCTTTGCCCAGGACTGCGGGTCGTAGTGTTCGGCGGTGAAGCCTTCCAGTTGGGACATGTAATCGGGGTAGGAGATTTGCCCGCTGAAGAATGACCAAGATTCAGGAATTCCCTTTACGGCATAGATTCCGTAGTGGATGAAAATGCCGAGTTTGGCGTCGGAAAACCAGGGTTGCATCATCGCATCCGCAGTATAGAGGATTTCCGAATTCAGAGTGTATCCTCGAGAGATGCTGGCAGGGTTCTTGGGTGTGGTCGTGAGCGTTCAACCGGTGCAGGCGAGCGCGGCAGAGTATCGGCAAAAGTTTTCGTTACCGGCCGCGGGGCGGGCCGACGCCTGGGGAGTGAACTTGGGTCACTTTCCGCTGGAACCTCTAGACCTGGTTCTGCTCCGAGAGCTTGGCGTGAAGTGGGTAAGACGCGATTTTTCTTGGAGTGTGATCGAGCCGGAACGTCAACGATACGACTTTAGTCGTTATGATCAGGATCTTCAGCAATACCGAAAACTGGGAATTCGACCGATTTTCATTCTTTCTTACGGAAACGATCTGTATGGAGCCGGATCGCCACGAACGGCGAGCCAGATCGAAGCCTTCGTTCAGTACGTTCGTCAAGGCGTACGACGCTACCAACGACAAGGAGTGGTCTGGGAAATGTGGAACGAACCCAACATTACTTTTTGGAAGCCCCGTCCGAACGTGACTGAGTACATCGCGTTGAATCGAGCGGTGGGTGAGATGATGCGTAAGGAGTTTCCCGGGGAGTGGTACGTCGGTCCGGCGGTGTCCGAGGTTGACTTGCCCTTTATCGAATCGTGTTTAGTTGGCGGAACGGCGAAGTACTGGGATGCGCTTACGGTGCATCCATACCGGACGATGGAGCCGGAAACGGCCGGGCAAGATTTGGCACGATTACGCGCAATGCTTGTGCAGTACGGATTACGGACTTTGCCCGTATGGAGTGGAGAATGGGGTTACAGTGCCGCGGAAAGGCACTTTTCGGAATCGGTTCAAGCGCGATATGCGGTGAGGCAGCTGCTGAGCAACGCGTCAAGTGGTGCTTCCATGTCGGTTTGGTACAACTGGCGCGATGCCGCGGAAAATCGGGCGGACTACGAGTCGAACTTTGGGTTGGTTCAGTATGGCTTTCGGCCGCGGAATGCGTACAGAGCGATCAAGGAGGCGCTCTCTTCGCTGAACGGGCATCGATTCAAGGCGCGTTTGGCCGATGCAAACCCGAATCATGTTTGGCACGTTTTTCAGCGGGGAGAGCGCCCGACGGTGGTTGGTTATTCGAAGGTAGGAAATCGTACAGCAACTTTAATCGGACAAAAGTTTGAACTTACCGAGCTTCCCCTGTACTTTCGGCCTGAGCGGCGGAATCCGACGCTTGACCTCCTGATGGCACTGCCAACAATCTATGAAACCACCGTCTTTCAAGATCGTTCCGAAGTCATCAAACTGTTGCGCTCGGTGGTACAAAGTTTGCCGAAGACGCAGCCCGTAGAACTTGATATGGCGATTCCGGTACTGGGTCGAAAGCGCATTGTGGTCAGTGGTCAGGACGCGGAACTCGAAAGTAAGTTGCAGCGGTTCACGGTTTACCTGCCGCACGGAAATGACTCGTTTCCCCTCACCATCGGATTGCCGGGGCCGAACAAGGTTTCAATAGTTACCCAGTTACTCAGCGTTCGGGCTTTCGACCTTGTCCGTCTTCCCGCTTCCGTCGATCGTATCGATCTTGCAGTGATATCTCAGAGGGGAACGATCGAGGGTGCCGTGAAGTTAGTGAGCACCGAACCGATTCCGAATCTACCGCTGTCGCTTAAGAGCGGTCAAAAGCAGGAGTTTCAGTTCCCGAAGAAGGCAGCGGACAATGCGTACTTGTCAATTGAGGAGAATGGCCGGTCGCTCTGGTTGGCACCGATTCCGGAATTGGTGAAGATGGAAACTGGTTCAAGTACATGGGGAATCGAGGGTGCGGAAAAGGTGACGGGTAACGTCGACAGTCGGCCGATGGACAGCGATAAGGGTTTCGTTCTAGAATGTGCCTTTGAGTTTGGACTCGGATGGAAGTATGGTCTTGCGATCGGTGGTACGACGCCAGAGATTCCGGATGGTACGCACTCGCTCGGGATGTGGGTTCACGGGGATGGATCGGGGGTGAAACTGTCGTACCGGTACCTGGATGAATCGGGTGAGACCTATCAACCTCGGCACGTAACGATCGACTTTATCGGTTGGCAGTATGTGCAGCTTCCGTTACGAGGCCAAGATGTTGGTTACTGGGGAGGAGATGGAAACGGTGTTCCAAATGGTCGCCTCCGACTTACTCAACCGTATGTATTGGATAATCCGGGCGGGGCCGGCGTTAAGGGTATGGTGAAGCTCGGCGCTATCTACGCGTCTATTCAGAAGGAGAAGCGGCTTGAGTGATGCATTGAATACGTTCCATGAACGGATGGTCGAAATGGACCGAACCGATGAGCTTGGCTCGTTTCGTGAGCAGTTTGTTTTCGCCGAACCGGCTACGACGTACTTGGATGGAAACTCGCTTGGTCGGTTGCCGGCGCGGGTACCTCAGTTGGTTCAACGGGTGGTCACTGAGGAATGGGGCCGAGAACTGATTGGTAGTTGGAACGACCACTGGTTACCCATGGTCGAGCGGATCCGTGGGAAGCTCGCCCAGTTACTCGGGGTGGAATCATCCGAAATTCTCCTGGGAGATTCGACCAGTATTCAGCTGTTTAAGCTCGCGTCTGCGATTGGTCGTCACTTTGCGGGTTCCAAAGTGATCACCGATCGGTACAACTTTCCGAGCGATCTCTACGTGCTGGAGCAGTGCGCCCGTAATGTGGGTAGAGCACTCATTCTTGCGGAAGACGTTTCGCCCGAAGATGACTTTTCCGATGTTGCATACCTTTCGCTGAGCCATGTACGATTTGCGTCTGGTTTTCGGTTTGATCTGCCGGCATTTCACGGCAAGGCACCGATGATTTGGGACTTGTCGCATAGTGTAGGCGTCGTACCCGTTTCGCTTCGTGACGCAACTGCGGCGGTAGGTTGCACTTACAAGTATCTCAACGGTGGGCCTGGGGCGCCGGCATTTATGTATCTAGCTGCGGAGCTGGTCGAGGCGTTGGAGAATCCGGTCCCCGGTTGGTTCGGACACGCGGCGCCGTTCGGGTTTACACCCGAGTACGTGCCGAGCCCGGGAATTGAACGATTCCAGATCAGTACGCCACCGGTTCTTTCCGTTGCGGCGATGGAGCCAGGGCTTGACCTCGTGCTTGAAGCCGGTATCGCGCGGATTTGGGAAAAGGCTTGTCTACTCACGCAAGCATTTATTGCTGCTACGCAGGAATTAACGCCGGAGCTGCGGTGCGTTACCCCGTTATCGCCAGAATCGCGGGGCGCGCACGTATCACTCGCGCATCCGGAAGCGTGGCGAATCTGTCAGTCGCTCATTCAGCATCATCGTGTCATTCCCGATTTCCGCGCGCCTGATCTCGTGCGGTTCGGATTCTCGCCGCTGACGACGCGATTTATTGATGTGTATGAGGCGGTGTTTCGGCTTCGGGAAGTACTCGACCGCGAGAGCTTCCGGCAGATTCCCCAACAACGGCCGCGGATTACGTAGCCGTTACTTTCCGCCGGTCATCACGATGCCCTTGATGAAGGCCCGTTGTCCGATAAGGAACAGGATCACGATCGGAATCATAACGATGACGCTTCCGGCCATGATGAGGTGCCATTGGGCGGCCTGCAAAGCGTTATAAGTGCTTAGCCCCATCTCGTTGTTCTGCAGCGTTGGGTCGTTCAGGTACAGGAGGGGACCCATAAAGTCCTTCCAGTTGTACATGAAGCAGAAAATTCCGACGGTGGCCAAGGCCGGGCCGGAAAGCGGCAGAATGATCCGCGCGAAAATGGTGAAGTATCCGGCACCGTCCAAGAAGGCGGCTTCGTCAAGTTCCCGTGGAATTCCGAGATAGAACTGCCGAAGCAGGAAGATATTGAACGCGCCACCGCCGAAGAATGCGGGCACGATAAGCGGTAAGAACGAATTGATCCACCCGATGCGCGCGTACATCACGTAGGTAGGAATCATTGTGACGATACCCGGCAGCATCATCGTGGAGAGCAGCACCAAAAACAGTCGATCTCGGCCCGCAAAGTTGAGGCGGGCAAACGCGTAAGCGACGACACTTGAAGAGAAGAGCACCCCGATCGTGGTCATCGTTGCGATGAACGCCGTGTTGCGGAAGAACTGCTCGAAGCTGACGTTGCGGTTGGTCAGTACGGTTTGAAAGTTCTCGAAGGTGGGCTGTTTTGGCCAACTCCAGATGTCGGTTGAACCCAACTCTGCCTGACTCTTCAGCGAGATGGCGAGCATCACGTAGAACGGGATGAGGAAGATAGCCGCGCCGAAGAACAAGATGAACAGCGTGAATCCGCGGCCAAGTAGTGCGGAGAGTTCGGCGCGTTTTGCGAGTTGTTTCGCCTGACGGTGGGAAAATTCCGCTTGCGATATGGATGCCATTATCGTTCTGCTCCTTCGTAATAGACGAACTTGTTGCCGTACAGCTGGATGACGGTAAAGACGAGGACGACGAAGAAGAGCACCCACGCCAGTGCGGAGGAGTAGCCCATTCTTAGCAGTCGAAACGCATTGTTGTATGCGTGGAGCATAAAGAACATGGTGGCGTTGTTCGGGCCACCCTGCGTCATCTGGAACGCCTGGGTAAACACCTGGAAGCTTCCGATGAATCCGGTAATCATCGAGAAGAAGATCGCGGGCGAAATCATCGGGAGAGTCACGTTCCGGAATCGCTTACCGGGACCGGCTCCGTCCAAAGTCGCGGCCTCGTAGTAGTACTGAGGCACGCCTTGGAGTGCGGCAAGTAGGATCACCATTCCGCCACCCGCGCCAAAGATGCTCATCAGGATCAGCGAGAAGAGCGCGGTGCTTTCGTTTTGGAGCCAGTTGATTTGGCCGTTCGGTCCGATCACGCTACTTAGCATCTGCCGAACGATCGGAATACCACCGGTACCATCCGCCCCTAGTAACAGGGTGTTCATGAGTCCACCTTCCGGTTGAAAGAGTTTTAGCCAGATGAGCGACGCCGCAATGGGGGATGCCATGGCCGGAATGTAGTAGCAAGTCCGCCAAAGCGCGATTCCGCGTACTTTTGTGTTGAGGAGCATCGCAAGTCCGAGCGAGACGATGATCCCAGCCGGTACGGAAACGATGGTGTAGACAAGCGTGACTTGCAGCGACTTCCAGAACGTGGGGTCGATGGTGGCGGCCTCGACGTAGTTACCCACTCCGCGGTAGCGGGCGGGAGTAATGATGTCCCACTCGCTGAAGCTCATGAGCAGCGACAGAATCATCGGGCCCGCGGTAAAGAAGATGATGCCCAGAAGCCAGGGCATGATAAACAGATACGCGGCGCGGTTTTCGCGTTTCTGCCGCATCGTCCGTTTCACCTTGAGTTCCGGCCAGTAAATCCACGCGATCAGCGCTAGCGCAATCACGGTACCGAAGCCGACGGCGACGGGCCAATTGAACGGCGGAAGGTCTAGTTCCTTACGAAGCGTATCGAGCCGGGCTTGCGCAAGCTGATTGCTCTTCGGCAGTACTTCGGCGGCTTTCGCGTCACCGGTGTAGATCGTTCCGGCGGGCTGCCGAGCCATGTTGTTGACCTCCGGGAAGAGGATTCCGGTGGGTGCAAATACGACGTAGGGTTCCGAAGTATCGGTGATGATACGGTTCGTGGGAATCCGCTGGTCCGGCGGAGTGTTTGGTCCGGGAATCCACGGTTCTTGCAATGCTAAACGTTTGATGGCCGGCTGAGCGATGCCGGCGCGGGCCATTGCCAGCATGCCCGGTTCTCCTGCCATCCACTCTGCTAATAGCCAGGCTTCCTTCGGGTGGGGCGTGCTTTTCATCACCGCATAGCCGGATCCGCCGGTGGGGTATGCGCGGGTGCCATCCGCGAAGGCTGGTGCCATCGCGATATCCCATTCAAAGCCGCCTTTGTCGGGCGACGGGACTTCCACCCGGAGTTGCGGAACCTCCCACACACCGCTCTGAAACATCGCAATCTTCTGTTGCGTAAACATTTGGCGGACGTTGGTGCCCTGTTGGTCAAAGCTGGACGGAAATAGCTTTTCCTTCAGCGTCATGTCCGCGTACCATTGGAACGCCTTGATGATGCGCGGATCGTCGAACAGTACCTTCGTCGGATCTTCGGGGTTATCGACGTAGCGCGCACCCTGCCCAAATACGACCTGGTCAATGAGAAGCTCGGCCCATGCGGGGGCAAATCCCCACTGCACGACCTTGCCGTTTTCGTTCTTCTTTTGGAACTTCTGAACGACGTTCAGAAAGTCCTTGTTGCCGAGCTCCGGGCGAATCTTTAGATCGTAGGTCCAGCTCCCATCTGGTTCCGGTAGGCCCGCTTCTCGAAACATCCGTTTGTTGTAGTAGATCAGCGAGATGGGCGCGATATCACGCGGAAGGACGTACAACTTCCCCTTATAGCTGTGCGCCGCCACGATGCTGGGGTAGTACGCTTTGATGTCGAAGCCCGGGGTGTGGTGGTACAACTCTTCCAGCGGATAGAGGGCACCGCGCTTCGAGAACCGCTGAAAGTTCGCGGGGTCCATCATCACGACGTCGGGGGCTACTCCGGCGGCGTACTGAGTTAAGATTTTCTCGAAGTACTGCGCGTGGTCTCCGCGTTCAAACTTTACCTGAATGTGGGGGTACTTGGCTTCAAAGCGCTTGAGTTCTTGCTTCAGTACTTCCGAACTCTCGTTACCGTCCCAACAAACAAAGCGGAGTTTGATCGGAGCCTTGACCTCGGCGCCTTGGGCAAAGGCGGCCGCCAGTCCGACCATGAGGGCCAGAAATGTTCCCAGAATTCGTCTCAGCATTGAGGTCCCGTCAGTGTAACTGATCTACCGATCAATCGTACGCCGACGGGGCCGGATTTTGTTCGCTTGTTCAGTGGCTGTGGTCGTCTTCGGCCGGAACTTGGGGCATCATCACGCCGCCCGGAGTGGCCATCATCATCTCCGGCACAAATCCGGTGTCGCTCACGCTCGGTTGGGGGTCCAGCGCAGCGCACGGGGTGCCGAATCGGGGCAGGGCAAACGGCAGGTGGGTGTTGCCGCGCGCCAAGATGTGCTGCGCGTTGCCGCCGCCCCACGCGGTGTAAGAGCGGGCATTGCCGTAGTGGTTCACCATGGAGCGGCGGTACCGATCGGTCGTGCGATTGCGGAGCGATCGGTGCAGCAGGTGCCCGCCGAAGAAGATGACGTCGCCGGGCTCCACCACCACCGGAATTTCCTCGGCGTAGCGCGACTTGGCGATCGGCTTCAGGGTGTTGTTCGGGTCATCGTCGTCGTTGCTGTGGCCGCCCACGCCGCTCACGTAGTCGATGTCGGTCAGTTGAATGTCGCCGTAGCCGTATCCGTTGACGGGCGGATAGATCGGCTCGGCATGGCTTCCTGGTGTCACCCATAGGCAGCCGTTATCGGTATCGGCCGGATCGATGGCGATCCACGCGCCGATCAGCGAATCGGGGAACGTCGGAATGTAGTAGCTGTCCTGGTGAAAGCCCTGGCCGTTCGAGCCCGGGGCTTTCGTAAACAGCATCGTCTGCATCGCCATCACGTCGGGCCCCACCAAGGCTTGGATGACGTCCAGCACGCGCGGGTACAGCAGGTATCGCTCCCACAGCTCGTGCTTCTGGTGACCCTGGTGGATCCGGTGCACGTAGTCTTGCGGATTGATGACGGTGGTTTTCGGAAGGTGCACCATCTCGTGCAGGTCCACCCGGCCGTTCAAGATGTCGTCGCAATGGTCCGAAAGTTCGCGCACGTGCTCCGGAAGCACCAGGCCGCGCACCACCAAGTACCCTTCGCGTCGAAAGAAGCGGTAGGTCTCTACGGTGACATCAAACTTCGGAATCTCGGTCCAAGCATGATTCGGGGCGGGCGCGATCATTGCTCTATTCAACGCGAAAAGGGTTGGAGAAACAATCGGACACCGCGTCGCATTACTGGTAAAAAACGAGCATGACGCCATTGCTTGCGGTACCGTACGCCTCGCCACCATTTGTCCGGATGGCGTGGCGTAGCGTGCACGAGCGTCCGCGGCGCCAATCGTTTCGCGTGGATCAGTCGTGGGGAATGCACCTGTACGCGTACTCGGCCACGGTGCGCATGGACGGTGAAGAATTGGTCATCCGGCCCGGGTTTGCCGGATTCACTCCGCCGGGCGCCGAGATGGCGTACTCGTTCCAAACGCGCTCGGTCCATGTGTTTGCGCACCTCGAGTGGGCGGAGGGCGTAGCGACGCGGGATTGCCCGGCGATGTTCGAGGTTGGGGACCGGTTTGGCGAGTTGTGGGCGGCGCTCGAATCGGTGATGCAGTGGCGCGAGGGTGATCCGGTGCGCGCGGCGGCGCGCGCGTGGGACATCCAACTCACCCTCATGGAGGTGGCCGGCCAGACGTCGCCGAGACTCCCGCCGCTCGTGACGCAGGCCCTCCAATTGATCGAACTGCGCCTCGGAGAGCCGGTTGGACCGCTGGAAATCGCGCATGAACTCGGGATCAGCCGCGCGCACTTGGCCCGGCTCTTTCGCGAGCACCTCGATACCACGATCATCGGTCGTATCCGCCAGCAGCGGATGGCGCGGGCGCGCTACCTGCTCGAAACGTCGTCGATGCCGGTGAAGCAGATCGCGGCGGTGGTCGGCATTCCCGACCTGGCGCATTTCAATAAAGTGGTGCGCGGGACGTTTGGGTGCCCGCCCCGCGCGCTCCGGTCAGGCCGCTGACCAGTCGTCGATCTCAAGGTTCAGGTACTGGCACGCGTTGGCGGGTAGCCGATGTCCCACGGCCCGCACCATATCTCGAATGCGGGCGGGATTCAACGAACCGATGATCGGTTGCACCTGGCCCGGCAGGCTGACGAGATACGCGAGAGCGATGTCGTCGGCGGGAATGCCCAACTCGGTCGAGACGCGCATCGCCCGGACGCGGCGTTCGGCGTTGGCTGGCGAATCGAACATGCCTTCGGAAAAGTTCGGACGGGTGAGGTAGCCGTGCGCGTTGGCCGTGTACGGAGCCAGCGTGACGCGCTCGCGGGCGGCCAGTTCAATGTCGGCGTTGGTAAAGTAGCGCACGCTCGGATCCTCCGGACCGTTCTCCCAGGTCGGCTTGGGCAGGCTGCCCTGGTTTTGCCAGTAGTCGATCCGGGCATCGTCGCCGAGCTGCTGCCAGGCAGCGACGCGGTTACCCGGCCAGTTGCTCACGCCGATCTTGCCGAAATGGCCCTCGGATTGAAGCTTGCCCATAAAGTCGCGAACCTCGGCGACGGGGACCGTGTGCTGGTCCCGGTGCAGATACAGCAGGTCGAACCGATCCAGTCGAAGTCGCTCCTTCGATTGGCCGATATCGCGCCGGGTGAGCGATTCGGTCAGGTACTCGGTGGGCCGGTCGGGGTAGTACTCGCTCATCAGCGGATGGGCGGCCTTCGTTGCGATCACGACTTCCTTTGCGACGCCGCGAGAATGGATCCAGTCGCCGAGCGTCGTCTCGCTAAGGCCGTCGCCATTCGGGAGCCACGCGCTGTAGCAGTGGGCGGTGTCAATCGCGCGTCCACCGGCCTCCCAAAAGGCATCGAGGGCGGCAAAGTTTTCGTCGATGGTCCCGCGCGAGCCGAGATCGCCGGTACCGAACCAGATGGGCAGGTTAATCATGGGGGTTTCGATCCTCGCGCAGAAAGAGCGCACCGACGATCGCGGTGACGATCGCCACGCTCATGGGATACCAGAGTCCGGCAAGTTTGTTGCCCGTCGCGGTCACCACGGCGGTGGCAATCAGCGGCACCAGCCCGCCGAAGACGCCGTTGCCAATGTGATACGGCAGACTCATGCTGGTGTAGCGGATGCGGGTGGGGAACAGTTCCACCAAGAAGGCCGCAATCGGCCCGTAAACCATGGTCACGAAGACGACTTGGATGAAGACGAGCAGTCCCAGTCGGACGGATGGGTAAAGGCCGGGTTCGAACTCGACCCGCGGATTCTTCGGATCGGATTTGTCGATCCGGGCGACGTAATCTCCGCGTGCGTAGTCTTGGGAGGGCGGGATGCCGCGCTGATGGGCCTCGATCGCCACGCGATCAGTCGGCGGGGGAAGCGTGCCGAGCATCGCCTGGTAGATCGGTACGTAGCTCACCGCGGCCAGCACGCACCCCAGCAGGATGATTCGCAACCGCCCCACGCGGTCGGAGAGGCGGCCAACAAACACGAACAGCGGCGTGGCGACCACCAGCGCGGAGGCCACGATGAGGTTGACCGCCAACGGCTGAATGTTCATGACCTTCTCCATGAAGGTCATGGCGTAGAACTGGCCGGTGTACCAAACCACGCCTTGCCCGGCCGTCGCGCCGAAGAGGGCCAGCAGGACCCAGCGACGATTCTCCGGGTTCAGAAAACTTTCCTTGAGCGGGTTTGCGCTGGTGGCCTTGTTGGCCTTCAGGGCGGCGAACGCGGGCGACTCCTCCATCGATCGACGGATGAAGTAGCTCACCACCACGAGCAGGGCCGAGAGCAAGAACGGAATACGCCAGCCCCACGCTGCAAATGCGGCCTCGCCCAGCGAGAGGCGCGCGGTTACGATGACGACCAACGATAGCAGCAGTCCGAGGGTGGCGGTGGTTTGAATGAACGAGGTGTAGTAGCCGCGCTGATGGTCCGGCGCGTGCTCGGCCACGTAGGTCGCGGCACCGCCGTACTCGCCGCCCAATGCCAGCCCTTGGACAAGACGCAACAAGACGAGGATGGCCGTTGCGGCCACCCCGATTTGGCCGAATGTGGGAAGCAGCCCGATGAGGAATGTGCTGAGCCCCATCATCACCAGCGTCAGCAAGAACGTGACCTTGCGACCCACCAGGTCGCCCATCCGCCCGAACACAAGGGCACCGAAGGGCCGCACGACGAATCCGGCACCGAACGTGGCGAGGGTCGATAGAAACGCGGCCGTCTCGTTACCCGCCGGAAAGAACTGGCGGGAAAGAATTGTCGCGAGGGCCCCGAAAAGGTAGAAGTCGTACCACTCGATCAGCGTCCCGGCGGAACTGGCCAAGAGCACCCGTCGAATGGTTCGACTTTGCTCAAGCGTCATGGGCGCGGACATGTGGGGGTTTTACTCCGTTTCCGCGCGGCGTGATGCTTTTACGGTTGCAGGTACTTCGGCGGGACGTCGGTAAAGCCCCAGTCCTTGAGCTGG
The DNA here is from genome assembly GCA_033763535.1 of Fimbriimonadaceae bacterium. Classification (GTDB taxonomy): domain Bacteria; phylum Armatimonadota; class Fimbriimonadia; order Fimbriimonadales; family Fimbriimonadaceae; genus Fimbriimonas. The sequence goes on along the minus strand of JANRKI010000038.1, from coordinate 85 downwards.
GTTGCCCATTCGCGCAGGTTGGCCTTGGTCACTTTGGTCAGCTCGGGATTCACGTTTTTCGGCACCTCTTTGCGGTCGATCGCGT
>JANRKI010000037.1:0-20226 GCA_033763535.1 Fimbriimonadaceae bacterium | reverse complement strand
CCGTACGTGGATCCGGGGTTGCCGCTCGCGGTGGAGATTGCGCGCGCGGTGACGCAGTTCATGGAGGTGCGCGGCGAGGTTCCGCGGACGATTTGGCTGGCGAACCACGGCCTGATCGCACTGGGGGAGACGCCGACCACGGTGCTTTCGGCGTGCCGGATGAGCGAGAAGGCGGCGCAGCTGCGGAATCAGGCGTTTGCAACGGGGCTGCTCATGCGTCCGTTGAGTTCGGCGCAGATCGCCCGGATTCACACGCGGCCCGACGAGCATTACCGACAGGCGTTGCTGTGGGCGGCGTCGCAACGCAACACCGCCTCGGAAGCGGAACCTTCCGAGGCGGTGGGACCCGCGTAGGGTGATTTACTTGTTGCGGCGTCGTCGGCGAGCGGCGACGGCGGCGATGCCGGCTCCGAAGACCAGCATGCTGGCCGGTTCGGGCACGGGCGGCGGCACGGTGCCGCCTCCGCCGGAGCCGATGAAGGCCGGGGCGAGCAGGCCGAGGAACGGCCAGAACGGGAGACCCGGAACGACCGGGAGAATCGGGGGTACGGCGACCGGCGGGGTCGGCGCGGGCGGCACGACTTCCATCAGCGCGCCTTCCGAGCTGGTGGATTCCATACTGCTCATGCTCGGGACGATGGCGGTTTCGGCCATGTCCTCAACAGGCGGCACGAGGCTAGCGAAGACTTCCGGTTGCTCGGCGGCCTCCAGGGGCAACTCCGCCGGCGGGGTCATGGCGGTGGCGACGCGTCCGACGGGCGGCAGGAACGCGACCATCGGGTTACCGCACGATCGCTTCATGACGGGCTTGCCGTTGCGGTCGAAGAACGCGAGGGTGCCGCGCTTCATGGAGATGTAGCGCTTGCGGATGACGTACTTCGGGTCGATGTTGTAGACCATGTACCGGCGCGTCTCGAGCAGGGGGCCCATGCGGAACTCGCCGAATCGGCGGGTGAGGTCCGACTTGCCCATCTTGAAGTGCTTCTCGTAACGCTTCAGCACGATCGGATCCTCCAGCTGCGAGATCAGCTCGGCCTTGGAGAAAACGGGCTTGCGCAGATAGGCGTTATGCTCCATCTTCTGCGCCATCGCAACCGAGCAGACTGCGGCACTCAGAAGGGTGAGTCCAACGAACTTCAAGAAACTTTGCATGGAAACCGACCTAGGGGCTTTTCTCTGGCCCACGTAAACTGTAGATCACGGGAGGCGATTCATCACGTCGCACCTTTAGGGGACCCGTTCTGCGTTACCGTTTTTGAGTCTATTCGTCGTCGGAAAGCTCGACGATCGCGTAGCGGTGATCCCCGACAAGCAAGGGGGAAAGTGTGGCAAAAAACTTGCCTTTTCCGATCCGAACGCGTAACGGAAGCGTTCGTCGCACGTCATCCGAAAGCACTTCCGTCAGCGCGTCGCGAAAGTCGCTCCGGTCCTCCTCGTTGACCAGCCACTCGAACGGGTCATCGGATGGCTCTTCGGCGTCGCCGCTGTTGCTGATGCGCACGAAACCTTCGTCATCGAGCACGAACACGCGGATGGAAAGGCCTTGGAATGAGGCGCGCAACACGGCCAGCAGGTGGGTGTTGTCCGGCTGTTGCCGACCCGAGAGTTCGATCAGGAGGTGATCGGTGACTTCGCGCAGGCATTCATTAAGGACTTCCACCTCATTGATCTGCGACTCGGCCTGCAGGCGGACGACCTTCGCAACGACCTCCGTTCGGCTCGCCGCGGAATACTTGCTGAGGATTCGGCGCCAGTATGTGCCCACCGTTTCCGGGCTGAGGCTGAGGCGTCCGGCAATTTCCTTGTCCGTCATGCCCTCAGCCGCCAGCCGAAGGATTTGATCCTGACGGCTTGATGCCTGATCGTTCAGCGACTCCGGACTCATGTCTGTACCGATTATGGACGGTTGATCCCCGAACTTTAGACGCACGCTTCTGCGTCTCGGTCGGATGAAGTGACCCTACGGGCGGCGCGATCTCGGCCAATATAGAACCACGGAAGACGATCCGTGGGAGATAAACGAGGATGAACAGCGTTCAAGTAACAACGGAGACCGAAAACGGCATCGTTTCGGTGTATCTCAATGGGCAAGCCCTGGATGCATCCAACGTGCAGCGATTCCGCTCGGACGTTGCTTCACTTTTCGAGTCCGAGCGCAACTTCGTGCTCGTGCTGAAGGACCTGAAGTTTGTCGACAGTTCGGGGATCGGGGCGTTGCTTTCGTGCCTACGCAAGTCGCATGCGAACGGAGGCGACGTGAAGTTGGCGGAGCTTCCGGCCAACGTTCGCTCGCTGTTCGAGCTGGTCCGGATGGACCGCCTGTTTGACATCTATCCGACGCGCACCGACGCGATCGACGCGTTCCGAAGCTAGTCACCGGAAGTCATGCGCATCCTCATCGCGGACGACGAGCCGGTCTCGCGCATCGTGCTCGAGCGCACCTTGCGGGCGCTCGACTTCGAGGTTGATGTCGCCAACGACGGCGATCAGGCGTGGCAAATGTTGAGCCAGCGTCACTATCCGATCGTCGTAGCGGACTGGGTGATGCCCCAACTGGACGGCATCGAACTGTGCCGACGGGTGCGGGCCAACGACACCGAGGCCTACATCTACTTCATTTTGCTGACCAGCAAAATGGACAAGCAGGATCGTCTCACCGGGCTGCAGAGCGGGGCGGATGACTTTATCTCCAAGCCGTTTGACCGGGCGGAATTGGCAGCTCGCCTCGGCGTGGCGCGTCGCATCTTGCACATGGAGACCGAGCTTCGGGACGCCAAGTTGCGGATTGAGGAGCGACGTCGGCAAGAGATCGAGATCGGGGCGAACATTCAGCGCAGCCTGCTGATGGCGCGTCCGCCGGAAGGGACCAACGCGTTCGACTTCGCGGCGATGAACCTGCCGAGCAGTGCGATCGACGGCGACTTTTTTGACTTCTTCGTTCACCGGAACGAGGTGGTGGACATCATCGTGGGCGACGCGATGGGCAAGGGGATTCCCGCGGCCCTCATCGGGGCGGGGACCAAGAACACGCTTTTGCGCTCGGTAAGCCGGCTGATGGTGGATAGCTCGACCAAAGGGTTGCCGCGGCCGAAGGATATCGTGCAGTTTGCGCACAGCACCCTGGCGCGCGAGCTTATTCGGCTGAACTCATTCGTGACGCTGGAGTACGCGCGGCTGGATGCCGAACTCATGCGCGCGACCTTCGTCGATTGCGGCCATACGAAAGTCCTTCATTGGTCGGCGGAGACGCAGACGACGAACGAACTGAGCGGCGGGAATTTTCCGATCGGATTCGTGCCCGACGAGACGTACGGCGAGTTCGAGGTGTCCTTCGGCAAGGGCGATCTGTTCTGCTTCTACAGCGACGGGGTGACGGAGGCGAAGTCGCCGGACGGCGAACTTTTCGGCGTGGAGCGCTTGGTGGCGCTCATTAACGGGCACTCGACGGACTCTCCGAGCCAACTGATTTACCGTTTGCGCGAGGTGATTCGCGCGCATACCGAAGAGAACGATCTCGATGACGACTTTACGGTGGTGGTGGTGCGGGCCGGGCCCATCGCCGAGCCGTGGGAGCGATCGGCGCGGGTGTTTCCGTCGGCGTTGCAGTCGCTTGGCGCGATTCGGCAGTTCGTTGGTTCGGTGGCGATGGATTGCGGGCTTGACGGGGCGGAGACCGATGAGCTTGAGTTGGCGACGCACGAGGCGGTGACGAACGTCATTGTTCACGCGCACGGCAATACGGGCGCCAAGGTGATGGAGATCGTGGCGGAGCGGCTGGCGCAAGGCGTGTTGATTCGGATCATCTACGAGGGGCCGGACTTTACGCCGGGCACGGTCGATGAGCCGAGCCTCAGCATTCATCGCGAAGGCGGGTGGGGGTTGTTCATCATTCAGCGCTGCGTGAATCAGGTGAATTACGGGCAGACGGAAGACGCTCAAAAGTACATCGAACTCGTCAAGTTGACCGTCTGAAAGAGGCGGTTGGCCCGGTACGATAAAAGGCCCGAGGCCCCACGTTCGCGATGTTGCGGCGCGGTTGACCCGCTCCGCCCACGCCATGAGTTACCACCTGTTTGCCCAGGAATTTGAGGACGGACAGTCGGCGGATCAGGCGCAACCCGGAGTCGCGGCACCCATCGTGTTACGCGATTATCAGCGCAAGGCGCTCGCGGCGATTTTGGCCGCGCACGACCGTCAACTGCACCGCGTGATGGTGGTGATGCCGACGGGCACGGGCAAGACCACGCTGTTTGCGTCGCTCATCGACGAGTTTGATCGCCAGTACGGGCAACGTTCGTTGGTGGTGGCGCATCGGCAGGAATTACTGCAGCAGGCGGCCGACCGGATTCGCGGGATGGCGCCACGCCTGACGGTCGGGATTGAGGGCGGCGAGCATACGGCGGGGCCGGAATCGCAAGTCGTGGTCGCGGGGGTGCAGTCGATCGGGCGACCAAACACCGCGCGACTGGGCTGGTTTTCGCCGGGGCTGCTCATCATGGATGAGGGGCATCACGCGCCGGCCGACACCTGGCAGAACGTGATGCGGCGGTTCGGGTCGTACTCCGGCGATTGCTTTACGCTGGCGGTGACGGCAACGGACCATCGCATGGATAACCGACCGTTGCACGGTTCGGAATCCGCGATTTTTGAAGACGTCGTTTTCCGGTATTCGCTGCGGCAAGCGGTGGCGGACGGATGGTTGGTCGATATCCGCGGGTTTCGGGTGGCGACGAGCGTGGATTTGTCGCAGGTGAAGACGACGCGCGGTGATTACAGCGTGGCGGAGTTGGCGCGGGCGGTCGATATCGAGGAGCGCAATGCGACGGCCTTTATGCACTGGCGCCAGATCGCGGAGGATCGGCGGACGATCGTGTTCTGCGTGGATGTGGACCACGCGAAGCACGTTGCGGCGATGTTTCGCGAGCACGGTTACGCGGCGGAACACGTGGACGGCACGATGAAGGCGGAATTGCGCGAGCGGATCATGCGCGATTTTCGGACCGGTCGGATTCAGGTGTTGGTCAATGTGGAAGTGGCGACCGAAGGGTACGACGCGCCGGAAGCGAACTGCGTACTGATGCTGCGCCCGACCCAGAGTTGGGCGCTGTACACCCAGATGGCCGGTCGCGGAGTCCGCACGTTGCCCGGCACCGTGGACGGGGTGGCGAGCGCGGCGGATCGGCTGAGCGCGATCCGGGCCAGCGATAAGCCGGACTGCTACGTGATCGATATCGTCGACGTGAGCGAGCAGTTTTCTCTTGCCGGGCCTCCGACGGACGAGGATGAGGACGGGAAGAAGCGCAAGCCGTATCCGGCGAGCGCGGCGGGCTTGGTGGGGCTTCCGGCGGACTTTGACCTGCAGGGGCACTCGATCTTTGAGGCGGCGGATTGGGCGGACGAGCTGGGCCCGCGCCAGCGTGCCGAGATGTTCCGCCGGTCGCTGTCGTTTGATGACCTGACCACGGTGCTGAGCGAGGTGGATTTGCTGCGGGAGCTGAGCATTCCGGAGGAGATTTTGGGGGTGAGTCGGCTCGCGTGGATGAAGATTGGGCGAGACGAGTATTTGTTGCCGTGCGGGCGTGACCGATTTGAGGGCGAGCGGACGGCGCGAATCACGGTGGATGAACTCGGGCGGTACTGGTTGCGGCTGGCCACCGAGCAGACGGACTTCGGCATGGTGCAACTGGGGCAAGAGTTGCAGCATTCGTTCGACTCGGCGGATCAGCTGATCCACATGACGTTTCCGGACTGCCGGCAGATCGTGAGGGCGAACGCGGGCTGGCGCGAAGAGTCGCCGACTCCGCAGCAGATGGAGTCTTTGCGGCGATTGGGGGCGGACCCGCAGTCATTGGCCCAGGTCAAGAATCGGGGCCAGGCGCGGGCGATGATTGAGCAGCTGAAGCTGGGGCGATTGCGCCCGCGTCGGATGGGACGATAGCGGATGGACCGCCGGCCGACTGGGCGAGGGCCTGAATCTTGGCGCGTGGGATGTCCAACTCGAGCGCGCCGATTTCGACGAGAATTTGGACGAACTTGACGTGCCGGGTGTATTCGACGTGGGCGAGGCCGATCCACTTCGAGGCGTTGTCCTCGATATTGCAGACGTTGTAGGGGGACGGCTCGGGCTGGCTGAACAGTCGGAGGGGCGCCGGGCTGAAGATGTCGAACGGGGCGTAGACGTTGACCCAGGGCGTGATTTCGCGGGTCGCGCGGCTGAGCAGCGGTTGGCGGGCGGCGGCAAGTTTTTGGCGACTCATGGCGTAGGCGGCACCGGCCTGGAATTGGAAGACGAAGGCGATGAGCCCAAGCGGTGATCCGTAGGTGACGAGCAGACCGAGCTTCGGGGCGTATTCGGGATGCTCGATGAGGACGCGGTTCAGCGCGTCGTAGGCGACGACCGATCCGAGGCTGTGGCCGTAGACGCGCACCTCGTCATTGACGGCGAAGGTGGCGAGGAGTCGGCGCTTCGCGTTGCTCTGCACTTCGTCGCGCACGCTTTGGAACGAGCTTGCTTTCGATTCGGACACGTAGGCAACGACGTCACCGACGGAGTCGACGAGGGCGTTTCGAATGAAGGCGGCGACCAGGAAGCTGACCGCGGAAAACGTGCCGAGGATCATTCGTTGGCTGCCTTCGTCCACGTTCAGCATCGGGATCGCGTTCGGGTGGCCCGCGAAATGGATCGACCATCCGATTGCGACGGCCGCGACGAAAAAGCCAACCAGGGCAATGATGGTGACCGTAATGTCGAGCGGGATGCGGGAAGCGGGTCGCTTGGGATTGCCAATCCGGAGAAGACGCGTGATCAGGATGGACAGTCCGCCGAGCAGAAGCGGGCCGGAGCTCAGAATATTGAGTCCGACGGCAACATGGGCGAGCGGGAGGTCATCGACGAACAGCGCGGCAAAGGCGAGGATCGGCATGATGAGGCCAACAAGGACGAGGGTCAGCGCCATGGCGAGGCCGGCGAGCAGCACGACCGCGTTATCTTCCACCGGGTACGTGTGGACTTCTCCGAGCACGAGGCGTTGGAGGATCGGCTGCCGGCCGGAGCGTTCGCCGAGTTTTCGTGATCGATTGACGCTCATGGCGACGTTTGAGATGGCATTCCAAACGAAGCGGAGGATGTCGGCACTGTTGCAGTGGCCCTTCGGAATGGCCGAGTAAAAGATTTCGTACACGCGGTGCCGCGCACCGTCATGGAAGAACTCGGCGTAGCTGACGAGTTCGCCATCAATCAGTTCGGCCCCGTAGGTGACGTTCCAATCCGGGTCCGTGGTGCCTTCGGCGGCCGATTGGACCCGGGCTTGGCCAAGGTCCTCAGTCACTTTCGCATGGGGCACTTTCGCATGGGGAACTTTTGCATCCGTCTTGCCGTCGGTGTCGCTTCCCGTGGCTCGCGCGGTGGTCAGGAAATCGCGGGTGCGCGCGTCGCGGAAGAGCCCGACGAAGGTGGCGATGCCGGAGAATGGCGCATGGACCCCCATCCCGTGAACCGCGACATGCGCGATCCGTTTTTTCGCGGTCGGCGGGGTGGTCATGCCCATTCAGCATACGCCGATTGGTTGCAAAAGACCATCCTGATTCGGCGGTGTTGGCGGCGGTTTGGGCGCGTGATCGTTTACGCGAACGTCAGCGGCGTTTGGCCCCACGCCCAATTGACGGGATTCAGGGTTGCGAGCGAGAAGGGGGCGTCGGGCATGGCGGGGGAAATCTCCGGACCGTGGCTGGCGTAGCAAAAGCCGCTGAATCCGCCGAACGACGGGACGACCGCCTGGTACCAGCCGGCTTGCGGAAACACGGCGTCGAACTCGGCACGGATCGCCTCCAGCGAGTACGGGCAAAACACGAGATTATCGGCCTGGGTGACCACGAATCCGGTGGGATCAAGCAGCCGTCGGATGTCCTCGTAGAACGTGCGCGTGAAGAGCATTTCGCTCAAGTTGCCTTCTTCGCCTTCGTACACGTCGGTGGAATCGGAGATGATGAGCTGATACGGCGCGTGATCGGCCTTGACGAACTCGAAGGCGTCGCCGAGATGCAGGCGGACGCGGGGGTCTTCAAAGGCGCCGTCGCTGACGGTGGGCAGATGCTCGCGGCAGGTGGATACGACGGCCGCGTCGATTTCGACCATGTCAATCTGTTCGATATCGGGATAGCGGCACAGCTCGCGAATGGCTCCGCCATCGCCGCCGCCGATAACGAGCGCACGCCGGAGATTTGGTACCGAGAGTCCGCACACGTGTACGAGGGCTTCGTGATAGGCCCGCTCATCAAAGGTCGTGAGTTGGATGTGGCCGTCGAGCAGGAGGGCGCGCCCCAGCACCGCCGTGTCCAGGATTTCGATTCGCTGGAACACGCTCTGGACGTCCGCGACGTTCGCCGTGACTTCGAAGTTGACGGAGAGTTTGTCGCCGCGGATCGGCATGGTCTGGTGGCGCATGCGCCAAGTGAACCATGACTCGGGGCGGAATCGCGCGGTTTTCGGAGATTTTTGGAACCGGGAACCAACCGCCGGATGTTCCGTATAGTTGTTATGTCAACAAATCACACGATGGTGGATTTGGTTGACGGGAAGGAATGATGAAGCACCGATTTGCGCTGGCACCCGCCCTGCTCACTCTCGTCGTCCCGGCGTTTGCCGCTGAAAAGACCTTCACGATCGTTGGGGAGCGGCTCGAATACCGCAACCTGGCGACGGTGGAAAGCGAGACCGAGTACGAGGCGTTTACCGGCAAGACCACGAAGGTGAGCGGGACCGTCAAGTTTGACCCGGCGAAGCGTTCGGGCGCGGCGACGCTGCTGATTGATGTCGCGAGTGTCAACACGGGCATTCCGGCCCGCGATGAGCACATGCGCGGCGCGCAATGGATGGATGCGGGTCAGTACCCGAACATCAAGCTGGAGACGAAGAGCGTGAAGCACGCGGGCGGCGACAACTATAACGTCACCGGCCTGTTGACGATGCGCGGCGTGACGCGCGAAGTGAAGTTTAAGGCGACGGTGCGCTACCGTGCGGCGAGCGAACTGAACAAGGCCAACGGATTTGACGGCGATGTGTTGCAGGTCAAGGGCAAGTTCGACGTCAAGCTGAGCGACTACGGCGTCAAGATTCCGGCACCGGCCGCGAATAAGGTGGCGAACGTGGTGACGCTCGGCATCAGTGCTTATGCCGTTGCGAAGTAACCGACTGTTTTTGGCGGGGGTCGTCCTGGGTTCGCTCGGGGCGATCGCCCTCATCGCTTCCGTGCCGATCATGCAGACGTACGAAGGCAAGGCGAAACTGGCGCAGCGGGTGGAGAAGGACGATGCGGGGGCACTGTTTGATGAACCGTACCGGAACATCGGCAGTCCGCAGTTGTACGTGATCGACGATCCGAAGGCGTTTTTGCCGACGCCGGAAGGGGGCGATCCGACGATCGCGCTTCTGAGCGACGATTACCTGAAGGCGAACAACCTCTATCCGACGCAGCTGCAGTCGATCCGTACGATCGTGAATTACGGTCGGATCGCGGCGGCGGGCGTGTTTATCATGGGCGACATTCTCATGATCCTCGCCCTGATGCGCCGGCGTCAGGCCGGCTCGACCGCCTGAACCTCGACGAGCTCGACGGGTTGCACGCGCCCTTTCAGCGTGTGTAACCCGCGGGGCCGGGTCCGGAATTCGGGGCTCGTGATCATCCCGGCGAGCTCTCCCGAGATGAGAAAGTCGCAGTTCAGGGTGTTGCACTGGGCCTGAATGCGCGCCGCCGTGTTCAAGACGTCTCCGTGGTAGACGATTTCGCTCTTAATTTCGCCGACCTCGGTCGCGACGACCGCGCCGCAGTGCGCACCGGCCTTAAAGTCGGGGACCACGCCGTACTTCGCTTTGTAACTTGGTGCCCGGGATGTGAGGCGCGTACGGAAGAGCCGGAACAGGCGAAGGCAATTGGCCCGATCGAGTCCTTTCGGCATCGTCCACGTGATCACGACTTCGTCCCCGATGTAGTGGCTGACCTCGGCGTCGGTTTCCAAGATGGGATCGGTCAGGTCGGCCATGAAGTCACGGACCAACGCGCTGAACCGCAGGTGTCCTAACTGCTCGGCGAGGGTGGTGGAGTCCTTCATATCCAGGAACATGAAGATCCTCACCTCCTCGCGAGGTTCGTGGTAGTACCCGCGGACCCAGTTGGTGAGGACGCCGGGGCCGAGCTTGCGGGCGATCGCCTGGACGGCGTTGACGAGGAACGCCGCGCAGAGGGCGGCGGCACCCGAGCCAAGAAAGTACGTCTGACTGAGGATGTTCCAGATGATCCCGCGGACGTCGGCGGATTGCCAGGGGAGTTGGCGCGTGACGATGGAGATATTGACCGTGACCCCGACGAAGAACGCGATAAAGACGCCGACCATGTAGGTGAGCGTTCGGACGATCGAGGTGAGGAAGTAAGTCTTGAGTCGCCAGCCATCGAGGCCGGTGAGATCGATGGTGATGAACGCGCCGGCGAACGCAAAACCGTACACGAGCGCGGCGGCCCACAGCGGGAGTCGGGTGACCGGACCGATGATGAGGTTGATCAGGCCGGAGAAGAGAATGCTGAGCCCGAGAGTTTGCAACGAGCCTCTTACCCGAGCTCGGACGCGTCCGCTCTGTCCCACGCCCCCTATCGTAGCCAGTAGAATCTGAAAAAATGCAGACGATCCGACCGAACATCATCGAAATTTCGGATACCGAACTGGGCCACCCGCTAGAGAAAGGCGTGGTGAAGGTGCCGGACCTCGGGACGGTGATCTTGGACGATGCGGACTGGAACTACATCACCACCCATCGCGCGATGGGTTACGAACCGGTTTTCTTCGTGAGTCGGGCCCCGGCGATGGGGAACGATTGGGTCGTGGTGGCGCGTCGGCAGAAGGCTTAGGTTAAGCTACGGAGCATGCTGGACCTCGACGCCTTCAAGAAAACCTATCTTACGGTCGGTCTGACCGACGAGCAGATTCAGGCCATCGCCGACTTGGCAACCTTGCGTCGGTTCTCTCCCCAAGAAACGTTGATCCGGATGGGGGACCAAAGTAGCGATCTCTACGTGATCTTGAACGGGCGGCTGGCGGTGTTGACTCCGGACGGCGACAAGATTAGCGAGGTCGGACCGGGGAGTTTGCTCGGAGAGATCGCGCTGATCGACGCGCGTCCGCGCACGGCCAACGTCGTTTGCGTGGGATTGGTGGACGCCGCGGTGATTCCGGCCCAGGCATTGCGCTCGTTGCTGAGCAAGAATCGCGACTGGGGCTTCGTCGTGCTTTCGAACTTGGCGCGGGTGTTGGCGGGGCGATTGCGCGTTGCGAACGAAAAGATCGAAGAGCTGTACGACAAGAATTCCGACACTTGGGATAACGCGCTGTAGCGCGGCGGTGAATCGCGCATGGCGGAGTGGGTGGTACGGCCGATTGGCTACGTGCGGTCAGGCATGAGCCACAAGTTTGATGCGCCGCACCAGCCGGGTCCGGACGCGGAGCCATCGGGCTGGGTGGAATTGAAGGACGATCCCCGGTTGCTCGCGGGCCTGCAAGATCTGGACGGATTCGAACGGATTTGGCTGGTCACGTGGTTCGATCGGAACTCCGACTGGCGCCCGCGGGTGTTGCCGCCGCGCGGACCATCGCGACGCCGGGGCGTGTTTGCCACCCGGTCTCCGCACCGCCCGAACCCGATCGGGCTGACCTGCACGCCGCTGTTTTCGGTGGATGGGCGTTGGCTCCGGGTGGGGCCGGTGGACCTGACCGACGGTACGCCGGTGCTGGATATCAAGCCGTACCTGCCTTACTGTGACGCGCATCCCGACAGCCGAATGGGTTGGATTGACGCGGTGCAGGCCGACGAGGCCTTGCCGCCGACCTTTGCCGTGACCGTGACGGAGCAAGCGCGACGCGAGTTGGCCTGGCTGTACGCCCAGTACGGAATCGAGATTTTGGAGCGGGCGCGATCCATATTGGCGCGTGATCCGCGGCCACACCGCACCCGGCGAATCATGGCGATACCGCCCGACCGGTTTCGCATTGCGTGCGGACCGTGGCGGTTGTACTTTCGGGTGGAGGGTTCGGTGGTGACGGTGGAGTCGGTCGGGGCCGGCTATTCTGAGGCTACGCTGGCGAAGTGGGCCGACCGTCCGATGCAGGATCGCGACGCCCAGATCGCCTTCCGGGCGTGGCAGTCCGCCCGGGGCTAGGTGCCCTCGTGCAGGTACGCGAGGTACTCGGCGTAGGCGAAGACCCGGTCTCGCTTGCGATCGGTGATCTCGTTCACCACTCCGATCTCCATCAGCTTTCGGAGGGCCTTATCGACGGTGGGGAACGTGAGCCCGGTGGCGGCCGAGACGGTTTTGATCGTCGCCACCGGTCGTCGGACGAAGTGGTCGAAAACGCGCATCACGTTGGCGGCGGTTCGGCCGACCGAAGGGATGCGCTGCCGGTCTCGGTTGACGAGATCAACCAAGCTACGGGCGGTACTGACCGCGTTTTCGGCGGAGAAGATGATGCCGTCGAAAAAGAAGTCGAGCCATGCCTCCCACGCGCCTTCTTGCCGCACGCGCATGAGGAGCTCGTAGTACGTGCTGCGGTGCCGCTTGAGGAAGAGGCTGAGGTAGAGCAACGGGCGGGAGAGCACGTCGTCTTGATGCAGTAGCAACGCGATGAGCAGTCGGCCGATACGCCCGTTTCCGTCGAGAAACGGGTGGATGGTTTCGAACTGGACGTGCGCAATGGCGGCCCGCACCGGGGACGGATAGGCGAGGTCTTCCCGATGCCAGAAGAGCTCGAGATTCGCCATGCACTCTAGGACGTGCGCGGGCGGAGGTGGTACAAACAGCGCATTCCCGGGCCGGGTTCCGCCGATCCAGTTTTGGCTGGTCCGGAACTCACCGGGCAACTTATCCGCGCCGCGCCCGCCCGCCAGCAGTTCGGCGTGCATCTCCCGGATGAGGCGGTTTGACAGCGGAAAGCCCTCGCGCATGCGCCGCATCCCGTGTTCGAGCGCGGCCACGTAACAGGAGACTTCGCGGACGTCATCGATGGGGACGCCGGGGGCGGCCTCGGCCTCGAAGACGAGCAGGTCGGACAGCGACGACTGCGTACCTTCGATCTGAGAGCTTAGCACCGCTTCCTTTCGTACGTAGGCGTACAGAAAGATCTCGGGATCGGGCAGCAAGAGCGAAACGCTATCGAGCCGACCGAGCATGAGCATGGCCTCGTTGAGTCGGCGGTGCCGGGCCTGGGTGAAGTCCAGCTCGCGGGCAAAGGGGAGGGGATCGGGAACGAAGGCGCGCACGGCTTCGCCGAGAAACACGGTGGTCTCGTATCTTCCGGTCGGTCCGACGCCCATCGAGGGTGAGGATACTTTAATAGCGGGGCGAGTTATTAAAGAATGGGCAGAAAATTTTAATTGAAGGGATGGTTGTTATAGATATGGGCGTAAATTTGAATAGGGGCGGAAGGTTATTAAAGGAAGTGCCGGTAAGCCTTCATCGGCGAGAGGGTGATTCACGGACGGCCCGGGAAGATTTCGTCGAGGGGTGGTTATTTAAGGAAAGGCCGGAAAACTTTAATAGAGGGGGGTGGTTATTAAAGGAAGGCGCGGGAAGCTTTAATAGGGGGAGGCGGCTATTAAAGGAAGGGGCGAGTTTCCTCGCCCGCCGGAGAGCCCGCCGATTTACAAGTCGGCGGCATTGGAGCGCATGACATCGCGGTACCAGTACGCGCTGTCTTTTGGCGTGCGGACCTGCGTTTGGTAATCCACGTGGACGAGGCCGAAGCGGAGTTTGTACCCTTCGTACCATTCGAAGTTGTCCATGAACGACCACTGGAAGTAGCCCATCGCATCGACGCCGTCCTCGGCGGCCCGGCGGAACGCGGCGATGTACCGGTGGAGGAAGTCGATGCGTTGCGGGTCATGCACCTTGCCATCGAGCGCGACCCAGTCGGACAGGCCGAGCCCGTTCTCGGTGATGACCACCGGTTTTCCGTACCGTTCGTAAAAGAACTTGGGGCCCCAATAGAGCGAATCGGGGGTGACGGGCCAGTGGTACACGGTGCGGCCGATTCCTTGCGGGTGCGGCACCTCGGTCGGGCCGTGCTCGCCAGCCCGGATGGACTGGCCGTTGTAAATATTGGCCCCGAAGAAGTCCAGCGGTTGCGCGATGAGTTCGAGGTCTCCGGCGCGCGGCGTCGGGGCGTCGCTGCCGTAGACGGCAAGTTCGGCCTCGGGATAGTGGCCGAAGAACACCGGATCGTTCCACCACGCGTTGCTCCAGACCGATTTGTCGTGGGTGCGGAAGGTCGCGGTTCGGGCGGCCTCGATATCGGCGGCGTCGGGGGTGGCGGGCATCTTCACGACTCCGACCGGGGCGTAGCCGATGGTGGCGGGGCGGGCAGCGCGGGCGCGGATGACCTGGACCGCGCGTCCGTGGGCCATCAGGGCGTGGTGTCCGGCCAGCAGGACCTCTTTGAAGTTGAGCCGATCTCCGGGCGCGTGGAGGGCGGTTTGCATGCCGAGCCCGATGAAGCATTGGGGCTCATTGAGGGTCATCCAGTGCTGCACGCGATCGCCCAGCCGGTCTACCACCACCTGGGTGTAGTCGGCAAACCATTCGACGATGTCGCGGTTGAGCCAGCCGCCCCGCAGGTAGAGCTCGTACGGAGTGTCCCAATGGTAGAGGGTGACCCACGGCTGGATTCCGGCGGTGAGCAGCTCGTCGACGAGGCGGTCGTAGAAACCGAGGCCCTCCGGGCTGGCGGAACCGACTCCGCCGGGGATGACGCGCGGCCAACTGATGCTGAGTCGGTAGTTGGGCACGCCGAGCTGTTGCATCAGGGCGACGTCTTCGCGGTACCGGTGGTAATGGTCGCAAGCGACATCGCCGTTACTGCCGTCGTTGATGGCACCGGGTCGTTCGCAGAACATGTCCCAGACGCTGCGGCCACCACCGACTCGGTACGGAGCCCCTTCGATTTGATACGATGCCGTCGCCACGCCCCATGCGAACCCATCTCGGAATCCCATGCTTCAAGTATGGGAGATTGGCGCGTTCCGGGGGAATGGGCGGGGGAGGTGGTTTTGGTCGTGGGCGATCACTTTGAAGTGACGTGAGTCTCGTTCTGACACGGCGTGACCGAGCGGGGGCTCGCGCGATCTTGCGAGAACTCACCGCTGACGCGAGTGGATCCGGACGGTAATCAGTCGGTCGGAGAGCCGGGTTTCGTTGAGAGCTTTGTGCCGGTTTGGGGCTCAGGTCGGATGGCGGTCAACGACTTCCAGAATGGTCGGATCGGCTGGGGCATCGTGAACACGGCACTGGCGGTTTCGGACGTGTTCTTGGTGGGTACCGTAGTGAAATCGGTGGCGAAGCTTGGGATGAAGGGCACAATGCAAGTCGCCAAGAGCTCTTGGAGTGGCGTTCGTCGAAAGTACGGTGAGTTAGGGATTGTTTTGAAGGGGCAACATATGCATCACCCGATCAAGCAGAGACGCTTCGGGAATAATCCGATTCTAAAGGGGATTTTGAATCAGCCGTTTATGGTGACAAAACTGAGTAAGTCGGCGGTCAAATGGCGTGGTGTGGAGTACAAGATGCATGAATGGCATATGTTGCTAGACGGAAGGTCCGTACGAGGCGTGACCATGACGATGGCGCAGCGAGCCTATTATGGAACTAACGCGTTTCATAAGTCTCTCGGATTCTCGGGAGTTGGGCACGTTGGTACAGGGTTCCAAAGGCTTCGAAATGGCAACTGAAGACGCGATCTTTGATATCATTCCTTTACCGCTGATCCGGTTCGGGAACTCGTTACGGTACGACAAGACAGAGGAGGAGCTCTTCAGGCTTTCCGTGTATTGTCTACCCAATCGACATGATGGCGTGCCGCCCCTTCCCATGTATTTTTTCGCGGCCGATGATCAATGGTACGAAGCCGTGAACATTCGGGACGTCAAGCCGCTGCCGCTACTAGACCGGATCATCTACTTCGGACCAAACGTACGAATTGCAAAGTTTCAATTTCGGCGGATGTCTCATCCGCCAATGTCGGTGCAGGCCCTTTACCGTGAACTCCGCGAGCACGCCGATATGTACGCCATATCCCTTAAAACCAACAAAGCTGAGTGCCGTCGCGCCTTAAGAGCTTGCAAATCGTGCGTGGATCTTGTGGCGTGGTTGGAAAAGTATACGGAGCCAAAAAAGTACAATGGCTACTGATTCGTGGGCACACAAACGCATTTTTGTGTCCGAAGCCTGAAATGTTACAGTCAGTGTTCGGGGAAATAGAACTGGTACCGGGCACCCGGCTTGGAGCGTATTCTTCCGCACGGGCAAGGAGATCCAAACGAGCAGGAAATGGCAGCTGACGGCGAAATTTTTGATATCATTCCTTTGCCAGCAATTCGGATCGTCGGTTCGGTCCGATA
Source organism: Fimbriimonadaceae bacterium (assembly GCA_033763535.1). Taxonomy (GTDB): domain Bacteria; phylum Armatimonadota; class Fimbriimonadia; order Fimbriimonadales; family Fimbriimonadaceae; genus Fimbriimonas. Next base: position 3,794 of record JANRKI010000037.1, on the reverse strand, counting down.
CGACAAAACAGAAGAGGAGCTGTTCAAGCTTTCTGTTTATTGCTTACCGAACCAGCGAGATGGAGAGCCTGCTGCTCCGATGTATTTTTTTGCGGCCGATGATCAGTGGTACGAAGCCGTAAACATTCGGGATGTGAAGCGGCTTCCGCTTCTTGAAAGAATCCTTCATATTGAGTCTAAGATGTACATCGCAAAATTTCAATTCCGACGGATGCCAAATCCGCCCATGTCGGCTCCAGAGTTCTATCGAAAGCTTCGTGAAAAAGCGGACATCTCGGACATCTACATGAAGCCACCGGTACCGACTAAAGCGGAGATTCGCAATACTTTGCGGGCTTGCAAGACCTGCTTGGAGTTCGTGGCATGGATGGAGAAGTACACCTACCAGAAGAAGTATCGGGGGTATTAGAGCAGTTTCAACCGGTGTCAACACGGGGCCTGTCGATAATTTCGTATTGTAGATTGGGGTCCAAGCACGTCCGTACAGGGATTCAAAGGCTTAGAAGTGGAAACTGAACGCGAAATCATTGACATCATTACACTGCCAACAATTCGATTTGCTGGCACAGTTCGGTACGACAAGACAGAGGAAGAGTTATTTAAGCTCGCAGCTTACTGTTTGCCCAACCTTCCTGGTCGTGTGCCGACGACTCCCATGTTTTTTTCGCGGCTGATGATCAGTGGTACGAAGCCGTGAACATTCGGGATGTGAAGCCGCTTCCGTTACTTGAAAGAATCCTTCATATTGAGTCTAGGATGTACATCGCTCAATTTCAATTTCGGCGGCTGTCTCATCCGCCCATGTCGGCTCCGGAGTTCTACCGAAAGCTTCGTGAAATGGCAAACATCTCGGACATCTACATGAAGCCACCGGTACCGACTAAAGCGGAGATTCGTAATTCTTTGCGGGCATGCAAGACTTGCTTGGAGTTCGTGGCGTGGATGGAGAAGTACACCTACCAGAAGAAGTACTGGGGCTACTAGGATAATTGGGTGGAGGTTCTGCGAGTATATGCCGTATTCATTCGGCTTCACGGGTCCTAACCGTGCGTCGGGAGGGAAATGGATCAGAAAGAGATAGGTGCAAATTCATGTCTAAGCCGTGTGGGACGGGAATCGCCTCACCTTCCGCGAGTCGTCCGGAAACTTCGGGCGAGAAGTCGTACGCCATGCGAGCGCGTGACCGGCACGTTCCGAACGAGCAGGCATTTCGCAATAATGCGGTGGTGAACATGAGTTCAATGGCTTGTCCAGAACGTAAACTCCTCCTTCCAACGGGCAGCATTGTCGCAACGTGACGAGCAATCCCCGCAGGCGGGATGTTCGGAATGCATGACTTAAACATTAAATTGAGGGACGCGGCATCCAACGCGTTGCAACGTGTGGCGCATTCCCCGGTCCAAGTCTTACGGACGGATTGGACTGCATCTTCCGGTGGTGCGGTAGGTCAGCATTTACGGGGATTGGGAATCAGGCAACCGACGTCGCAAACTCATCGGATCGATCGTGAATCCGCACGTTGGATGATTCTTTATCGTCGGCTCACCGAGTCAATGGTCGTTGATAAACCGTGTTGATGATGAAACCTCGATCGTTCGATCCGATACGGTTTGCTTCTCTAGTGCTTTCGCGACTTACGGCATTGCGTGGGCAGCCGGAACTGCTTCGTTCACTACTTTGCGGCGTTCTCCTCATCATAGGGTTTGTGGGCGATTGGGCCCTGCGACTGCCCGGCTCGGTCGTACTTGTGATGTATCTGGCCTCGTATATCGCGGGAGGTTGGGATCTCGTACGAACCGGGCTACCCGTCGCGTTAAGAGGTCGATTCGACGTTGACTTTCTGATGATCGTGGCGGCGACAGGTGCGGCAGTTCTTAACGAATGGGCAGAAGGGGCATTGCTACTCTTCCTCTTCTCGTTTGGCCATGCGCTTGAGCATTTTGCGATGGAGCGTGCCCGTAACGCAATCCATGCGCTCGGAACGATTGCACCTCGTTCGGCGCGTATTCGACGTTTCGGTGCCGAGCGCGAGGTCCCGGTCGAGGAATTGGTGGTCGGAGATATCGCCATTGTCCGTAATGGCGAGCGCGTCGCGATTGACGGCAAGATTATCGAAGGTACTTCGAGCCTCGACCAAAGTCCAATTACCGGAGAGTCGGTGCCAGTTGAAAAACGCCCGGGTGATGCGGTGTTTGCGGGCTCGATCAACGGGGATCGGTCCTTAGTGGTTGAAGTAACCAGGCTAGCCCAGGACACCACCATGGCGAGGGTGATCAAGATGGTGGAAGAGGCTCAAGCACAGAAGTCCCCCACCCAGCGATTTACGGACCGATTTGAACGCGTGTTTGTACCCACGGTACTGGTCACGGTGACGGTGGCGGCAATTTTGCCACCGTTGTCTGGGTGGTTGACTTGGGAAGTGTCCATCTTGCGGGCGCTCTCAACCCTGGTCGCGGCGTCTCCGTGCGCGTTGGCACTTGCTACGCCCTCGGCCGTGCTGGCAGGTATTGGTCAAGCGGCTCGTAACGGCGTTCTGATCAAGGGAGGTGCGCACTTGGAGAGTCTCGGATCATTTCGAGCTTTAGCAATGGATAAGACGGGAACGATTACGCGGGGACGTCCGGAAGTGACGGACGTCGTTTCCGTGGCCGGAGTCACCGAGGATGAACTGTTGAGGATCGCCGCGGCGGTAGAGGTGAACTCGTCGCACCCGCTGGCCCTGGCGGTGGTTCGCCGTGCCGAAATGAATCATCTCGGGTCGCTTCCACGTGCCGGAGAGCTGCAGTCCGTGCAAGGTCGCGGAGTGACGGCACGCGTCGATGACTCTATCGTACGCATCGGCAATTTGGCGATGTTTCAGGAATCGGGGATTGAGGTCCCGATCACGATTTCAGACGCATACCAGCAATTTGGCGCAGAAGGTAAGCCGACCATGATCATCGGCAAAGACCAAGACGTGCTGGGCGTGATCGGAGTAGCCGACGAGTTACGTCCAGAAGTACCCGCAGTGCTGCGAGAACTCAAAGAGATTGGTATTCACGCGCTTATCCTTCTCACGGGCGATAACGCGCGAGTCGCTAAGCTGATTGCAGCCCAAGCGGGGCTTACGGAGGTGCGTGCCGATCTGCTGCCAGAAGATAAAGTTACTCAGATCAAAGCACTTCTTCAGGAACACGGTCAAGTTGCGATGCTGGGGGATGGAGTAAATGACGCGCCGGCGCTCGCTCATGCAACGGTCGGTATCGCGATGGGTGCGGGGGGTACCGCGGTAGCCCTGGAAACGGCCGATGTGGCATTGATGGGAGATACGTTGGAGAAGTTGCCGTTTGCGGTCGCGCTGAGTCGGGCGTCACGAAGCATCATCCTGCAAAACGTATGGATTTCGCTGGGCGTGATCGCGGTGCTTGTACCGTTCACCCTTTTTGGCATCGCGAGTATGGGCTGGGCGGTGCTTTTTCATGAAGGTAGCACGCTAGTCGTCGTCGCGAACGCGCTGCGCCTGCTCCGCTTTCACCGGTAGTGTCGGCGGGCGGTGCGTTCCGGTGACTGGTAACGAGTTTGCGGCCGGTCCTCGGGTCGGGTTTGCAGGGCATCGCAAGAACCCGGTCGGGTGACACTCTTCACCAGAGTTTCAAACTGCCGTTTTCCGACCGGGTGGCGGAGAGAGTGGGATTCGAACCCACGGTGAGTTGCCCCACACCGCATTTCGAGTGCGGCGCACTAGACCACTATGCGATCTCTCCGAAGAGAATTATGACACAGGCCCACGCGCGCGGTGCAATTCCGCGCAAACT
>JANRKI010000036.1:0-6149 GCA_033763535.1 Fimbriimonadaceae bacterium | reverse complement strand
CAGCGAAATCCGTTCGCGCAGCGGTGCCCGAATCGGCACGTCCTTCCAACTCACGAACACGCCGTCTTCCAGATGCCCAAAGTTGGGTGCCCATCGCACCACCCCGCGCGTGTTGTCCACGTGCCCCGGAATCGCCAGCCCGATAGCGACCGCCGGACCCTCCGCCGCATCCACCGCGCGCTGAATCGTCTCCGCGAGCGACTCGATGATCACGTCGGTCCCCTCTTGCGCACGGCTGGGCTGGCTGAAGTCAGGACCCGCCGCGCGACCATCTCGATAGAAGGCCCCCGCCCGCACATTGGTCCCGCCGAGGTCCACTCCGATGACGACTTCGCTCACGGCCCCGATTATGTACGGAGAAGGCGGGTATCACCCACACGAAATGGCGAAGCGGGCATTGGTAACGGGCGTGACCGGGCAAGACGGGGCGTACCTCGCCCAGTACCTGCTCCGGCAAGGTTATGAAGTGATCGGGGCGTACCGACGCTCGGCCAGCAGCGACTTCTGGCGCCTCGCGGAACTCGGCGTTGCCGACCAAGTGGAGCGCGTGAGCTTCGACCTCCTCGAAACCTCCAATATCTTGCGAACCATCAGCCAGGTTCAGCCGGACGAAATCTATAACCTCGCCGCCCAGAGCTTCGTCGCCCTCAGCTTCGATCAGCCCGTGTACACCGCCGACGCCGACGCCCTTGGTCCCGCGCGCATCCTCGAAGCCATTCGCACGGTGAACCCGAAAATCCGCTTCTATCAGGCCAGCACCAGCGAGATGTTCGGCAAAGTCCGCGAGACGCCCCAGACCGAATCGACCCCGTTCCACCCCCGCAGTCCGTACGGCGTGGCAAAGCTGTACGGCCACTGGATCACCGTCAATTACCGCGAAAGCTACGGGCTCCACGCGACGTCCGGCATCCTGTTCAACCACGAATCCCCGTTGCGCGGCACCGAGTTCGTCACCCGCAAAATCACCGCCTCGCTGGCCCTGTGGAAGCACGGACAGGCCGGACCGCTGCGGCTGGGCAACCTCGACGCCCGCCGCGACTGGGGCTTTGCCGGAGATTACGTGCGCGGCATGCACGCCATGTTGCAGGCCGATACCGCCGATGATTACGTTCTGGCCACCGGCGAAACCCATACCGTCCGCGAATTTGTGGAACTCGCCGCGCAGGCCGCCGATATCGCGCTCCGCTGGGAAGGCGAGGCCGAATCGGAACGCGCCTTCGCCGCCGACGGTCGGCTGGTCGCCCAGGTGGACCCCAAGTTCTACCGCCCCGCCGAAGTGGACCTGTTGCTGGGCGACGCCACGAAGGCGCGCCGCGACCTCGGCTGGCAGCCCGAAGTCGCCTTGCCGCAGCTGGTGGAGATGATGATGCGGGCCGATCTCGACCGGGCCAACCGCGGCACATTGCGACTGTAACCGGTACCCTTGAGCGATGTTGCTCGGCCGCACCAACGAGGCGTTTCGCGATGCCTGGCTCCGGCTGGAGCTCCCCACCCAGGCGGCAGACATCGCTCCGCTCGCGAACGCGGCGTTCGATTCTGGTCGCCCGATGGACCTTTCCGTGCGACCCGTGCTGTGGGGCGGACACCTGCGCCAGCGCGAAGGCTGGGATACCCGCGTGGTGTACGCACAGGGAAGTTTTGATTACGAGCGCGCCAGCGACCACACGCACGCCATCGACCTCGTTCAATCCAACCTCATTGAAACCCTGAGCGCCCTCGGCCGGATGCAACTCGATTTCTACGCTCTGCCGATTCGTCGCGTCGTGGAGGAGTTTCAGATCGCCGGCGCGCTGGAAGCCCTTGAGGCCGCCCGCTCGGAAGGCCACGTGCGATTCTCCGCGCTGTCCGTGCAAGGCCCCGCCCTCGCCGCCCTCGCCACGTGGCAGTTTCACGATGCCTTCGAAGTGCTGGTGTTCGATCACGACGACGAGGACGCCGAGACCACGCTGGTCCCGATGGCCCAATCGCGGCGGGTCGGCATCGTGCGGCGCATCGACCGCGCGTCGTACGAAACGTCGGCGCCCGACGGATACCGCCTCGTGCGGATTCGCTCCGCTGCCGAAGGAGAGTCTCTGCCGTGACCCCCGCCGAACTTCGTACCTTTTTGCTCTATGCCCTCGCGCTCTGCGTCGTGATGGCGATTTACAACCTGACGCGGTCCGGACGCCATCCTTCCGCCCGGGGTCTGGTCGCCGGTTTCGTGGGCATCGCCATCGGCATAGCGGCGTACCTCGCGGAGCTTCCGATGCCCGCGTACTCGATTCCGCCGGTGGCCGGACTGCTCGCCATGCCAATCCTTGCCGGGCAGGGCGCGAAGAAGAATCCATGAATCGCCACGAAACGGCCAAATTTCACGTGGCCGTACTGGGCGCGGGTCTGGCCGGGCTCACCGCCGCCTTGCGACTTGGCCAAGCCGGCTTTCCCGTGACCGTGTTCGAGGCGCGGGATCGACTCGGCGGTCGTACCCACACGGTCCGCGCGGACGGCACCGCGTACGAGGCTGGCGGGGAGTGGATCGACGCCGACCACCATCGCATGCTCGGCCTGATGACGGAGTTCGGCATCGTCCCGAGCGCCGCCCGCGACGGGATCCGCCGCTATGAATACGCCGGTGAATCTTGCCGGAGCGACGCCGTTTGGCCGGAGGCACAGGCCGACGCCGACCGATTCTACGCGCTCGCCGGACGCCTATTCCGCGCCCCTACCTGGCCGGCCGAACTCGCCGAGGCCGTCCCCGGTGGCGACACCGCCTCGCTCCAACGGCTCGTGTCGCACGCGTGCCAAACTGCGCGCGGCGAGTGGCTGCTTTCGGCCCAGCTGCGCAGCGACGAAGGCGACGAGCTGGACCGGATCGGCCTGATGGGTTGGCTGGCCGGGTACGGACTGTACGCCATGCGCGAAGGCGACGAGGCCTCGGCGTACCGGTTCCCGAACGGCATCTCCGAGATGCTCGACCAGATGGCGCACGCCTCGGGTGCGAAATTCCACCTCGCCACGCCGATTCAGTCCGTCCGCGCCACCCCGACCGGCGTCCTCATCGAGACCGCCGCCGGTCCCCACGCCTTCGACGCCGCGATCTGCACCGTCCCACCGAAACCCGCCCAACGCATCGCGTTTGAAGGCTTCGACATCGCGGATCAGCGGGCCGCGTGGGCGGCGTGCGGCATGAGCCGAGCCATCAAGTTCACCCTCGAGTTTTCCGACGCCTTCGCGTTTACCGGGCCCGATGGCGGCAACGCCCTCACGGATCGCACGGTGGGGCAACTGTGGACCGGCGCCATCGCGAACCCGCACCCGACCCTCACCGCGTACGTCGTCGGCGACCCCGCCGAAGCCCTCGCCCGCCTGCCGGAGGCCGACGCCATCGGGCGTGTTCTCGCCGATATCGACGCGATGTACCCCGGCGCAGCCGAACGGTTCCGCCGGGGTTGGCGCACTGACTGGATTCAGGACCCGTGGTGCGAGGGCGCCTTTAGCCATCTCGCGCCCGGATACGTGCTTGCCCACTATCCGAACGTTGGCCGCCCCGCCGGACGCCTGTTCTTCGCCGGCGAGCACACCTCCGTGTGGACCGGCTTCATGGAAGGCGCGGTGGAAAGCGCCGAACGCGCGATCGACGAACTCACCCTCGCCCTCGGGCTGCATCCCGGAATCGAACCATGACCACCGTTACCGATTTCTTTCATTACGACACCGGTCGGCCGGGCCGAATGCACGTCGAATCGGGCCGCATCGTCGCGCTGGCCGAAGACCTGCCCCTCATCGGCGAGGTGCAGTCCCTCCAAGGCGCCACCATCGCCCCCGCGTTGGTCGACAACCACTGCCACATCTTGCCGAGCGGATTCGACCTGGGCCGTCTCAATCTTGCGCCGCTGCTGAGTGCCGAGGCCGTGTTGGATGCCGTCCGCGACCGGCATCGCGACGAGCCCGACGGCTGGCTCATCGCCGTGCAGTACGACCAAAACCGGTACGGCGGCATCCACCTGACACGGCACGATCTCGACGCGATCTCGAAGGCCCGGCCGATCGTGCTGCGCCACTACAACGGGCATTGCAGCGTGGCGAACACGGCGGCACTGCGCGCGGCCGGCGTGCACGATACCAGCCCGGACCCGGCGGGCGGCGAGTTTCGGCGTGATGCCAACGGCGCCCCCGATGGCGTCTGCTTCGAGCATGCGCACGAGATGATTTGGAACGCGATGCCCGAGCCGACTCACGCCGAACGGGTGGCCGCCATCCTGCGCGCCGGTGCGTCTATGGCCGACTACGGTCTGGTGATGGCCGCCGATATGCAGACCGGTCAGCCCGATCTCCTAGGCGAATTGGCCGCGTACCGCGACTCCGCCGCGACCTGCGCCATCGAAACCCGCCTCTACCTGCGTTGGAGCAAGGTCTTCGGTCCGCGCGCCGTCGACGGAGACGTTCTGAACGCCGCGATCGCCGACCTCGAGGCGACCGGACGTTCGCGCGTGTGCGGCATCAAAATCTTTGCCGACGGGGCCATCGGTTCCGCCACTGCCGCCATCTACGGAGCCTACGTCGGCGAAACCGAACGCGAGACGAGCGGACAGCTGATCTACCGGCCCGAACGGCTGACCGAAATGGTGCGGACGGCCGCCGACGCGGGCTATCCGGTGGCGGTCCACGCCATCGGGGATTATGCGGTGGACCTCGTGATGGACGCCTTCGCCGCTACCGACGACCCGACCCGCCACCGTCTGGAACACGCGATGATCCTGAGAGACGCGCAGATCGAACGCCTCGCGGCGCTGGGCTGCCACGTCACGATGCAGCCCGAATTCTTGCATCGGTTCGGCCATGCCTACCGGCGGCAACTGGGCGATGCCCGAACCTCGCGCTTGAAACGGTTTCGAAGCGTTCTCGACGCGGGCATTCCGCTGTCGTTCGGCAGCGACCGTCCGATTGTGCCCGGGGATCCGCGCCTGGCCATCCGGACGGCGGCGTCGCGCCCGGACAGGTTTGACCCGGCGGAGAACGTGTCGATTCGGGAAGCGATCTTTGCGCATACGACGGCGGCGTGCGCGGTTACGGGCGAACGCGAACTCGGCCGGCTCGCCCCCGGGTTCCGCGCGGCCTGGTCGGACGTGTCGGACCTGATGGGTTAACCGGGATACGAACGCTTGCACACAGAGAACGTCCTCTCACTAACACCGTGCCTCTTGCGGAACCCGGCTTGGGCATCTATCCGCTCGAACTCCCTGGTGGAAGTTCATATTCTGCTCCTCGCCGAACTTCTATTTCTTCATCGGGTCTTCTTAACGAAGGTGCGATTTGTAAACCAGCTCCAGATTTTGGGGGTTGGCATGTCAACAGGCATAATCAACATCAATACCATCAATCAACCTTTGAGCGACCAAGTAACTTCTCGTGCCACCGATATAGCATCATTACCCACAGAACGGTTCCTAGTGTAACCAATAAACAGGATGCTATTACTTCTGGAATGTTTCGAATATATCCGTACTTAGCATAGCTGAAAGGTAGAATAGCCCACACGCTAATTCCGATTAAGATAGCACTCAGGAAGTAGTACTTACACTGACTGCGTTTAATGTAACCAGTCACCCAAAGCTCAACTAAACTCAGCAGGAGATATCCTCCAAACGCTGAGAATACGACAGTTACCTCAGTCATTTTGGCTGCGGAAAAATCCTTTGTCCAAAGATTCCCTTACCCCATTCATATCCACCGGGCAATTGTAAACATGACGCGTCATCAATAACTTGAGTCACACCTTGCGAGATCGGGTGAGGTCGACCAGCGAGAAGATGATTCCATGACGAGTTTCCGCCGACTTGAACCCACGGACCAGGAGGGCCGCAGTGCGTGACTTCAACCGGTCCGGACCTAGGCACGGGCCGAATGACGGCACCGCCGACAACGCCACCGGAAATTGCAGAAATGCCAACTCCGACCGGATCAATTCCGGTTTGCCAACCCGCCGCAACGCCCAGTCCCTGCGCTCCCAAAGATCCGGCTGCGCCACCTGCGGCCCCGGCCAAGGCGCCAGCACCAGCTCCCGAAACACCGGCAGCTCCGAGCGCCATTGTTGCAACTCCTGCCGTGAGAAACGCGACCCCTCCGCAAACTGCCCCCATCGCTGCCCCTCTTCCAGCACCACGCAAACG
>JANRKI010000035.1:0-7524 GCA_033763535.1 Fimbriimonadaceae bacterium | reverse complement strand
GGTGGCGGAGAGAGTGGGATTCGAACCCACGGTGAGTTGCCCCACACCGCATTTCGAGTGCGGCGCACTAGACCACTATGCGATCTCTCCGAAGAGAATTATGACACAGGCCCACGCGCGCGGTGCAATTCCGCGCAAACTGGGGCGTGTCGATGTCGTCTCTCCTCCTCGCCACCCAGCTCGCCATGGCGACCGAAATTCCCGCCGCCCTCCCACGGGCGACGCCGGAATCGCAGGGCCTCAGTTCGTCCGGAATCTCGCGGCTGGTTGAACGGCTGGACCGAGAGATCGATCATCTGCACAGCCTGATGCTGCTGCGAAACGGTCACGTGGTGGCCGAAGGTTGGTGGGCGCCGTACGCGGCAGATCGTCCGCACATGATGTATTCGCTGAGCAAGAGCTGGACGTCGACGGCGATCGGCCTGTTGGTGGCGGAGGGCCGGATTTCGATCCACGACCCGGTCACCCAGTTCTTCCCGGAGGCGGTGCCGGCCGATGCCTCGGACAATTTGCGGGCGATGCGTGTGCGCGATCTGCTCGCAATGTCGACGGGTCAGCGCGCCGAGGAGGTGGACAAGCTCGCGTTTACGCGGGTCGAGACGACACCGGAAACGTTCTTCCGGTTGGCGGTGGATCACAAGCCGGGCACATTGTTTGTGTACAACACGCCGGCCACATACATGCTCAGCGCGATTTTGCAACGCGTCACGGGTCAAACGCTCACCGAATACCTGACGCCGAGGCTGTACGAACCGCTCGGCATCGGGGTGCCGGAATGGCTGCGCGACTCGCGCGGGGTCGATCTCGGCGGGGTGGGGCTCAATCTGCGGACGGAAGACGTCGCGAAGTTCGGTCAGCTTTATCTCCAGCGGGGCGAATGGCAGGGACGGCGCCTCTTGCCGGCGGAATGGGTGGACCTGGCGACCTCGAAGCAGGCCAGTAACGGGAGCGATCCGGAAAGCGAATGGGACCAAGGTTACGGGTTTCAGTTTTGGCGGTGTCGACACGGCGCGTACCGGGGAGACGGGGCGTTTGGGCAGTACTGCATCGTGATGCCCGACGAGAGAACCGTGATCGCCATCACGGGCGGCGTCACGGATATGGGCGCGGTGATGGACGTGTTGTGGCAGGAGCTGCGGCCAAACCTACGCGCGGCGGCCCTTCGGGAGGATGCGAACGCGCACGCGGCGCTCGGCCGGCAACTGGCCGGACTGGTGATGCCGTTACCGGTGGGGGATGCCGTCCCGAACGGGGACTGGCTCGGCAAGGCGTTCCGGCTGGAATCCAACTTGGGCGGATGGGAGACGATCCGGGTGACGGAGACCGCGATTGAGGCGGAAATTAGCGGGTTGCGGCACACATGGCCGATCCAAAACGCAGGTTGGACGGACGCGGGGATCGTCGTGGGCGAGGCGAGTTCGGTGGCGGCGGCGTGGGCCAACGACCATACGCTTCGGATCACCCGCATCCGGCACCTGACTCCGTACAGCCAGTACGTGACGGTGGAGTTTGGGGAAGGGACGGTGGTGGTGACCGCAAAGGATAACGTTGGATTCATCCCGTCGGAGTTTCGGGCGGTCGGTCGGTAAGCTGGTGCGGTGCCAGACGATGGATCGTTAACTGCCGAAGCCGTGCAAGAGGACGCCTCGCTCCGGCGCGATTGGCAGCGGTTTGCGCTCGGCGTGTTCTTGTTTATGTTCGGATTCGCCATGCACAACGGCGTGTTCCAGAACTGGTTTAAGGAGGCGCAGGGCGCGCGGGAGCTTGACCTCGGGATTCTGGAATCGTCGCGCGAGGTGCCGGGATTGTTGACGGCCCTCACGGCGGGGCTGTTGGCGGCGATGGCCGAGGCCCGGGTGGCGGCGATCGGGCTGGCGGTCACGGCGATCGGCATCGGCGTGACGGGCTGGATGCCGGGCATTCCGGCGGTGATTGCGATCAGCGTGTTTTGGTCGGTCGGGTTTCACCTGTTCGCCACCATGCAGAGCCCGATCACGCTGACGTTGGCGCGCGGCAAGGAGGGCGGTCGGCACCTCGGGCGGATGTCGTCGGTAAGTGCGATCGCGACGATTTGCGGGCTGGGTTCGGCCTGGCTGATGGCGCAACTGTTGCCAAAGGGTCAGTACCTGCCTTACTTTGTGGTTTCGGGGGTGCTGATTCTGGGGGGCGCGGTCGCGCTGGGCACGCTCAGCCATCACTCGGCCGGGGGCGAACGGAAACCGATTGTGTTTCGGCGCGAGTACGGCCTGTACTATCTGCTCAGCTTTCTGGAGGGGTGCCGACGGCAGATCTTCTCCATCTTCGCGAGTTTCACGCTGATCGTCGTCTTCGAAGTGCCGGTGCAGAACATGCTGGCGTTGCAGCTCCTCAACGCCGTGTTGATCGCGCTGACGGCGCCGAAGATGGGCAAGATCATCGACCGTTACGGCGAGCGCGGACCGCTGATGTGGTACGCCATCGGGCTGATTGCGGTGTTTGTGGGCTACGCCACCAGTCAAACAGTGATGGTGCTGTACGTGCTGTACATCGTGGATAACGTCCTGTTTACGTTTGGCAACGGATTTACGACGTATCTTCACCGGATCGTGCGGCCTGGCGAATTGACTCCGTGCGTCAGTATGGGGATTACCATGAACCATATTGCCGCGGTCACGGTGCCAGTGGGCGGAGCGTACTTATGGAAGCAGTCGGGCAACTACCAACTTCCGTTTTGGGTTGGGGTGGTTATCGCGGTTGTCTCGTTGGTGGCCACGCGGTTTATTCCGGAGCGGCCGGCGGTGGCGGCGGCGTAAACGGATGGCCGAGCTGGCGCACGTTGAGGTTCGTTCGCGGTCGGAACTGCGGGCGTGGCTGGCCGAGCATCACGAGCAGCGCGAAAGCGTGTGGCTCGTGACGTACAAGAAGGCGACTCCGGACTGGTACGTGTCCTACGATGCGATCGTGGAGGAGTTGATCTGTTACGGCTGGATCGATAGTCGGGTGGGCAAGGTGGACGAACTCCGGTCGAAGCTGATGATCTCGCCGCGCAGGCCCGGTAGCGGGTGGAGCCGGGTGAACAAGGTTCGGGTGGCGTACCTGGAGTCGGCGGGACGGCTGGCCGAACCCGGTCGAGCGATGATCGAGCAGGCGCGGGCCGATGGGAGTTGGACGGCCCTCGACGAGATTGAAGAGCTGGTGGTGCCGGATGAGTTGGCGGCCGCGTTCGCGATCCATCCGTCGGCCGAGGCGTACTGGCGGGCGTTCCCGCGGTCGGTCAAGCGGGGTCACTTGGAGCTGTTGCTGGGCGCGAAGTCGGCCGAAACGCGGGCGCGCCGAATTGCCGATATCGTGCGGTATGCCGAGGCGGACTGCCGGTTTGGGTTCCCGGGTGAGCGGGAGAAGCTAGAGGCGCGTCGTCAGGATGGCGGCGCGTAGTTTCGGTCCGATCCCGGGGAAGGATTCGGTTTGCACGCGCTGTTGCAACTGCGCGAGGGTTGCGATCTGGTGGTTTTGCCATAGCATCCGCGCGGTCTTCGGACCCAATAGCGGTACCCGGATGAGTTCGAGAACGGTAAGCGGGGCGGCATGTTCCCACTCGCGATGCTTACTGCTGATGCCGTCGCGCAGGATCTCTTGGATGTACTGGGCGATGAGTTCGCCGACCATCGGGATTTCGCGCAGTCGATTTTCGGCGGCGAGTTCGGCGACCGGCTCGGCCATTTTTTCGATATGCCTCGAGATGTGCGTGTAGCGGGTCGCGTGCGATTCTTCGTAGCCGGCGATGATGAGGTAGTCGCGCAGATCGCGCAATGCCTGAGCGAGTTCGAGGTTCGTCACGGTCGAAACCTCGGCCCGTGGGAGCACGTCATCGTCGGCATACGGGGAGATTACCGTTCGTCGTTTCGGGGCTTCACTTGGCGTGATTCATTCGGATGCATTACTGGCTCGTCTTCAGCTGGGCGAAGGGGACGGGCTTTTCGTACGCGATACGCCCGGCGGATTCAGCTTCAGCTCCTGCCAAATCGCGTGGCGGAGCCGATGCGAGGTGCCGAGGACGTTCTCGTCGTGGTTCCGGATGCATCTCGCGCCGTTCAATCGGTGGAATGACTTCAGGTTTCGCCGTGGGTGCCGCGGCGCCACAACGCCCGAAACTTGCGGTAACGTCCCCCGAATGAAGTGGTACGGAATGGCCGCGTTGATCGTCGCGGTGAGCGGACCGGCGTGGGCCGACGTGACGGTGCCGGAATCGGCGTACAAGGGGTTAGAGTGGCGGCAGATCGGACCGTTTCGCGGTGGGCGATCGTTGGCGGTCGTGGGAAGCGTGCAACGCCCGGATGAGTATTACTTCGGTGCGACCGGTGGTGGCGTCTGGAAGACGACCGATGCCGGAAAGTCTTGGCGACCGGTGTCGGACGGGTTCTTCCGCACGGCGAGCGTCGGTGCGCTCGCGGTGGCGCCGAGCAACCCCGATATCGTGGTGGCGGGGACGGGCGAGCGCGACATTCGCGGCAACATCAGTCACGGCGACGGCGTGTACCGTTCGGATGACGCGGGCAAGACGTGGCGTCATCTCGGGCTGAAGGACGCGCAGTCCATCGCGCGGATCGCGATTCACCCCAAGAATCCGGATGTGATGTACGTGGCGGCGCTCGGGCACATTTACGCGCATCCGCGGGTGAAGGAGAATCCGAATCGCGGGCTCTACAAGACGACGGACGGCGGCAAGACCTGGACGAACATCCTGAAGGGCGGCGATCGCGTGGGCGCGGTACACGTGGTGCTGGACCCGAAACAGCCGGAAACCGTCGTGTGCAGTCTGTGGGAAGCGTGGCGCAGTCCGTACAGCATGAATAGCGGCGGGCCGGGTTCGCGGCTGATGAAGAGCACAGACGGCGGCCGCACGTGGGCCGACCTCAGCGCGCGACCGGGAATGCCGGCGGGGCCGCTGGGCAAGATCGGCTTCGATATCTCGCCGGTGGATGCGAATCGATACTACGCGTGCGTCGAGGCGGCGGATGGCGGCATCTACCGTTCGGACGACGCGGGGGCGACGTGGGAACGGGTGAATTCTGACCGGAACTGGCGGCAACGGGCGTGGTACTACTCGCACGTTTACGCCGATCCGAAGCAGAAGGACGGGGTGTACGTGCTCAATGTCGGGGCGGGCAAGTCGACCGACGGCGGCAAGCGGTTTGCGGGGTTGCGCACCCCTCACTCCGACAATCACGACCTGTGGATTGCGCCGGACAACCCGAACCGGATGATCAACGCGAACGACGGCGGCGGCAACGTCTCGTTGGATGGCGGCAAGACCTGGACCGAGCAGACGTTCCCGACCGCGCAGTTTTATCACGTGAGTACGGACAACGCGTTTCCGTACCATATCCTGGGGGCGCAGCAGGACAATAGTACGGTGCGGATCGCCAGCCGCACGACCGGCCTGGGTATCGGCGACGACGACTGGACCAGCACGGCGGGCGGCGAGAGCGGCTACGTGGCGGCCAAACCGAACCAACCGGACCTCGTGTTCGGCGGAAGCTACGGCGGCACCATGGATTGGTACGACCACCGGACCGGGCTGAGCGGGTCGATTGATCCGTGGCCGGATAATCCGATGGGGCACGGCGCGGGAGACCTCGTGCAGCGGTTCCAATGGACGTATCCGATCGTGTTCTCCCCGCACGACCCGAACGTGCTGTACACCTGCTCGCAGTTCGTGTTGCGCAGCACCGACAACGGACAGTCTTGGCGAAAGATCAGCCCGGATCTCAGTCGGAACGATCGCAGCACGATGGGACCGAGCGGCGGTCCGATTACGAAGGACAACACGAGCGTGGAGTACTACGGCACCGTGTTTACGCTGGCCGAATCGCCGAAGCGAAAGGGGCTGCTCTGGGCCGGATCCGACGACGGGTTGATCCACGTTTCGGAGAACGGCGGCGGGGCATGGCGGAATGTGACCCCGAAGGCGCTGCCGGAATGGGGGCTCGTGAGCATGATCGAAGCGTCGCCGCACCAAGCGGGCACGGCGTACGCGGCGGTCGACAACCATGAGAACGACGACCTGCGACCATACGTCTATCGCACCACGGATTACGGCAAGACATGGACGGCGATCACGACCGGCATTCCGGCGGAGAGCTTCGTGCGGGTGGTGCGCGAGGATCGCCGCGTGCCGGGCTTGCTGTACGCCGGGACCGAAACCGGGGTGTTTGTGAGCTTTAACCACGGGGCAAAGTGGCAACCGCTGGCGCAGAACATGCCGGTCACGCCGATCCACGATCTCGCGTGGAAGGACGATGACCTGGTCGCCGCCACCCACGGACGCTCGTTCTGGGTGCTCGACGATCTGTCTCCGCTCCAGCAATTGGCGGGCGGGGCCAAGCTCGATGCGCCGCGCTTGTTTGCGCCGCGCGATGCGTACCGGGTTCGGTGGGGCAGCAAAGGGACCGCGTCGACCGGGCAGAACCCGGGGAGCGGGGTTGGCGTGACGTACTACCTACCGGCCGAAGCGAAAGAGGTGAAGATCGAGTTCGCGTGGCCGAACGGCAAGGTGTTCCAAACGACCACCGGACCGAAGTCGGCCGGCCTGCAACGGGTGTACGCCTTTTTGCAAGAGCCAAGTTGGAAGTCGGTTCCGGGAATGATCCTGTGGGCGGCGGGCCCGAGCCCGATCGTGTTGCCGCCGGGCGAATACACGGTGCGCCTGACGGTGGACGGTACGGCCCAGTCGGCGAAGTTCCGATGGAAACGAGACCCGCGACTCGCCGCGTCCGACGCGGATTTGCAGCAGCAGTACCAATTCGCGCGGGAGATCGCGGCGACGACGGACGCGATCCACACGGACGTGCTGCAGATTCGCCACCTGCGAACCCAGCTAGATGCCGCGCATGCCGCCGCCGAGAAGAAGGGTGACTCGGTTTTGGCCGGCCGCGTGGCGGCTTACCGATCGAACCTGACGACGCTTGAGGAGGCGCTGTACCAAACGAAGAATCAGAGCGGTCAGGACCCGCTGAACTACCCGATCCGGTTGAACAATCGGGTGGCTGCGCTGATGAACACCGTCCTCGGGAACCCGAACCGCCCGACCGCCGGAAGTCGCGAGGTGTTCGCGATGCTGGCCAAAGAGTACGCGGTGGTTCGCAGCGGGCTTGCCCGTGCCACCGGCGACGAGCTGTCGGCGCTGAATGACGCACTGAAGGCCGCGGGTCTGGCGTTACTGGACCCGAAACTGCCGTCCGCGAAGTAGCGTCGCGACGGTACGTCGGCGAGGGCCGAGGCAGATCGGGGTCGCGGGAAATCCGCGACCCCTAAAAACGGGACATCGCCCGGGTCCCAAGACTCGCAACAATGAGGACGTGAAATCTCTTCGCGGCTTGGTTCTGGCGCTCGCGGGCCTCTCGTCGACCGTTGCGTTCGCGGGTGACCTCGGGGTCGCGAACGGCTTCAACGCTTTCATCTTCGAAAACGCAAACACGACCGGTGGCCACAGCGAAGGCGCCATGGCGGTGGGCGGTAACTGGGCTCAAGGTTACGAGAGCTTCC
>JANRKI010000034.1:0-32244 GCA_033763535.1 Fimbriimonadaceae bacterium | reverse complement strand
GCGCGTTGGCGCGAGATGTTGTTCGGATCGGTCGTGGATGACGTGCTTCGCCGTAGCGGTGAGATCGACGTACACGTCGTCACGCAACCCGGCGAACCACAACGCCAACCGACACGCCTCGCCCCCGGGCACACTTCGGTTACGCGAATAGCAGCGACCGTGCTTTGCGTTGGCGTGGCATCGGCCATCGGTTACGGGCTCGACCTCATCGGTGCCGGCGACGCCAATCTTGTCATGGTGCTGCTTTCCGCCGTCGCGATGGTTGCGCGGTTCCTCGGCCAGATCGAGGCGGTGCTGGCCACGGTGCTGAGCGTGCTCGCCTTCAACTTCCTCTTCGTTGAACCGCGTTACACCTTTGCCGTCTCGGATAGCCAGTACCTGCTTACCTTCGCCGTGATGCTGGGAGTAGCACTGGTGATCAGCACTTCAACGCTGCGACTCCGTGCATCCGCTCTGGCATCCGCTGAGAGGGAACGGCGCAGCGCCGCGTTGTATGCCCTGAGCCGAGAACTGGCAAAATCCCGCTCGAAGCAGGACATCGCCGCCGCCGCTCAGAGAGAGGTTGAGGCAACGTTTGGTGGCGAAGCTTCGGTCTTTTTCCGGCACGAGACCGGTCTCGCGATTCTCGCCGCCACGCGGTCCGGGATCCAATCCGACCCGAACGAACTCGCGGTCGCAAACTGGACGCATCTGCACGGAAAACCGGCAGGTAGGGACACCGACACGCTGGGCGGAGCCAGCGGCCTGTACCTTCCGCTCAGCGGTGGACAGGGATCAGTCGGAGTTCTCGCGTTCTGGCCAGACCCTACCGGCTGGCCGCTCGGCCCCGCGCAGCGAAGCCTGTTGGAAACGTTCGCTTACACTCTCGGCCTTGCGCTCGAACGCGTAAAGCTGGCGAAAGAGTCCCACGAAGCGCGGGTTTCGGCGGAATCGGAAAAGCTCCGCAACGCGCTCCTCAGCTCGATCTCGCATGACCTGAGAACGCCGCTGACCTCGATCTCGGGAGCCGCGAGCGTCCTCGTCGCCCAAGGCGGCGGAGAGCTCGCCGAGACGATTTACGACGAGTCGGTCCGTCTCAATCACCAAGTGCAGAATCTGCTCGACATGACCCGCCTTCAGAGCGGCGAGTTCGCGCTGCGCACGGAGTGGCACGTACTCGCCGAACTGGTGGGAGACGCGATCGCGCGTAGCCGTAGCCTGCTCGGAGATCGCGACGTGAAGACGGCGGTTCCGACGGAACTTCCGCTATTGAAGCTCGACGGCGACCTCATGGTGAAGCTCTTCACGAACCTGCTAGAAAATGTCGCCCAGCACGCTCCGAGTGCGACCGAGATTCGGATCACGGCGGTGGACCAAACGGACATCGTGAGGGTCGTCGTGGCCGACAACGGTCCGGGCGTCCTCAAGGGTCAAGAGTCGGCAATCTTCGAACGATTCGTACAGGGTGGAAAGCCAGGCAAGGGCCTCGGCCTAGGGCTTGCGATCTGTCGTACAATCGCCCGGCTTCACGGGGCAAGAATTTGGGTCCGAAATGGGCGCGAGGGCGGCGCCGAGTTTCATCTGGAGCTGCCGCGCCCCACGGTACAGCCCGAGGTGCCGGTTGGCTGAGATACGCAAAGTGCTCGTCATCGACGATGAATTGCCCATTCGGCGGTTCCTTCGCGCCTCGCTGAATCCATCCGAGTACAAGGTGCTGGAGGCAGAGACCGCCGAGGGCGGCATTCGGGCGGTGGCGACCGAGAACCCCGACATCGTGCTCCTCGATCTCGGTCTGCCCGACGGCGACGGCATTGACGTGGCGAGGTCGCTGCGCGCGTGGACCGAGGTGCCGATCATCGTGCTCTCGGCTCGAGGGCAAGAAAGTGACAAGGTGGCGGCCCTCGACGCAGGGGCAGACGACTATCTCACCAAACCGTTCGGGGTTCATGAACTCATGGCGCGCATCCGGGTGGCCTTGCGACACGCCAAGAAGGAGGCGGGATCGGAGCCGGTGCTGGAACTGGGCGAGATTCGCCTCGACCTCGCCGCACGTCTTGTTTTTCGAAGTGGCGAAGAGGTCCACCTCACGCCGAACGAGTACAAGCTCCTGGCCCTGCTGGCCCGACACGCGGGCAAGGTGCTGACCCACCGGCAGTTGCTACGGGAGGTGTGGGGCGAAGCGTATGTGGACGAGTCGCACTACCTGCGGGTCTACATCGCCCAACTCCGCCAGAAGCTCGAGGCGGACCCCACGCAACCGCGATTCCTGTTGACGGAGACGGGGGTGGGCTATCGGATGCGTGTGGACTAGGCTCAAAACTGATGGCTTCTTAACACTCCGGACGGATTTTTTGCGTCGGCTCTGATTCGGGTCTTCTCCATGATTCGGGGGATGCGTCTCCTTGCACTTACCGCTGCGGCTGTCATTGCCGCCCAGGCCGAGGCCCAATCCGCGCCGAGCGGGCTTCCCATTGTCACCGATCGCCCTAGTTTCTCGGACGCTCCCTTCGTCATTCCGCGCGGCCATTGGCAGATCGAGAGCGGCCTCACGTTTACCGACCTCGGGCGGGGACGCCGGCTAAACACCTACGGCGAGAGCCTGGTCCGGATGCCCGTTTCGGAGCGCCTCGAGCTTCGCTTGCTCAACGTCACCTACGGCCAGTTTGAGGGTAGCGCGCGTGGGAGTGGCTTGCAGGACCTCGGGCTGGGGGTCAAATGGAAGCTCCTCAACGCACGTAGCGGCAGGCCCGACCTCGCCCTCCTCCTTCAGGCCACGGTGGACAGCGGCGCCGATGCGTTCCGCACGAACCGTGCGCAGCCGACGGCCAAGCTTGCCTTCTACTTCCCGACCGACGCGAAAACGGGGATCGGCGGCAATCTCAACCTGTCCGACCTCGGGCCATACGGCGGGCGGTACACCCAGTACGCGGCCAGTCTCTACGTGTCCCGAACGTTCGACGGCCGCACGAGCGGCTTCCTCGAGACATTTCGGGTCTGGCCGGTCTCGAAGGGTGGGCCAAACCCCACTTTCGTGAACACCGGAGTCCTGTACTTGCTGAACCCACGCACCCAGATTGACGTGCGCATTGCCACCGCGCTGAACCGACCCCGCGATGGCTGGTTTGTCGGAGCCGGTGTCTCGTACCGCTTCTGAATCTTGATTCGATCTTGATGCCCTGCCCGCTCGCGTTGACGCGGCGGATACGCGGCAGGGCCTTATTCTTAAATCCAGGCATACCGATGGCTGATCTTCCTTTTCTCGTCCTTGCCGTTCTCTTTTTCGCGATTGCCGCAGGCTTCGTACGCCTCTGCGAGCGCCTCAGCGGGGCGGCAGATGAGTGAGCCCCTCGTGATGGGCCTGCTCTCGCTTGCCCTGCTCGGCTACCTGACTTACGCCCTGTTGAAGCCGGAGAGGTTCTGACGCATGGGAAGTGGCGCACTGCAGATCATCATCTTTCTTGGTCTTCTCACCGCGGTAACGAAACCGCTCGGCGTCTACATGGCGCGAGTTTTTGCGGGCGAAGTTCGCCGGTTGGCGGGTCTGGAGCGGTTGCTCTACCGATTCATGGGCACTTCGCCCGAGGAGGATCAGCCCTGGACTCGCTACGCACTCTCGCTCCTCGCGTTCAGCTTCGTAGGATTCGGCCTCACTTACGGGCTTCTCAGGTTGCAACATCTACTCCCGTTGAACTTCGCCTCCGGCGGAAGCCAACCCGGCCCGGACCAGATGCCCGCGCACCTCGCGTATAACACCGCGGCGAGCTTCCTCACCAACACCAACTGGCAGAGCTACTCACCCGAGCTAGCCCTCACCACGCTTTCCAACATGGTCGCGCTCGCCATCCACAACTGGATGAGTGCGGCGGTGGGGCTCGCCGTGGCAATCGCCCTGATTCGAGGATTCGCCCGGCGCGGGGAAGGCGGCATTGGTAACTTTTGGGTTGACACCACGCGCGCCACGCTGTACATTCTGCTTCCGATTGCGTTCGTGGCCGCGTTGGTCTACGTGTGGCAGGGCGTGCCGCAGACGTTTGCGGCGGGAGTCAACGCGACCACACTTGAGGGCTCGTCACAGCGAATCGGCCTCGGCCCGGTGGCCAGTCAAGAAGCGATCAAGCAGCTCGGAACGAATGGTGGCGGCTACTTCAATGCCAACTCCGCGCACCCGTTCGAGAACCCCACCGCCCTATCGGACCTTTTCACAAAGCTCCTGATCTTTCTGATTCCCGCGAGCCTCACGGCGACGTTTGGCAGAATGGTTGGCAATGCGCGCCAGGGCTGGGCCATCTTCGCCGCAATGTCCGCCCTATTCTTGGCGGGGGCGTTTGCGACCCTGGCCGCCGAGCAGAACGGCAATCCCCACTTCGCCCGCATGGGAGTTGAGGCCGCCAATATGGAGGGCAAAGAGGCCCGCTTCGGCATTGGCGCGTCGTCCCTGTTTGCGACCATCACCACCGCCGCAAGTTGTGGCGCGGTTAACTCGATGCACGGCAGCTATACGCCACTCGGTGGGCTCGTCACGCTCTTAAACATGCAGACCGGCGAGGTGATCTTCGGCGGAGTCGGCGCCGGGCTGTACGGGATGCTCGTCTACGCGATCCTCGCCGTGTTCATTGCGGGTTTGATGGTCGGCCGGACGCCCGAGTACCTCGGTAAGAAGATCGAACGGTTCGAGGTTCAGATGGCCATGCTCACGATCCTCCTGCTTGCCGGCTCCATTTTGGGCTTTACCGCCCTCGCCTCCAGCCTTGACTTGCCGAAGGAAGGTCCGACCGCCGGGATCAACTCATGGCCCGGGTCTGCCTACGGTGCGAGCGACACGGCTTACGGTCCGATGAGTGGCAACCTCAGTAACGGAGGCCCGCGCGGTTTCGGCGAGATGCTTTACGCCTTCTCGAGTGCCACCGGCAATAACGGCTCCGCGTTCGCCGGCCTCACCGCGAACACGCCGATCTGGAACGCGACCCTCGGGATCGCGATGCTCATCGGGCGGTTCCTCATGATTGTTCCGGTTCTCGCCATCGCAGGCGCGCTGGCTCGGAAAAAGTTCGTGCCGGCGACAGCCGGCACCTTCCCGACCGACGGCGGCACTTTCGTGGGGTTGCTGGTTGGCACCGTGCTTTTGCTCGGCGCACTCACATTCCTGCCCGCCCTCGCGCTCGGCCCCATCGTCGAGCAGTTCCAGATGCATCAGGGGGTGCTGAAGTAACCATGGACGTTCGAACGCCTATCCAGAAGCCCAGTTCAGGACCCTCACGCGGTCTTTTCGATTCCGCGCTCGTACGCCGCGCCGCACTCGACGCGATCCGGAAGCTCAATCCGCGCCAAGTCGCCAAGAATCCGGTGATGTTTGTGGTGCTGGTCGGCAGCGTTGTCACCACGGTCTTCGCCTTGCGCGATGTCCTCTTGCGCTACGGCGATACTGCGTTCACCATCCAGATCACGTTGTGGCTGTGGTTTACCGTCCTGTTCGCGAACTTCGCCGAGGCGATGGCCGAGGGACGCGGTAAGGCCCAGGCCGACTCGCTTCGCCGCGCAAAGAGCACGACCGACGCACGCCGGCTCTTGCCGAACGGCACCGAGGAACGCGTGCCCGCTCCCGCACTTCTCAAGGGCGACCTGTTCGTCTGCGATGCGGGCGACCCAATCCCGGCCGACGGCGAAGTGATCGACGGGATCGCCAGCGTTGACGAGAGCGCGATTACCGGCGAATCCGCGCCGGTGATCCGCGAGTCGGGCGGCGACCGAAGCGCGGTGACCGGTGGCACCAGGGTGCTGAGCGACCGAATTATCGTGCGCGTCACACAGGAACCCGGGAACTCGTTTCTGGACCGCATGATCGCCTTGGTCGAAGGGGCCGAGCGCCAGAAGACCCCGAACGAGATCGCGTTGTCCATTCTGCTGAGCGGACTGACGATCGTTTTCCTCATCGCCACCGTCACCCTGGTGCCGTTCGCGACATTTGCGGTCGGTCAGGCGGAGCAGGGCCAGGTGCCCACGGTGACGGTGATGGTCGCGCTCCTCGTGTGCTTGATCCCGACCACCATCGGCGGCCTGCTGAGCGCGATTGGAATCGCGGGGATGGACCGCGTCATGCAGCACAACGTGCTCGCGATGTCGGGTCGCGCCGTCGAAGCGGCGGGCGACGTCTCGACGCTGCTGCTGGACAAGACGGGCACGATCACTCTCGGCAACCGGCAGGCAACCGCGTTTTGGCCCGCGCCGGGCATCCAGGAGCGCGAGCTTGCCGATGCCGCGCAACTCGCCTCCCTCGCCGATGAGACACCCGAGGGTCGGAGCGTCGTCGTACTCGCCAAGGACCGTTTCGATATCCGCGAACGCGAGGCTACGGGGATGGACTTCGTGCCCTTCACCGCTCAGACCCGAATGAGCGGAGTCAATCTACCCGGAAGAGAGATCCGCAAGGGTGCCCAAGACGCGATCCGTCGCTACGTCGAAGCGGCGGGCGGTCACTTTCCCGCAGAACTCCTAGTCAAAGTGGAGGAGATATCTCGCGCCGGTGGCACGCCGCTCGTAGTCGCCGAAGGTGCGCGCGTTCTCGGTACCATCCAGCTCAAAGATATCGTAAAGGGCGGTATGAAGGAGCGATTTCGGCAGCTCCGGGAGATGGGGATCAAGACGGTAATGATCACGGGCGACAACCCCCTCACGGCCGCCTCAATTGCCGCCGAGGCCGGCGTGGACGACTTCCTCGCCGAAGCCACGCCCGAGATGAAGCTGGCGTACATCCGCCACGAGCAGGCGGGCGGGCGGTTGGTGGCGATGACCGGCGACGGAACGAACGACGCTCCCGCCCTGGCGCAGGCCGACGTGGGCGTGGCCATGAATTCCGGCACCCAAGCCGCCAAAGAGGCCGGAAACATGGTGGATCTTGACTCCAATCCGACCAAGCTCATTGAGGTGGTAGAAATTGGCAAGCAACTGTTGATGACGCGGGGGGCGCTCACCACGTTCTCCATCGCAAACGACATCGCCAAGTATTTCGCGATCATTCCTGCGCTCTTCGTAGCGACCTACCCGCAGCTTGAGGCCCTCAACGTGCTTGGGCTCTCGAATCCACGCTCGGCGATTCTCGCGGCGGTCATTTTCAACGCGCTCGTCATCGTTGCGCTCATTCCGCTTGCCCTACGTGGCGTGGGCTACCGACCGATGCCCGCGGTCCAAGTGCTGCGCCGCAACCTCCTCGTTTACGGGCTGGGAGGAATCCTCGCCCCCTTCCCGTTCATCTGGCTGCTCGACAAGCTCGTTGCGCTGTGGACCCCGTGAAATGCTGAAACTCCTCCGTCCCGCTCTGGCCCTCGTGGCCGTGTTCGTCGTGCTTACCGGCGTACTGTTCCCACTTGCGGTGACCGCCGCCGCCCGGGCCGCTTTTCCGTATCAGTCGGATGGGTCCCTGCTCCGCGAGAATGGCAAGATCGTCGGGTCTGAGCTGCTCGGTCAGAACTTCGCCCGGCCGGAATACTTCCACCCTCGACCTTCCGCCGCCGGCGCGGGATACGACGGGGGGAATTCGGGCGGTACGAACCTCGGCCCGATCAGCAACAAGCTGATCAATGGCACGTCCGATGACCCCGCTACCCCTGATGCCGATGAGTCCTACGCGGGCGTCAGGCAACTCGCGGAGGCTTTCCGAAAGGTGAATGGCTTGGCTGCCGACGTCGCCCTGCCCGCCGATGCGGTGACCCGTTCGGCAAGCGGCCTCGATCCCCATATCTCAACTCGCAACGCCGAGTTGCAAGTCTCGCGCGTCGCGAGAGCGCGGGGAATCGCGGAGGAGCAGGTCCGGGAGAAGGTCCGCGCGGTGACCGTTTCTCCGTTCCTCAGCGTCTTTGGGGAGCCAGCCGTAAACGTTCTGCTCCTGAATCGGTCGTTGGACGCGAGGTAGCGCTGCAGTCGCGGAGCGCCGTCTGGAACCGAGAATCGTCGCACGTCGAGCGCCAGGCGGCTCGCATGTTTGGCTCGTCCCTTCGGCGAACAAGTTGCGGATAAGGTACGCGTGCGATCGGCCAGCGGCGGAAGACACGCCATAAAGAGGCTTCCAGAGTGCAGGTTTGCACCTAAAAACCTGCAGTTTGGATGGTGGGCGGTACAGGACTTGAACCTGTGACCCCTACAGTGTCATTGTAGTGCTCTACCACTGAGCTAACCGCCCGCGCGAACCTACAGTATGACCTACCCGACGGCCGCGTCGCAAGACCGGTAAGCGTTGATCAGCGCGCGTTCGCCCTCTTTGCCCGGCTTCGCGTTGCCGTGCTCCATCCCCAACACGCCGGTGAACCCCTTCGCGGCGATGTGTCGGAACACGTTGCCGTAGTTGATCTCGCCCGTCGTCGGTTCGCGCCGGCCCGGGTTGTCGCCAATCTGGAAGTAAGCCGTCTCCGACCACGCCCGGTCGATGTTCGGAATCAGGTTGCCCTCCTGAATCTGCTGGTGGTACATGTCGAACAGGATCTTGCAGCTGGGGCTATTGACCGCGCGGCAGATTTCAAACCCTTGTGCAATCTTGGTGAGGAACAGATTCGGGTGATCGCGAAAGTTGAGCGGTTCCAGCACCATCACCAGGCCGTGCGGTTCAAAGATCTCGGCCCCGCGGCGCAACGCCTCGATCACGTTGGCGGTTTGGTACCCCATATCTTGCCGAAGGTCGCAGGTACCGGGCACTACGGTCATCCACTTGGCGTTCACGCGCTTCGCCACTTCGACCGAATCGCGGCAGTTCTGGACAAATCGGGCGAGGTGATCAGGGTTCCCGGTCGAAATCGTCGGGTTGTTCCAGTCAATGTCGTTCGCCACGAAGACGCCCATGGTGATGCCAAGGTCGGTCATCGCCTTCGCGATCCGCGTCTGTTCGTCGGTCGATCGCCCCTTCATGCCGTTGTCTTCCCAGGCGAAGAAGCCTTCGTCGGCGGCAAATTTCAGCTGATCAACCGGGTCCTTCCCGGCGTGGTTTTCGAACATCCCGAAGTGGGGGGCGTACTGAAGTTTGAATTTCGGCATGGCAGGCGTGGAGGGTTCGGCGGATAGCGGGGCAGGGGCGAGGTCGCCGGAACGCAGGGCTCCGGCGACGGCAACGGCGGCACTCGCGTGGATGAACTCGCGGCGCGACAGTGGGTTCGGCATGGGTTAGCGCAGGCTGGTTTTGCCGGGGATCGCGACGGGGGGTGTTTCGATGTTGCCGAAGGCGAGCGTGCCGGGCACCAGCGCTTCTTCCGACTTCATCGCCTGCTCCCAGGTGACTTCGGCGCCGGTGTACGCCGACATGCGGCCCATGATCGCGGTGAGGGTGCTCTCTGCGACTTGCTTACCCTCGTTGATCGGCTTGCCCTCGCGAATGCTGCGGATCAGGTTGCGATGTTCCAGCATGTACGGGTTCGGTCGGTCGCCTTCGAAGCGCCACTTGGTGCCACCCCAGATGGCGGTTTGGGCGTTGCTCTTGGCCTTGCTTCCGACGATGTGCTCGCTCACGCGGCTGGCGGTACCGTCGATTTGGCGGCACATGCTCAGCATCTTGACGCCGTTTGCGTACTCGTATTCGGTGGCAAAGTGGTCGAAGATGTGGCCGTAGGCGGCATCGGTTCGCACCTGTCGTCCGCCCAGGCTTACGGCCTTTACTGGGTGCGCTTGCATCGCCCAGTTGCACACGTCGAGGTTGTGGATGTGCTGCTCCACGATATGGTCGCCGGAAAGCCAGGTGAAGTACAGCCAGTTGCGTAGCTGCCACTCCATATCGCTCCAGTTGGGCTGCCGCGGATTCATCCATAGGCCACCCTGATTCCAGTACGCGTACAGCGCCACAACGTCGCCGATCTTGCCGTCATGTATCCGCGCGATCGCTTCTCGGTACGCCACGTCGTGCCGACGCTGGGTCCCGGCCACGATGGCCAGGTTCTTTTGCGCGGCAAGGGCCGAAGACTCGATGACGCTACGTACACCCATCGCGTCCACCGCCACCGGCTTCTCCATAAAGACGTGCTTGCCCGCTTCGATGGCGGCCTTCAGATGCATCGGTCGAAAGGCGGGGGGCGTCGCCAAGATCACGACGTCCACATCGGTGGCGAGCAGGTTTTTGTAGGCATCAAACCCGGTGAATACGCGATCGCTGGTGATGAAGCAGCGATCCTTGATCTTCAGCAGGTCTTGCTGACACCCGTTCGCGCGTTCAGCAAACACGTCGGCGACGGCGTGAATCTCGGTCGCACGGTCGGCTTCCAAGATGTCGCGGGCGGCGCCGCTTCCGCGACCGCCGCAGCCGATCAGGCCAACTTTGATACGCTCGCGACCCTGAGCGTGCACCAGTCCCGGAACGGTGAGAGCGGCACCCACGGCCGCCGACTGCGCGAGAAACGTTCGACGAGTAAGGGAAGGATCAGAAGTTCGGTTTGCCATGATTGCACCTTTGCGACGGCGATGAAACTGCAGTTTAGTCCGGTTCGGCCACTACCCGAAATCCCACGTACGGCGCGTTCGACAGCCACCACCGACTCTTGGGAATTTGCGGGTCGTTTTCGTTCCATTTCGGAATCTGGTACGCGCGCTGAGAAAACTTGATCTGGGGACGCTTATCGCGATAACTGCCGCCGCAGGTCACCGGCTTACCGTCTTTGTCAATCGCCCACTCTTGCACATTGCCGAGCATGTCGTACAGGCCGTATGCGTTCGGAGCCAGTTTGCCCACCGGCTGCGTCTTGTCCTCGGTGTTGTCCCAATACCAGGCCACCTTGTCAATATCACCCTCGCCCCTGGCCCCGGCTCGCGCCGCAAAATCCCACTCGCGCTCGGTCGGCAGACGGAACTTACGGCCCGTTTTGCGACTCAGCCAAGCGCAGTACTGCTCGGCGGAGTGGAACGTGATTCCGAGCGCCGGGTATCCGGTGTGCCCAAACCCCTTGTCCGGCGCACCGTACGGCTTACTGGGTCGACTCGCCGCATCCACGCCCGCCGCCTGCTCCTCCTGAGTCAAATCGAAGCGAAACGCGTACGGATCGTAGGCGTCCCACGTGATCTCGGTCGCGCTCATCCAGTAAGGCGGGTCGGCCGGAATGCGTACCAGCGTGACCGACGCGACCGTACCCGGTATCTTCACTTCATCCACCACGGGCCGCGGAACGGGTCCGATGGCGAGCACACACGCGAGAGCGATCATGGGACTGAGTTTGTGGGTGTTACTGCCGAACCTCGCGGGGCCCGACGCAACGCGTTTGCAGTATAGCCAGATGGCGATGGGCGTTCAAGTCCGGCTGACGCTGTACGCCGAATCCGAGGCCAAGGCCGAATCCGCCGCGAAATCCGCCTTCGCCCGATTTTCCGAACTCGAAGCGATCATGTCGGACTACCGCCCCGATAGCGAAGTCCGCCGATTGTCGCCGCGAGCCGCCACCGAGGCGGTGTCTGTCAGCGAGGACCTGCGCCGCGTGCTCGGCCAAGCCAGAAGGGTCGCCTTCGCGTCCGGCGACCGGTTCGATATCACCTGCGGACCGCTTTCCGAGCTATGGCGCACCTGCCGGGATGCCCGCCGATTGCCGTCGCCCGACGAACTGGCCGCCGCCAAGGCCGCCGTCGGCACCCGATACTGGACCCTCCTCCCCGCCGGAGTAAGGCTGCGACGCGAGGACGTCCGGTTCGATCTCGGCGGTATCGCGAAGGGCGATGCGTGCGATCAGGCGATCGCCGCCCTCACCCGGGCCGGCTGCCCGCGCGCCATGGTGGAAGCGGGCGGAGATATCGCGGTTGGCGAAGCCCCGCCCGGCACCGACGGCTGGAAAGTCGAGGTCCCCGCCCTCGGAAAAACCCTCACGCTTCGCAATCAGGCCCTGTCCACCAGCGGAAACTCCGAGCAGTTTTTCGAGGTCGCCGGCGTGCGGTACGGCCACCTGCTGGATCCCTCCACCGGGCTGGGCACCACCACCCAGCGCCAAGTTACGGTCATCGGCCGACGCGGCCTCGACACCGATCCGTGGGCAACCGCCTTGTGCCTCATGCCGCGCGAAAAATGGACCCGGGCGTTGCAAGATTTCGGCCTCCGCGCGTTCACCAACGAAGACCGTACCGCCCGCGATTAGGGCAAACTGGCGGCATGGCCACGCAACGCATTGGCATTATCGGCTGCGGACAGATCGCCCAGCATCACATGCGAACCTACAAAGACATCGCCGATGCGGAGATGGTGATTTGTTGCGACCTGAACGAGGCGGCCGCCCAGCGCGCGTCGGAGACGTTCGGCATCCCGAACGTCACCACCGACTTCCGCGAAGTGCTCCGTCGCGACGACATTGATGCGGTGGATGTGTGCCTGTACAACAACCTCCATGCACCGGTCACCATCGAAGCGTTGCGCGCCGGCAAGCATGCGTATTGCGAAAAGCCGATGGCGGGCACGTACTTCGACGCCGCCGCGATGAAGGCCGCCGCCGAGGAAACCGGCAAGCGACTCCACATCCAACTCAGCACGCTGTACACCACCGAGGTTCAGGCCGCGCGCGAACTCATCGAGGCGGGCGAACTCGGCAACGTGTACCACTCGCGATCCACCGGCTTCCGCCGTCGCGGACGCCCGTACGTCGATGGCTACGCGACCCCGCCGTTCGTCCAACGGCGTCACGCCGCCGGCGGAGCCCTCTACGACATGGGCGTGTATCACATCTCCACCCACCTCTACCTGCTGGGTAATCCGAAGGTTGAACGCATCAGCGGGAAAACCTACCAGGAGATTCCGATGGATGCGAAGCGGCAAGAGATCAGCCAGTACGACGTCGAAGAGCTCGGCCTGGGATTCGTCCGGTTCGCGGGTCACCAAACGCTGGACATCCTGGAGGCATGGGCGATCAACCTCGATAAGTTCGACGAAAACGTCATCCTCGGTTCGCACGCCGGAATCCGTTTGTGGCCGTTCGGATTCTTCAAGAACTACGGCAACCTCGCGATGAGCGCATCGGCCGATCTGGGCGCGGCCAGCTTCCGATGGGACACCGTCGAGGCGCGCGAGGGCCGGTTCAAGAACTCGCAGGCGCACTGGATCCACGTGCTCAATGGCACCGTGGAGCCGATCCCGACCGCCGACATCGCCCTCAATACGATGCTCATTTCCGAAGGCATCTACCTCTCGAACCAGCTTGGGCGAGAAGTCACCGCCGACGAAGTCGTCGCGCAGTCGAAGTCCAGCGCGTTCGAGATTTAAAGGGACCCGGAAAGGTGTGACGGTCGCCGGTTCCAACCCCCCGTATTCTTACGGGGTTGGAACCCGCCGCCAAGTCTTATTCTTGCGGCATGAAGAAATCCTATTTGTTCGCGCTCGCCCGCGTCTCGCTGGCCAGTACCTTGCTTGCCGGAGTCACGGCAACCAGCCACGCCGCCGTTCTGACGGGAGTCGGTTTTTATCTGTCCGATGCCGCCGGAAACGCGCAACCCGCCGGAGTGTGGAATACCGTCGGCGGTGACGGCAACTGGAACTCCTACTTCCGTCGCGGTCCGGTCTGGTTCAACTCGGGCGACGGTGCCTCCACCAGTCTCAACATTGATATGTCGGCGCCGGGTGAGTACTTCTTCGAGGTGTTTCAAGATAGCTTTGCGAACCACACGAGCAGCTACTACACCACCACGTTCTACTTCGACGGAGCGAACCAACCGCAAATCGCGCTCGTCAACCGCGTCAGCTCGGGCGCAAACCCCACCATTCCGACCGCCAACACCCTGCTCGGCATGACGTCGTTCTCCGGAGTCGCGAATCCGTTCTCGCTGACGTACCAAAACGTCACCGTGACCAATCACAACTCGTACCAATTGGCCGGCACAGATTTCGTCAGTCCGTTCGCCATCGCGCCGAGCGGCTCGGGCGATCTGTACGGAGCCATGACCTTTGCGGTCGTGCCCGAGCCGGGGACCTTTGCCCTCGTCGGGCTCGGAATGGCCTTCGCCGCCCGTCGCAAGCGCGCCCGCCGATAACGCCGCATCAATAACGCGGAGCGCGTCACGAGTGTCGGGGGGCGCGCATCCGACACAATAATGGGGATGGCCATCGCGATCCGTCCCCAAATCCTCCGCATGGAACCGTACGCCCCGGGCCGACCGGTGGAAGAGGTCCAGCGCGAATTCGGGCTGGATCGCGTGATCAAGCTCGCGAGTAACGAGAACCCGTTCGGACCGTCGCCCCGCGCCATCGCCGCCGTTACCGAGGCCGCCGCCCGGATGCACATCTATCCCGATGGTGCCAGCCGCGCCCTGCGCCAGGCGATCTCCCAAAAGTTCGGCGTGACCGATGCCCATATCCTGCTCGGAAACGGAAGCGACGAGCTCATTCACATCCTCGGCGTCATGTTTCTGGGCGAACCCGGCGACGAACTCATCATGGGCGACCCGGGGTTCTCGCGCTACGACGCCTCCGCGCATCTCGCGGGTTGCCGCCTCGTCAAGGTCCCGCTCCGCGCCGATCTCACGCACGACCTCGACGCGATGCTCGCCGCGATCACGCCGCGCACTCGGATGGTGTTCATCGCGAACCCGAACAACCCGACCGGAACCGTCATCACCCGAGCGGAATTCGACCCGTTCTTGGCCCGGGTTCCGGACGGCGTGGTCGTGGTGCTCGACGAAGCGTACGGCGAGTACGCGGCCGATGCCCCCGACCCGGTTTCGGCCCTCGATTACGTGCGTTCCGGCGCGCCGGTCATCGGCCTGCGGACGTTCAGCAAGGCGTACGGACTGGCCGGCATCCGGGTCGGGTTTGGCTTTGCCCCCGCCGAGGTGGTGGATGCGTACCACCGGGCCCGCGAACCGTTCAACGTGAATTCACTCGCCCAAGTCGCCGCCATCGCGGCATTAGAAGACGAGGACCACATCGCCGAGTCGGTGGCGCACAATCACGCCGGACTCCAGTTCTTGGCCGAGGTCTTCTGTGCCGCCGAAGCGCACCCGTACCGTAGCTTCGCCAACTTTGCCTACGCCGATCTCGGGCGGCCGGCGCAACCGGTGTTCGAGGCGTTGCTGCGGCGCGGCGTCATCGTCCGTTCGGGGTCCCACGTTGGCCACCCGCACTGCCTGCGCGTCTCGGTTGGCCGGATGGATGAGCTCGAAATCTTCGCGACCGAGTTCCGCCAGGTTTTGGACCTCATATAACGTACGGCCCGCGAAATTTGTTCCACTGTTAACACTCTCTTAACATTCGCCTCGCATACTTGCCTTTGGCGTGTGGGCATTGGGTCACCCGCCAACTTGGACTCATCATGAAGAAGGCGTTCACTCTGATCGAATTGCTGGTCGTTATCGCGATCATCGCAATCTTGGCCGCAATCCTGTTCCCCGTTTTCGCGCAAGCGAAGGCGGCTGCGAAGCAGACGCAAAACCTGTCGAATATGAAGCAAATCGGCACGGCGGCGCAAATGTACATTGCGGACTACGACGACACGTACCCGTCCGACCCGCTGTTCGAATTCTGCCCGTCGGACCCGAGCCTTGGCGTGGGCGACATTGATCGATGGGGCAACTACTACTGGCCGTTTCTTTTCCAACCGTACACGAAGCAACAGCCGACCGACATCACCCGCGGCCGCAACAACTTCTACTTCTCGCCGCTCGCGCCGACCACCAACCCGCAAGTGCTGAGCGGTAGCCGCTCCGCGTGCATCTGGCCGCAACCGGCACAAAGCTGGGGCCTTAACTGCTCCGCGTTTGACGGCGCCGGATGCGACGCCATCGTGTATTACGCGTCGTACGCGTGGAATGAGCACATCGGCGACTTCCCGGGTGCCTCCAACGCCACCGCGTGGGAAGCTCCGGCGGAATCGTTCTTGATTCTCGAAGCCACCGACTCGGAAATCGAAGGCGACGAACTTGACGAACTGTACAGCCGAACCGCGAACTGCGCCGCCACCTATCCGGACCCGGATAACGCGGACGCGACGAACGGCGGCCACAACGGCGGCACCACCATCACCTACCTGGACTCACACGCCAAGTGGCGCAAGACAACGTGGGGACCGGACGGCCAGTGCGGCATTTTCGACGGAGACACCCCGTTCTTCACCTGGCCGCCGAGCACCTCGGGCGGCGACAGCGTCCGCGTAAAGGGCTGGACCCCGATCTTCAACAACCCGTAAGGATTGTTCTTCGCCACGCCCCGGAGCCGAGACTCGGCCCCGGGGCCTTTCTGTTTATTCCCCGCATGACCAGCCTCCTCCTGCTCCTCAGCCCCCTGTCGCTTTCGGCCCGGCCGATCGATTCCCCCGCGCCCATCGCCACCATCCGACCGGCAGTGGTCACCCAGCCCGTTGCCGACGACGCCGACGACCCCGCCATCTGGGTGAATCCGCGAAACCCCGCCCATTCCCGCGTCATCGGTACCAACAAAGTGAAGCGGCCGTCCGGCGGGCTGTACGTGTTCGATCTCGACGGAAAGATCGTCCAGCGCATTCAGGGGCTCGACCGACCCAACAACGTCGATGTGATCCAGGGCGTGTTCGGGCGGCGAGACTACGCCGTCTGCACCGAAAGGCTGCAGGGCCGGCTGCGCATCTTCGAGATCGGCGCCGGTGGCACCCTGACCGACCGGACCGGCCAGACCGATGTCGTGATGAAGGGCACCGAGGAGTACGGCGAGCCGATGGGCATCGCGCTCTGGCGATCGCGCCGCACCGGCAACGTGTACGCGCTGGTCAGTCCGAAACTTGGCCCGGCCGACGGTTACCTCGAGCAGTACGAACTCTCGCGCGACTCCGAAACGGGCCGCGTCAACGCCAGGTTCGTCGGACGCACCGGCCACTTTCGCGGCGGCAAAGAGATCGAATCCATCGCGACATCGGCCGACGGGATCTCCGGCTACTACAGCGACGAAACCTACGGCAATCGGATGCTCGTGCTCCAAGATCGTCCGAACGGCTACACCGATGCCCGACCGCCCCTCAACCCGCAGTTTCGCGGCGATCACGAAGGCATCGCCCTGTGGGAGCGCGGCGCGCAACGGTACGTGGTGTTCACCGATCAGCTGCCGATCAACAGTGTTTACACGGTCACCCGGCCAAACGGCTCGCCCATCGGTCAGTTCAGTTGCGGTGCCGACGAAACCGACGGAATCGCGATCACCGCCGCCAACCTCGGCCCGAAGTTCCCGCGGGGGCTGTTCGTCGCGATGGATTCCAAGCGTCGTCGATTCGTTTACGTCGATTGGCGCGAGATCGAACGCACCGTGTTACGGCGATAACAATCGTTTGAGATTGGCTAAGCCACGGACGGTAGCGTCCTGCTCCCATCGCACCGGGTCCGCCACGTCGGGGGTCCAGTGCTCCACGATGACGCTCTCCAGAGGGGCGTTGGCCTCGCGGAGCGCGGTGAGCGCGCCCGCAACGTCGACGAGGCCCTCGCCCGCCGGGGCTCCGCGCACGTCCAGCCCGAGCTGACTCGGCACGCGGGTCACCGTGACGTCTTTCACGTGGAAACAGACCGTGCGGGTGGCTAATCCACCGAGAACGGTTCGGAGATCTTCCAGCGCGCCGAGCGAGTTCGCCGTATCCAGCACGATCGCGCAGTTGGCATCGGTGACGATGCGCAGCAGGTCGTCGGTCGAGAACCGGTCGTGATTCTCAATCGCGACGCGGACCGGGGCGATGGCGGCCACGATCGGAGCCAGCCGCGTGACCGCCTCCGCGACGGTCGGTTCGTCGGTCCCGCGGTCCATGACCAACCGCACGAAGCTCGACCCCGCTTCCGCCGCGCGCTCGGCGCACCGGGCCAATCGGTCGGGGTCGATCCCACGCGTCCCGAGTTCGAGGCGGAGGTCCGCGTCTTGGGCGGCTCGCCATGCCGTTCGCCACTCCGCCGCGGGCACATCCTCGGCCGGCACCGGCAAATTTTCGCAAAGTTGCAGGACGTCCGCGCCGATGGCGACCGCCCAGCGCACGGCCTCCGCGAGAGTCCACCGCGCCGGGTCTCGCGCGATCGTGACCGGGATCGAGTAGGTGCCCACGCCGACCCGCACCCGGGAGGGCCCCGAAGAATTTTCGGAAATCTGGTTGACAAACGGCATTTTCGCGGACGGAGTAAGTATGAAAACGCTTTACGCGCTCGGCGCTTGGCCGTTCACGATGGCCGTCACCTGCTCGCGCACGCTCTCCGGCTCGAACACCCGCTTCCAGTCGTCCCGAAAGATCATCCGGCGACCGTGCTCAATAATGAGTTTCGCCCCGTCGCTAAAGGGCGAGGTCACCTCGCCGAAGACGATCGCCAGCGGAATGTTGACGTGGCCCAGCATAAAGTCGCGGGCGGCTTCCGGCGGAACGCCGCGTGCGATCGCCTCGTCCATCGCCTCGCGGATGATGGTGATGCAGCAGGCGGTCACCGTTTCGGCCATCGCGGGCTCCAGAATCGCCATCTGTTCCACCGTGATGCGGTGGCTGCGCATCACCGGCGCGTACATCGCTCGCGCCACTGCTTCGCCGAGAGTGT
Organism: Fimbriimonadaceae bacterium; assembly: GCA_033763535.1. Classification (GTDB taxonomy): domain Bacteria; phylum Armatimonadota; class Fimbriimonadia; order Fimbriimonadales; family Fimbriimonadaceae; genus Fimbriimonas. The sequence continues at coordinate 13,815 of JANRKI010000034.1, read as the reverse complement.
ACGCCGCGTCGGGACCGTGCATCAGCGCGCACACGATGTGCTGCTTGGCCAGGACGCCGCCGAAAAAGTCGCGCCGGGCATCGCCGTCTTCGTCGTTGAACACCGGCGGATGGCATGGATGGGTGACGAAATAGGTGAGGTCGTCGCGGTGCGCCAACACCCCGGCGTGGGCGGCCGCCGGATCGAGGGTCACGAGCATCGCCCCAGCCGGAAGCTTCGGCACGAGTTCGTGGCTGATCGGCCCCAACATCGTGTCGGGAAGAGCAAGAATCACGACGTCGGCGGACTCGATCGCGGCCTCGGCCGGCGTGGGGACCAGACCCAGTTCGGCGAGGCGCGCGGTCCCGGCTTCGCTGGGTTCGACGTACGCGACGTCGAACTCGGGAAGCGAGTGCAGGTTGCGGGTGAGGCGCATGCCCATCTTCCCGCCGGCTCCAAACAGCGCGATTCGCATGGCGTTACCTTACTCGCTGACGCGCCATACCGATGCCGTGGTCGCGGTGCAGCGGTCGGCGGCAGATTCGGCGGCCATTTCGAAATCCGGGTAGCCCGGCGGTACGAAGATTGGCCCGAGATGAACGTCCGCAAAGCCCCAGCTTCGGGCGGTATCCACCTGGGCTTGCCAAGAAAACTGGGTGGCGGTCACCGCGTCCACATGTACCTGGTGCACCACGGGAGACACGGCGAACGCGACCCCGTCCCACGCCGGCGAGGGGCGATTTCGGTTCAGCTCGGTGAAGTTGGAGGCACTCGCGGCGAGCAATTTGACGTCCGGAATCAACGCGCGCAGCGGGTCGAGCCGATCGTCGTACCGCCGGTATTCGGTGATGGCGACGGCCTGAATGCGATCGCGGTACGGCGCGAGGGCACTCAACCGGTCGGCGGGATCGCCGATCAACCACACGATCAACGCGGGGTCGGCGGCGGTCAGGGCTTCGGCCGCGCGCGCAACCGACTTGGGCGTATCGTCGGCCTCGCTCCACAGGGTGTATCCGGAGATATCGGGATGGACGGAGCGTCGGGCATGCTCGGACCGCACGGTCTCGCGCGAATCACCGCGATCGCGACGGTTCGGCAACGATTTCGCGCGAATCGTGACGGTTTGGACGTGCTCTTCACCCTTGACCAGCACGTACGGAAACGGTCGCGAGAGCGGTCGGGGGTACGTCTTGTACGAAAAGTCCGACCAGTTGCGCTGATCTTCCATTTCGAAGACCTCGCCATCGAAGGTGAACGTGAGCTCGTGCGTCCCGAGCGGATGGGTGAGGGCGGCGATGTCGAAGAACGGCTGGTGCGGCGAAATGAGCGACGGAAACGCCCCGGCGGTCCGCGACCCGTCCGGGTGGGTCACGGTGACGGGCATCCCGGCGAGCTCGCCCGGGCAATGGTGCACGCAGAACCCGGTGCGACACGTCTCGAAATCCACGTCGGCTCGGAACATGAGCGAGTACGTCAGCTCGTCTCCGGCCTGCGTGATGGTGAGCCGGAAGTCGACGACTTCACGCTCGCCGGCGATGGCGCAGGCCATCCACTCGAGATGGAACCGATCGTCGCGCGACGTTTCCATCCGCCACGTTTGGCGTGCCAGGGGCAAGGTGCCCCAGTGGGCGTCGCGGACAGCGGGATAGATTTCGGTGGCGATGCGACGCTCGCCCACGGTGATCTCGGCCAGCGCGCCGCGATCCGGAGCGAAGTCGAAGGAGAACGGCGAACGCAGGATCGGGATCATGAGCGGAGTACCAGTCGGCGCCAGTCGGCCTGGCGGTGGAATCGGATGGTGGGATTCTTGTCTTGCAGGTAGCCGAGATGCCACTCGGACGCGATGAGCACGGCGGTGTCGCCCTTGCGAGTTTGCACCGGTTTCGCGTTCGTCCCCCAGTACACGCGGGCGATCTCCTCGGCATCGCCTTCCAGCCAGCACATCAGTTCGTAGGCCATCGGTTCGAGAATCGTTTTGACGCCGTACTCGGATTCGAGCCGGTACTGGATGACATCGAACTGGAGCCGTCCGACCACGCCGAGGATGGGGTTGCGCTGGGCAGAGCGCGGATCGTAGAACACGTCGCTCAGGCCTTCATCGCACAGCTGTTCGACGCCTTTTTCGAAGTGCTTGAACCGGTCGATGCTCCGGTTGATGAGCGTGGCGAAAAGTTCCGGCGCGAACGGGGTGACTTCGCTGAACGTGAGATTGCCCTTCTCGACGAGGGTGTCGCCGAGGATGAAGGCACCGACGTTGGTGAGGCCGACGATGTCACCGGCGTACGCCTCCTCCACGGTTTCGCGCTCGTTGGCAAACAGGCGTTGGGGTCGCGTGAGGCGGATCGGTTTGCCGAGGCGCGGGTGATTGACCTGCATGTCCTTCTCGAACTTGCCGCTGACGATGCGCAGGAAGGCGATGCGGTCACGGTGGTTCGGGTCCATGTTCGCCTGAATCTTGAAGACGAACCCGGTGAATCCGGTGTCCTCCGGGTTGACCTTGCGCTCCTCGGCGCAGCGCGGGCCGGGCGCGGGCGCGAGGTGCATGAAGCGTTGCAAGAACAGCTCGACGCCGAAGTTCCAGATGGCGGACCCAAAGAACACGGGGGTGAGCTCGCCGGCGAGCACGCGGGTCTCATCGAACGATTCGCCGGCGATGCTGATGAGGTCGATCTCGTCGCGGAGGGTCTGGATTTCGGCGGCGCTCAGATGTTCGATCAGGGCCGGATCGTCGAGGTTCAGCACGATCACGTCGGCTTTCTGCGCGCCACGGGCGACGCGTCCGAAAAGGTGAACCTCGTTGGATTCGCGATCGTAGACGCCGCGAAACTCGTCACCCTGTCCGATCGGCCAGTTCATCGGCACGCTTTTGATGCCGAGCGTGTCTTCGACTTCGGTGAGTAGTTCAAGCGGGCCGCGGCCGGGGTGGTCCATCTTGTTGACGAACGTGAAGATTGGGATTCCGCGCTGGCGGCACACGGCGAAGAGTTTGCGGGTTTGGGTTTCGACGCCCTTCGCGTTGTCGATGAGCATGACGGCGCTGTCGGCGGCGGTCAGCGTGCGGTAGGTATCGGCGGAGAAGTCGTCGTGGCCCGGGGTGTCGAGCAAGTTGAGGACATGGCCTTGATACTCGAACTGCAGCACGGTGGAGGTGACGGAGATACCGCGTTGCTTCTCGAGTTCCATCCAGTCGGACGTGGCCTTGCGTTGATTTTTGCGGGCGGTGACGGTGCCGGCGAGTTGGATCGCACCGCCGTAAAGCAGCAGCTTTTCGGTGAGCGTCGTTTTTCCGGCGTCGGGGTGCGAGATGATCGCGAAGGTGCGTCGCCGGGCAATCTCGGAGGAGTAATCCGCCACGGGGGCAGAGTTTACTAGCCACGCTCGGCAAGCCGGACTTTTGGGAGTCGCGGCGAGATTCGGTTTGGTACAGTGCGTGCATCCCGAATGAATGCCGCACGTGAGATCGAAGTCCTGATTCGCGCCAAGTATCCGATTTTGTACATCGTGAGTTGGGAAGAACGCCGGGTGGAGGAATCGGTCCAGCGGGTGTCCCAGTCACTCAGCCGAACGTTGCACACGTGGACGGTGACGCAGGGCTTACGCCCGCCGATCTCGCGGCCGGGGCTGAATGCGCCGCGGGCGGGAGGCACCTTGCCGGGCGAATTGGAGGTGTTGGCGCAGATCCACGAAGCGCCCGAGTACACCGCGTTTTTGCTCCGCGACTTTCACCCTTATCTCAAGGATTACCGGGTGGTGAGGTTGTTGCGCGACCTGGCGTTGCGGCTTCGGGGTCGCACGCAGACGTTGATCCTTTCCGGGCCGGTCCTGACGTTGCCGAGCGATCTGGAAAAGGATGTGACGGTGATCGACTTCCCGTTGCCTACGGCGGAGGAGATTGACGAAACGTTAACGCGAGTACAGGCGGCGGTGCGCGAGAACGCGAGCATTACCGCCGAGGTGCCGCCGGATTTACGGGAGCGGCTGGTGAAGTCGGCGCAGGGACTGACGCAAGACGAAATTGAATCGACGTTCGCGCGGTCGCTGGTAGAGAAGCGGGCCTTCGACGTGGATGTGGTGCTGGAAGAGAAGAAGCAGATCATCCGTAAATCCGGGCTGTTGGAGTACTACGAACCGGATTCGGCCCTGAAGGATGTCGGCGGGCTTGAGGAGCTGAAGGAGTGGCTGGGGCAGCGTTCGCAAAGCTTTACGGACAAGGCGCGGGCGTTCGGGATTCCGGCACCGAAAGGCATTTTGCTACTGGGCGTGCAGGGCTGCGGAAAGTCGTTGACGGCGAAGGCGGTGGCCGCGCTTTGGAATCTCCCGTTGCTGAAGTTGGACGTCGGGCGCATTTTCGGGTCGTTGGTGGGCCAGAGCGAGGAGAATATTCGCAAGGCGATCCGGGTGGCCGAGTCGGTGGCGCCGTGCATTTTGTGGGCCGACGAGTTGGAGAAAGGGTTCGCGGGGGCGTCGGGCGGGGTTTCGGACAGCGGCACGACGGCGCGCGTGTTCGGCACGTTCCTGACGTGGATGAGCGAGAAGAAGTCGGCGGTGTTTATGATTGCGACCGCGAACGACGTGACGTCGCTGCCGCCGGAGATGTTGCGCAAGGGTCGGTTTGACGAAATCTTCTTCGTGGACTTGCCGGACCGAGCGGAGCGGGAAGAGATTTTTCGGATTCACCTGGCGAAGCGCAATCGCGATCCGGGCCAGTTTGATCTCGTGAAGTTGGCGGATGTAACGGACGGCTTTAGCGGGGCGGAGATCGAGCAGGTCGTGGTCGGGGCGCTTCACCTCGCGTTCTTCGCGGATCGGGAATTGGGGCAGGAGGATTTGGTTGCCGAGTCGGACGCGGTGGTTCCGCTGAGCGAAATGATGCGGGAAGACATTTCCGAGCTGCGGGATTGGGCGAAGTTGCGGACGCGTCCGGCGAGCCGTCGCGATGGCTAGTTACTTAAACTCGTATCACATGCGTTGACTTTTGGAACCGATGGGTCTAAAGTAAGGACATGCGACGTCTCGGTTCATTGGCATGTCTGTCTTTCGCGCTGGTTTCGGTGCTGAGCACCAGCGCGGCACGGGCGGACGATCGGGCCTGGCAGTTCCGCCGGTCACACGCGATCGATCACATCGAGTTTTCGCCGAGCGGGTCGCAGATCCTCACGGTGGCGGCGGCGGGCGTGATGCCCGGGTCGATCACGCTTTACGACCGGACGCAACAGCGGATCATCTACCGACGATCGTTCCCGGACTTGGCGATGGCGCAGTTTACGGCGGACGGGACCGGACTTTGGGTTGGCCTCTCGAACGGGGTATTTCGGTTTGATCTGGGGACGCGCGCCCTGACGAATGATCGGTTTAGTGAAGATTCGCAGGTGCGTGGATTCTTTCGGTACCACCCGCAGTCGGACCGGATGGTGGTGCGGAGCATGGTGGACGGACTATTCGAAGTCCACCGTAGGACCGCGCGAATCGCGCGGTTATCGACGGTCGGAGACCTCGAGACTAGCGTCGATACCACGAAGTGGTCGCCGGACGGGCGGTGGCTAGCCGTTGATGGGCATCTGTTCCGGACAAGCGATTGGCGGGACGTGCGAAGCGGACTTGACGGGATGGCCGAATTCTCTTCGGACGGTCAGCAACTTGCGGTTGTCACTCGAGGCGGCGGGGTACTCATCCTTCGCCTTGACGATCCGCAAGGCGTTGGTCGTCGGTACGGTTTCTCCGAGCAGATCAACTTGCCGGGCGGCAATACGATTTATCGGTACAGCTGGATTTTTGGTGTGGCTTGGAACGCGGCAGGCACGCGGCTTGTCCTGACGGGAAGGTCCATCGAAGCGAGAAGTGCGGATGATTCGGGCACGATCCAAGCCACGATTCACTATCTGGATACCGAGCGTATGGTGCCGCGTCGCCGAGTGGACACGGCTCTGTTAGAAACGCCTGACATTTATGCGGACGAACTGAACTGCGCGTTCTTCGGAGTGGTTCGAGCCGTGCCAGGAACGGCTAATTCTTTTGTATTGGCCCAACCAGTTTCAACACTTGACACATCGAGAAACGGAACAATGGGTGCCGTAACCGGGTATCTCATGCGACAATTGGTGGGATTCAACCCATCTTCGGGCCGAATCGTGCCGTTTGAACCGGCCTCGAATCTCGACAGCTTCGTTCCTTTCGTCCCGCGCACGGCTGATCGTCAAGAAAGCAAAATTGTTGGCATTTCGAGTGCGACGGTTGCGGACCGGTTTGTGTCTGCACCCGCAACCTCCCGAATGATCGAACTCGATTGGACGACCGGGGCGTCCATGCCGACCGGAAACTTTGAGCGGATGCCGGGCCAGGTGTCGTTTGAGAATGTCACCCGGACGGACGTGAATGCGAGCGGCACGTTGGGGGCGTACGGAGGGATTACGTTCCGTGGGCAGCGGACGTTCGAAATTGTGGACTTGGCGGGCCGTCGATTTAATGCGACGCGACCGGAGCACGGGTTCGGCAATCGGGCAGTTTTTGTCAGCGAGACGGATGCGGTGACGGAATCGGCGGTGAGCCAGCCTCCGGTGCAGATGATTCGATACCGCTACGATGCGGCGACCAACACCACGGTACGCGTGGGATCCAGCCCGGCGGGCGATTATCAGGTGCTGGCGAAGGGATTTGCGGACGGCCAAGTGATTTATCGCCGTGGCGCGCGCGTGGGGGTCGGCACGATCACCGGGGAGAACACGATGGTGGTGCATCACGAGACCACCGACTTCTTGGATTTGGCGCGGCTGTCGGACACGTCGGAGTATCCGACCGAGTATCCGGTGGCGGCGGTCGTGAGCAGCGCGACCCGGTTCCGCACGGCGGCGTACGTTTCGGAGGGTCAGCGAACGCAGTATCTGATGTCGGAATGGGACACCAGCCTGTCTCCGCCGCGCAGAACGGACGAGGGCTACGTGGCGTTCGATGTGAATCCGGTGGGATTGCAGGGCACCTCGGTGTTTTCGCCGGACGGCACGACGATGTTCACCAGTTACGCGGCGCGAATGCCCGACGGCAGTCTGGGTGGCGAGCATCTGATCCTGCGCTTCTCATCGAATGGGAACAACCTGATCGAGTCTTGGCGGAACGAGGACGGCGGGCTCCCGCGCCAGGCGTTTTTCGCTCCGGACGGGCGGACGGTGCTGTTGCATCGCCGGGATGCGAGCGTGATCGCGCTGAGCAAGCCGCTGAGCGAGTTTCGGGACAGGACGATGTCGGCCCAGTCGGTGACGGCCTCCCGGCCGGTGCAGGTCACGATTCGGTTCCGGGATCGGGCCGGTTCGGGCGGTACCCGTCTGCGAATGCAATGGGTCAATCCGTTTTTACGCATGCCGGCGGAGATTTACATTCCGGAGGGCCAACGGTCGGCCACGTTCATGATGACGGTGGAGGGCACGGTGGACATGTCTCGGCTGTCGACGGTGAATGTGCGATCTGGTTACGATCTCGTCGAGACGTTCCGAATCTTCGTGACCAACGACTGATTCCGTCGTTTGAATTCGCGTGTGATGCGTTGACTTTTGGAACCGATGGGTCTAAAGTAAGGACATGCGCAGATTCCGTTTGCACTCGCTGATCGCCCTGGTTTCGGTGGCATCGACATCCGTTCTGACCGCGCGTGCTGACGACTCGGCATGGCAGTTGCGGCGGACGCGACCGATTGACCACGTGGAGTTTTCGCCGGGCGGTGGCCTGGTACTGACTGTCGCTCGATCGACGGACTTTACGCCGGGGACTTTGACGATTTACGATCGTGTTCAGCAACGCGATGTGTTTACGCGAAGTCTGGTAGGGCTTCAGGCGGCCCAGTTCGACGCGTCGGGGACGGGAATTTGGGTTGGCTTACCGGGCGGCGTGATGCGATTTGACCTTGGTACGCGAACGCTTACGAACGAGCGGTTTAGTGAAGACCGGCGCGTGGCCGGCTTTTTCCGGTTGCACGTTCCATCCAATCGGATGGCGGTGCAAGTGGGGAATAGCCGCGACTTTTTGGTCGTGAATCGAATGGAAAGTCTCGGGGCGATTGCCAATGTCGCGGGCCGGATTGACGCGACAACGGTGGATTGGGCCGAGAACGGCCAGTGGCTCGCGATCGGCGCGAGGCTGTTGCGGACCAGCGATTACCAGATGGTCCGAACTTTGAACGAGGGTGCGGTGGATTTTTCACCGAATGGCGCGCGAATCGCGGTCGTCGGTACGCACGGTCTGGACATCGGGGATCTCTCCGTCCCTACGATTCCTTTCCGAAACCTCGGTTTTTATAGCCGGTCGCTTCGAGGCGACGGCACGGGTCGCGAGACGTACGACATTGAGGATTTCATCCCGTTCGATGTTTCCTTTAACGAGTTTGGTAATCGGGTGCTGACCACGGGTCGGTACTACTCATCGGTTGACGGCGAGACTTCGGACCAGTCGTTTTGTCACGTTCAGGCCCGGTACATCAACGTCGCACGGATGGAAAGCCTTCGATACGACCAGGGCGACTTCGTGACATTTCCCACGCTTAATGTCGGGGTACCCGAATTCGCGTCGAACGGTCCCGTGGTCGCGGTGCCGGGTTCCGACGCGAATTTCTTATACGCGTTCGCGCCATCGCCGCTCGAGTCCACACGGGCGGGGAGTGCCTCGTACGTCGCCGGCTACCAATCTCGCCGGTTGCGAGCGTTTAACGGTCCGCGCGGTCGCACGGTGATGTTTGAACCCAATGCGACGGCAGACAGCCTGCTCCTGTTTGTGCCTCCTCCCGGAGCGGGCGGAACCTCGCCGACGAAGATCGTTGGACTTTCGAGCAACTCCTCGGCCGACGTCTTCGCCCAATACGTGAGCAGTCGGATGGTTGAGTTCGACACCAGTAATGGGACTACCACGCCGTCCGGCGCGTTCGCGAATATGCCGAAGCAGGTTTCGTTCGGGCCGGTGACCCGGACCGATGTGAACAGACCGGGCACTCTCGGCGCGTACGGGGGAACGACGGCCGGCGGAGCCCGTACGTTCGAGATCTTGGATCTTGTCGGGAAGCGGTTCAACACCACGCGAATGCCGCGTGACTTCGGGAATCGAGCGGTGTTTGTAAGCGATACGGATGCGGTGACAGAGTCTGGGATTCAGCAACCGCCGGTCCGGATGTTGCGGTACCGCTACGATCGAACGAATAACTCAACGACGTTAATCGGGAGCAGTTTGGAAGGGGACTTCCAGGTATTGGCGCGGGGCGGGGCGGACGGTAAGTTCTTGTACCGAGTCGGTAATCGCATCGGACTGGGTTCGATTTCGGGCACTGGCATTTTGGATACGGACACGGTCACAGCCGATGTCTTGGATCGTGAAAATCTCGCGGATCTGACGGCGCTGCCCACGGAGTACCCGGTGACCGCGCGAATGATCAGTCCGACCCGCTTCCGGACGGCCGGGTTCGTTGCGAACGGCTTGCTCACGCGGTTGGTGTTGCAAGAATGGCAGGTGGGTTCTCCGACGGCGACGTTGGTTTCGCAACGGTTCATCAACTCGGCGTTAAGTCGGATCGGGTTTAACGCTACGCTCGCGTTCTCTCCGGATGGCGAGACGCTGTTTGTCAGTCAGGTCGCGCCGGCGGCGGACGGGTCGATGGTGGGTGACCACACCATGCTTCGGTTCGCGGGTGATTACGGTTTGAACGCCTGGCCGAACGAAGATGGCGGACTTCCGCGGCAGGCGTTCTTTGCGCCGGACGGGACGACCGTGCTGCTGCAACGGCGCGACGCCAGCATCATCGCGTTTGGCATTCCGCCAGAGATCGCCTCGGTGCGCATTTCGTCGCGTACGCTGACCTCGACGGCTCCGGTGACCATCACGGTGAAACTGAACCGGGCGGCGGGTTCGGGCGGGGCGCGGATTCAGGTGCGATCCGAGCGACCGGATGTGTCCGTACCGAACTCGGTGGTGGTACCGGAAGGGCGCGCCACGGTGACGATTCCGGTGACCTACACGGGGACTTTCAGCACACCGTTTTCGGTGCGGGTATCGGTGGAGTTGGCGAGCCGGATCGAGTCGTTCACGCTACAGGTCACGGGTTAGGCGTCGGGTCGAGGGCCTACGCACGGATGAGGTACGCCCACGCGACTCCGAAGGGTCGGGTGGGCGTGAGGAAGCCGGGGCCGGCGTAGGGATCGAGCGTCAGGGTCGCGTCGGTGGCAAGGCGCGTGACGGTGCCGGTGGCGGGGTCAAACGCGTCGACGGTCCACGGGCCGGAGTTCGGGAGCCTCACGGCGTGGGTACCACCGTTCGGCACGTAAACGACGTACAGTTCGCTTTCGATAGCCCTCACATAGGCGTCACCGTCCGCAAGGCCGTCGGTCGGGACGGTGCGCGGCCAATCGAACCGGGCGAGGAACTCGGTCCAGATTTGGTGGCGACGCCGCAGAGGCGCGGTTGGAGGGACGCCGGCGCCGTTGACCCATCCGCCGTTTGAGGAGACCGGGGAATCTCCGGTGGTAGCGTGGATGCCGACCATGAAGAGTTCCCACAGTTGGCGGCTGAGGGCTTCGGCAGACCGGGCGGCGCGGGGCCTACCTTCGCCCCACTGGGTCGGGCCGTGGTCCTCGTAGCCGAATTCTTCGTTGACGATGGGTCCAACGGTGCCCTGGGCGGCCCATTCGGCACGAATCCGTTTGCCCCAACGCGGGCCGCCGTGCTCGTCCCAGATTTGGAACAGGGTGTGGGTGCACCACGGTTGGGCGGCGAACGGGAATCGTCCGTGCCCGTGCACGCTGCACAGTTGGCGATAGGGGTCTTGGGTACGGAAGATTTCGCCGATGGCGTTTACCCACTCATCCGGGCGGAACAGGGCCCATTCGTTGGTGATGCACCACTCCACATTTGGGAAGCTGGCGAGGCGGGCGATGACGTACTCGTAGAAGCGGCGTTCGTTTGGGTCAGCGGTGGAATCGCGATCGAACGGGTAGTTCTGGTCCTCCTGGGCGTCGGTGAAGCAGACGACCTGGACGTGGATGCCGAGCGCGCGGGCCTCGGTGAGCATGGCTTCGAACCGCTGGAAGTAGTCGGGGTCGAATCGGGTGGGGTCGGAGCCGGGATTGAGGGTGTCGTCGGGATTGGCGCAGAGGAACGGGCCGTACCGGAAGGTGAAATCGGGCGATTCGACGACATTGGGTTCGTCCCAGCGGGCGCCGCTGAGTTGCCGACTGGGGGTGAGGCTGACGCGTAGGCGGGTGACGCCGGAATCGGCGAACGATTGGAGCGCAGCGGTGCGGGCGGTCGGAGACAGGCCCATGAGCATGTAGGCGGTGAAGCTGTTCCACACGAAGGCGCGGCGGGATCGGCGGTAGCGAAAGATTTCGCCCTCGACGTCGAGCGGGCCCTCGTACGGGGCGTCGGCGGGGGCCTCTTGTACGTCGAAGGTGCCGTTGTATTCTACGGTTGTGTTGGCCGCCTGGAGGCGGACGCTGTAGCTGACGGGGCCGGGTTCGTCGGGTCGGAATCGGACGGTAAAGGTTTGGCCGGTCGGGTCGTCGCAGAAGCCGTTGACGGGAATGCCGCCAAACGTGGCGGTGATGATGACGTCGGCGAAGGGGTTGGGGGCGAGGGGTTCGTCGCTGACGAACGTAAAAGAGAAGGTTTCACCCACGGTAAGCGGTGACTCGGTCTTTGACACGGACAGGGTGGGCATGGCCCGTACCGTACAGGAATTCGCATGGATTTGTAAACTGCCTTTATGGCGATGTGGCTAGCGGTATGGGCGATGGGGACCGGGACGATTCGCGACGGGATACAGGTCGATCCTCAATCGGTGGCGCCAAAGGTGAACGTGAGCAAGATTCGACCGAACGCGCCGTTCTACGGTCCGGTGACCGTGAGCTTTGATGGGGAGTACGACGGCAACCCTTACGACCCGGATCAGAACGATGTGCTGGCCGTGTTTACGCCGGCAAAGGGTGATCCAGAGGTGCGGATTGCGTATTACGACGGGGAGCGTTGGAAGGCGCACTTTGCCACCCAGACTCCGGGGAACTATACGGTCACGCTGGTTCGCAATGGGCAGAAGTCGCCGGGGCGCCAGCAGCTGATTTCGGTGCTGGCTTCACAGCGGATTGAGCCGGGCTTTATCCGGATTCGGGACGGGCAGTTTGCGCACGATGACGGAAAGCCGTACTTTCCGGTCGGGATCAACGTCGGTTGGGGCGGCGGGGCGACTCCGCCCGCGGCGACGGTGGTGGGGACGCTGGCGAAATCGGGTTTGAACTGGGCCCGGGTGTGGGCTTGTCATTGGGATGGCAAGAATCCGTGGTGGCCGAACGGCGGGACGGCGCCGAAGGACGAGCTTTGGCAAGACGCGCTGAACCAGTGGGACGAGGTGTTTGCGGCGTCGCGCGAGGGGAAGATCGGGATGCAAATGGTGCTGTGGCACCACGGTCAGTACAGCAGCACGGTGAATCCGAACTGGCCGGAGCACCCTTGGAACCAGAAGAACGGCGGGTTCTTGGCGAAGGCGACGGACTTCTTTACCGATGCGGAGGCGAAACGGCGTTCGAAGATGTGGCTTCGGCACGCGGTGGCCCGGTACGCGCACGAGCCCTCGCTGATGGCGTGGGAACTGTTTAACGAGGTGGAGTGGGTCGATTCTCGGTACGCGAACAAGTTGGGCGAGATCGACGCGTGGCACGGGGAGATGGCGGACTATCTGCGGAGCATCGACCCTTATGGGCACCTGGTGACCACGAGCAGCATGATGGAGCACGCTCCGCTGTGGGAGAAGATGGATTACTTTCAGCCGCACACGTATCCGGCGAACGTACGTTCGGCGATCGGGGAGGCGACCTTTGCGGGCAAGCCGGGATTCTTCGGCGAGTTTGGGCCGCCGGTACACCAGCCGCGTTTGATTCGGGACGGGCTGTTTGCGGGGGCGTTTGCGGGCCACGCCGGGGCCGGGCAGTACTGGTTTTGGGACATTGTGGAGAAGGAGGGGCTTTGGAAGACCCTCGGGGCCTGCGCGAGCTTCTTGGACGCGGCGGAGATCGGCGCGCATCCGGACCGGAAGCGGTTGGCGTGGACGCTGGAGACCGCCGAGCGGAGTGACCTGAGCCTTTCTCCGGGGGGCGGTTGGCAAAAATCGGGCATCACCGAGATTGACGCGCGGCGACCGATGGGGCTGAGTCAGTGGTCGAGTTACATTCAGGGAGAAGCGGGTGGCAATGCGGCGTGGGCCGGGCCGATGACGATCCGGTTTCGGTCGGAATCGGCGGGGACGGTGACGCTGGACGTTTCGGAAGTGGCGGCGAGCGGCGCGACGGCCGTGGTGAAAGTGAACGGAGCGGTGGCGGCGGAGCGCGTGTGGCCAAAGGCGGAGAAGAATCGCGCGGAGCGCGTGACGCTTTCGGCGGCGTATCCGGCGGGAGACGTTACGGTGGAGATTCGGAACCCGGGAGCGGATTGGTTCCGGCTTACGGAGGTTCGGCTTTCGGGGCTGGGAGCGGCGGTTTACGGCGACGCGATTTCGGCCGGGAACTGGCTGGCCGGTCGGGTGGTGGCGTTGCCGGGGGCCTCGGCGGGAGTGAAGGTCCGGATGGGCGGGCTTCCGTTTGGGGATGGCCTGGTTCGGGCGGAGGCGTTTGACCTGGAGACGGGAGCCCGTCAATCGGTGGCGCTGACGGTTCGGGCGGGTTTCGCGGAGTTGGCGCTTCCTTATGCGGACACGGGTCTGGTCTTGCGTCCGTGAGGATTTTCGGGTACCTTTCGTGATTCATTGCCGCTTAGCTCAGTGGTAGAGCAGCTGACTGTTAATCAGCGGGTCGTAGGTTCGAATCCTACAGCGGCAGCCACCCT
>JANRKI010000033.1:0-5670 GCA_033763535.1 Fimbriimonadaceae bacterium | reverse complement strand
CGGGTGGGTCAAGAGACCACACATGATCCATTATCACGAATTCGAAGTGGGCGGAAAGACGCTCAGCTTCGAGAGCGGACGCGTGGCCAAGCAGGCCGGCGGCGCCGTTCTCCTCGGTATGGGCGAAACCGTCGTCCTCGGCGTCGCCACGATGTCGGAAAAGCCCCGCGAGGGCATCGATTTTCTCCCGCTGGTATGCGACTATGAAGAGCGTAAGTACGCGGTCGGCAAGATTCCGGGCGGCTTTCTCAAGCGCGGCGGGCGACCGAGCGACAAGGCGGTTCTGACCAGCCGACTCATCGACCGACCGATCCGGCCGCTGTTTCCGAAGGGACTGCGAAACGAGATTCAGGTCATCACGATGCCGTTCTCGGTGGACCAAGATTGCCCGCCGGATGTGCTGGCGATCACGGCGGCCGGGGCGGCCCTCGCGGTTTCTGACGTTCCGTTCAAGATGCCGGTCGCGGGCGTTCGGGTTGGTCGAATTGACGGCGAGTTTGTGCTCTTTCCGTCGCAGTCGCAGATCAAAGAGAGCGACCTTGACCTGGTCGTCGCCGGTCACGAAGGCGCGATTTCGATGGTGGAGTGCGGCGCAAACGAAGTGTCGGAAGAAGACATGCACGCCGCTCTGAAGTTTGCTCACGACGCGATCGTGACGATCGTGCGCGAGATCGCGAAATTCGCGGAAACGGCCGGCAAGCCGAAGCGCGAAGTGACGCTGCACGTGGTGGATGAAGGCCTGAAGAAGGCAATCGACAAGAAGTACGGCAAGGACATCCAAAAGGCCCTGCTGGGTTCGAAGGACAAGGCGATGCGCGAAAGCGCGCTCGACGACCTCATCAAGGACATTGTCGAGAAGCTGAAGCCGGAGTACGAGGCCGAGCCGGAACTGCAAAAGCAACTGTTCGAAGCCGCGGATTCGGTCGTCAAGGGCGTCGTCCGGGAGCTGATCATCAAGAAGGACACGCGACCGGACGGTCGCGGCCTTACGGATATCCGCCCGCTGGAAGCGATCGCGGGGATTCTGCCGCGCGTGCACGGCTCGGGCTTGTTTAGCCGTGGCCAAACCCAGGTCATGACGGTGGCCACGCTTGGTTTGCCGGGCGATGCGCAGACGATGGACGGCCTGGAAGACGAAGAGCCGCGCCGCTACATGCACTTTTACAACTTCCCGGCGTACTCGGTGGGCGAAGTCCGACCGATGCGCGGTCCGGGCCGTCGAGAAATCGGGCACGGTGCCCTCGCCGAGCGCGCCCTGCGCCCGGTGGTTCCGGTTGATAATCCGGAGTTTCCGTACACGCTGCTCCTCATCTCGGAAGTGCTGGAATCCAATGGTTCGACGTCGATGGCGTCGGTCTGCGGCTCCACGCTGGCGCTGATGGACGCGGGGATTCAGATCAAGGCGCCGGTCGCGGGGATCGCGATGGGCCTCATGAGCGACGGCAAGACGTTCAAAGTGCTCACCGACATCATGGGCATGGAGGACTTCTGCGGCGACATGGACTTTAAGGTCGCCGGAACCCGCGATGGCATCACCGCGCTGCAACTCGACACCAAGTTGGACGGCATTCCGGACGAAGTGTTGGCGCGAGCGCTGAACCAAGCGAAGGATGCGCGCATGGAAATCCTCGACGTGATCGAAGCCGAGATTCCGGCGCCGCGATCGTCGGTGGGCGAGACGGCACCGCAAGTCGTGACGATCAACATCAATCCGGAGAAGATCGGCGCGCTGATCGGACCGGGCGGGGCCAACATCAAGAAGGTCACCAGCAGCACGGGCGCCAGCGTCGACATCCAGCAGGATGGTCGGGTGCTGGTGGGCGCTCCGAACGGGTTGATCGTGAAGGAAGCGATCGCTCAGATTCGGGCGTTGACGGACGAGATCGAGGTCGGGAGCGAGTTCCGGGGCAAAGTCACTCGGATCATTGGTCGCGGCGCGCTCGTCGAGTTTATGCCGGGCAAGGAGGGCATGGTGCCGAAGGAGCACATCACGACCGAGCCGATCAAGCGGATCGAAGACGTCGTGAACCTGGGCGACGACCTGAACATCAAGCTGTTCGAGGTCGATGGCATGGGCCGCATGAACTTTACTGCGCTTGGCCTCGCGCAAACGCTGCCGACGCTGGCGGGCAACGAAGACGCGGACCCGACGACGGTCGAACGATCGGAATCGGGCGATCGACGCGGCGGCGGACGCCCCGGCGGCGACCGTCGCGGTGGTGGCGGCGGCGAACGCTTCCGCAACCGACGCTAAGCTCGCAAAAACCCTGTACTACGGCCTCCGGAACCGTGCGGTTTCGGAGGCCGTTTCGCGTCGTTTCCCCCCGAAACGCCCTGCCGTAAACCATCATTCTCGGCGAAAGGTCTCAGGTACATTCAGTCTCGGCTTATGGCGGAGTGGTTCAACAATTTGCACCCGGTCTTGCAGGCCCTCATCCGCTCGCTGACCTTCGTTGGACCTATGCTCGTCATGGTCGCCTTGGTGATCTGGTTCGAGCGTCGCCTGCTGGGCTGGTTCCAAGACCGCCAGGGTCCGAACCGGGTCGGCACGATCACGCTGCGGCACCGGGACAAGTGGGTTCCGCCGTTTCTGAAGGGCAAGAAGATTTCGCTGCAAGGGCTGATCCAGCCGTTCGCCGACATCACGAAGCTGGTGGTGAAAGAAGAGATCCAGCCGTCCGCCGCTGACCTCGTGATCTATGTCATTGGCCCCGGGTTGGCCCTGTTTCCGAGCATCGTGCTGGGCGCCACGATTCCGTGGGGTCCGTACAAGCCGCTGACGCCGGTGGCCGACGTGAACATCGGAGTGCTGTGGATCCTCGCGATTGCGTCGCTTGGCGTGTACGGCGTGGTGCTCAGTGGTTACGCCTCGAATAACAAGTATTCGCTTCTGGGCGGCTTGCGTTCCAGTGCGCAGCTCATCAGCTACGAACTGGGGATGGGGATCTCGCTCGCATGCATTGTGTTGGCCACGGGCTCGCTCAAGCCGACCGACATGGTGACGGCCCAACAGGAAGCCCTGTGGGGATTCGTGACCCCGCTGGCGAACTGGTTCATCTTGACGCCGCACGGATTTATCGCGGCGATCGTTTTCTTCATCTGCATGGTCGCGGAGACAAACCGCGCTCCGTTTGACCTGCCCGAAGCCGAGAACGAGCTGGTGGCGGGTTATCACACGGAGTACAGCTCGGCGAAGTTCGCCAGCTACTTCATGGGTGAGTACGCGGCCATGATCGTGTACGGCGGAATCTTCACGACCGTGTTCTTGGGTGGGTACCACCTCGCGCCGATCCGGTTCGAGTACTTGGCGCAACAGGGCGGGGCCGTCAGCACGCTGGCCGCCGGGTTGCATTGGGCGGATTTCTGGCTGGCGCCGTTGTGGTTCCTCGGCAAAGTCTTCCTGATCATTTTCGTTTACATCTGGTTGCGGGCGACGCTCCCCCGGATGCGGTACGACCAGTTGATGTCGCTGGGCTGGCGCACGCTGTTGCCGGTCGCGACGGTGAACCTGATCGTCGTGGCGATGTGGCTGCTGCTCCAACGCCTGCTGAATCCGGCACTGGCGTTTGGCATCGCGGTCGCCACGTTTGGTCTGCTCTACTGGCTGCTTAATGCGGTACTCGGCACGGTGCGGGGCTCCAGCGAGTTGGCTGGTGAACCGCTGGAATCGCGATCGGTGCGGCTGGTGAGCGTGAAGGCAAACGTTCCGGTACCGGAGGTCGCCGAGGCGGCGACGGAAGGAGGCGCGGCGTGACCTTGACTCCCGAGCTCTTGATCTTCGCCGCGATGGCGGGTCTCGCGGCTGCGGCGGCGGTTGGAGTGGTGGCGTTTAACAACGCGGTTCGCAGTGCGCTGTGCCTGGTGCTCAACTTTTTCGTGCTCGCGGGCCTGTACTTCACGCTCAACGCGGAGATGCTGGGGATCACTCAGATCGTGGTCTACACGGGCGCGATCATGGTGCTGTTTCTGTTCGTGATCATGCTGTTGAACCTCGGTTCGACGAGCCTGGATCTGAAGAACGATCCGCGGGTCGTCACCGGGCTTGCGCTGGGTGTGGTCCTCTTCGGCGTCGTGGCGAGTCAGGTCCTCCCGGGCTTGCTGAGCGTGACGAAACCGAACACACCGGACACTTGGGGAGCGCCGCAAAACGTCGGTCGCGCGCTGTTCACCAGCTACGTGGTGCCGCTCGAGGCGGTCGGGATCTTGCTGTTGCTCGGCCTGGTCGGGTCAATTTTGCTGGCGAAGCGCCGCATCTAGGGAGAGGAGAACGATGGACTTAGGAGGAATTCGATGAACGGCGTTCCGTTGGCGGCGTACCTTGCGCTCGGGTTGTTTATGTTCACCACCGGCGTGGTGGGCGTGGTCATTCGCCGCTCGCCCATCGTCATCTTCATGTGCATCGAGCTCATGCTGAACGCCGTCAACCTGACGTTTCTGGCGTTTGCGCGGTACCAGTTCAGCCCGCTCACGCGCGATGCCTCCACGGCGGCGCAGGCCAGTAGCGGCGGTCAGATGATGGTGATCTTCGTGATGGCGGTTGCGGCGGCGGAGGTCGCAGTCGGGCTGGGCATCATCATGGCGATCTTCCGGCAACGGGAGAATATCGACCTCGACGAAATGAATCTCTTGCGAGGCTGAACCGGTGGATTTACAACTTCTTTGGCTCGTCATCCTGCTTCCGCTGGCCGGCTTCTTGATCAACGGCGTGTTCGGCGCGAGGTTGCCCAAAAGCCTCGTGGGCACCATCGCGTTTGTTGCGGTTGCCCTCGCGTTTGGAATCGGAGCGTACGCGACGACCAAAGTGGCGAGTCTGCCGCACGGCGAAGCGGCGATCATCTCCGGGCCGGACTGGATTCACGTCCTGGGCCTTCGCATTCCGTTTGAACTGATTGCCGACCCGCTGTCGATGACGATGGTGCTCATCATTACGGGCATCGGCGCGCTGATCCACCTGTACGCCACGGCCTACATGGCGGAAGACAAGGACTTCGCGCGGTTCTTTGCGTACCTCAACCTCTTTGTGGTCGCGATGCTCATCCTGGTGCTGGGCAACAACCTGCCGCTGCTGTTCATCGGATGGGAAGGCGTCGGGCTGTGCTCCTACCTCCTCATCGGCTTTTGGTATCGCGATACCGAGAACACGAAAGCCGCGAACAAGGCGTTTATCGTCAACCGCATCGGCGACTGGAGCCTGATGCTCGGGCTCTTCCTCATCGTGGTGGCGGTGGCCGACGCGAACATCGCGGTGCCGGACGGGCGCTGGCTGAGCTACGACGTCATTTTGCCCGCCCTGCAAACGGCCCTTAGCAAGAATCCGGTGCTGGCCACGGCGATCGGCCTGCTCCTCTTTGGCGGAGCGGCGGGTAAGTCGGCGCAGTTTCCGCTGTACGTGTGGTTGCCCGACGCGATGGCCGGCCCCACGCCGGTGTCCGCACTCATCCACGCCGCAACGATGGTGACGTCGGGCGTCGTGTTGCTCAACCGGATGAACGTGGTGTTCCAACTCAGTCCGGTTGCGAGCGCAGTGGTTTGCGCGGTCGGCGCGTTCACGGCGTTGTTCGCGGCGGCGATCGCCTTCGGTCAAACCGACATCAAGAAGGTGCTGGCGTACTCCACCGTGTCCCAACTCGGATTTATGTTCATCGCGTGCGGCGCGGGAGCGTACTGGGC